>JAHEKJ010000024.1 GCA_024638385.1 Gammaproteobacteria bacterium | reverse complement strand
TCGAAATAGTGATAGCGTTTCATCAGCGTCTCGACGCGCAAACACATGCGAATGCGTTCGTTCAGCGGCTGCTCGAAAGTCCGGTATTTCGCCGACATTGCAAAAAACTATGGGAAAAACCCGGCAATTATAGCGGAAAACTCATCGTTCTGGCGCTTGCCGGAAACGGGTGCCCGTGCACTAGGCGCTTGCCAGCGCGTGGTATTTCCGGTGCAGCCGCTCGACCTCGGCGTCGAGATCGATGCCGTCGCGGCTATTGTCGATCAGATCGTGGGCGCGGGCGATGCGCTGCTCGTTGGACATTTGCTGCGCGATCATCTTGCGGGCCAGGTCGGCGTCGATCCCGTCGCGCGCGATCAGCCGCTCGATTTGCACCGCGGCCGGGCAATCGACGACCAGGATGCGATCGACCAGCGGCTGGAAATTGGTCTCAAACAGCAGCGGGATCACGACCAGCACGTAGGCGTCGCGCTTGTGTCGACGAATGGTATCGAGACTGCGCTGGTAGATCAGCGGATGCAGCATGGTTTCGAGCCAGGTCTTTTCGCGCCGATCGTTGAACACGATCTCGCGCAGGCGGGCACGTCGAATCCGGCCGTCGGCATCGACGATGTCGTCACCGAAGTGCGCGCGAACCTGGGCATACGCCTGCTCGCCCGGTTCGAGCAGACCGCGGCTGATGACGTCGGTATCGATTACCGGCACGCCGCGTTTTGCGAACAGGTCGCTGATCGTCGTCTTGCCCGATGCGATGCCCCCCGTCAGCCCGACCGCGAACACGGCTCTACCGCCTACAGCCCGAACAGGGCGAAGTAGGAGCGCAGCAGCGATTCGCCCCACAGCAGCGTGATCCAGCCGGCCGCGGCGAGGTAGGGGCCGAACGGGATCTGCGTGCCGCGCTCGTTGAGCTTGAGCAGGATCATCGTGATTCCGACCACCGCACCGACCACCGACGACGACAGCACGATCACGAGCAGCATGTCCCAGCCGGTCCAGGCGCCGAGCGCGGCCAGCAGTTTGAAATCGCCGTAACCCATGCCTTCCTTGCCGGTCACGAGCTTGAACAGCATGAACACGCTCCACAGGCTCAGGTAACCCGCCGCGGCGCCGATGACGCTGTCCTCGAGCGAAACGAACACGTCGCCGAGCGCGAGCAGGATGCCGAGCCACAGCAACGGCAGGGTGATGTTGTCGGGCAGCAGCTTGTGACCGATGTCGATGCCCGCGGCGGCGATCAGGCTCCAGCTCAGTGCCAGCGCCGCCAGGGCCTCCAGGCTGACCCCGAAGCGCCAGCCGACGACGACCGAAACGAGGCCGGTAAACAACTCGACCAGCGGGTATTGCAACGAGATCGGAGCCTTGCAGCCGGCGCATTTTCCGCCGAGCGCGACGTAGCTGAGCAACGGGATATTCTCGAGCACGGTGATGCGGTGACCGCAGTGCCCGCAACGCGACGGCGGGTAGGCCAGATCGAAGCGCTCGCTGGCGTTGCTATCGGCCTGCTCGAGAAACTCGAGGCAGTCGCTGCGCCACTCGCGCTGCATCATGATCGGCAGGCGATAGATGACGACGTTGAGGAAGCTGCCGACCGCGAGCCCGACGACGAACAGGCTCGCGAGATAAAAGGCCGGAAATTGCTCGAACAGGGAGAGCGTCTGCTGGATCAAGAATCCGTCCTGACCGACCCTTCCGCTTAGACGACCGAACCCAGTTTGAAGATCGGCAGGTACATCGCGATGATCAGGCCGCCGACGAGGACGCCGAGCACGGCCATGATGATGGGCTCGAGCAGCGAGGTCAGCGCGTCGACCGCGTTGTCGACCTCGGTCTCGTAGAAATCGGCGACCTTGGCCAGCATCGCGTCGAGCGAACCGGCTTCCTCGCCGATCGAAACCATCTGGATCGCCATGTTGGGGAACAGGCCGGTGTTGCGCATCGAGGTCTGCAATTGCGTGCCCTGCGAGACCTCGTCCCGGATCTTCAGGCTGGCGTCGTGGTAAATGATATTGCCGCAGGCGCCGGCCACCGAATCCATCGCCTCGACCAGCGGCACGCCGGCGGTCGACATCGTCTCGAGGGTGCGCGAGAAACGCGCGATTGCGGATTTGGTCGTGATATCGCCGAGGACCGGCGCGCGCAGGGCAACGCGGTCGAAAGCCATCTGCACCTTGGGCGAGGTTTTCTTCAGGTGGAGCAGTAACCAGACCGCGCCGGCAATCGCGCCGGCGATGACGTACCACCATTGCTGCATGAAGTCGGACAGGCCGATGACGAACAGCGTCAGCGCCGGCAGGTCCGCGCCGAAGGATTCGAACAGGTCCTGGAACTGCGGCACGACGAAGACCAGCAATATCACGGTCACGATGAAGGCGACGACCATCACCGCGATCGGGTAAAACAGCGCTTTCTTGACCTTGGCTTTCAGCGCCTCGGTCTTTTCCTTGTAGGTCGCGAGCTTGTCGAGCATGGTCTCGAGCGCGCCGGATTGCTCGCCGGCGTTGACCAGGTTGACGAACAGTTGATCGAAGTAAAGCGGCTGCTTGGCCAGGGCCTCGGCCAGCGATACGCCGCCCTCGACCTCGGTCTTGATGGCGAAAATGAGCTTTTGCATCGCCGGGTTCTCGTTACCCTGGCCGATGATTTCGAAGGATTGCACCAGCGGCACGCCGGCCTGCATCATGGTCGCCATCTGGCGCGCGAAGATCGCGATGTCGGCGGGCTTGATCTTGGCCGCGCCGCCGAACAGCGGCTTCGGCTTTTTCTTGACCCGCAGCGGATTGATTCCCTGCTTGCGCAGCTCGCTCTTGGCGAGGGTGTCGCTGAGCGCGTAGATTTCGCCCTTGACCTTGGAGCCGCCGCGATTGGTGCCCTCGTAGAGAAACTCGACTTTTTCAGCGGTCGCTGCTTTTGCTGCCATGATTTAATCCTTCGTAACGCGGTTTGCTTCTTCCAGGCTGATCATGCCTTGCATGACTTTTTTCAGGGCCGAGCGGCGCAGGTCGTCGATGCCTTCCTTGGCCGCCTGGTCGGCCAGGTCGATCGAATTGGCGCCGCTCATGATCAGGCGGCCCATTTCCTCGGAGATCGTCATGACCTGGTAGATGCCGACGCGGCCCTTGTAGCCGCCGACGCACTTGTCGCAGCCGACGGCCTTGTAAATCTTGAGATCCTCGGCCAGATCTTCCTTCTTGAAGCCCTCCCTCACCAGCACGTCCTTGGGCAAGTCGTCGAGCGTCTTGCACTCGGGACACAGCCGGCGGCCGAGGCGCTGGGCGATTATCAGGCTGACCGAGGTCGCGATGTTGAACGCCGGCACGCCCATGTTCATCAGGCGCGTCAGCGTTTGCGGCGCGTCGTTGGTGTGCAGCGTCGACAGCACCAGGTGGCCGGTTTGCGCCGCCTTGATCGCGATGTTGGCGGTCTCGATATCGCGGATCTCGCCGACCATGATCACGTCCGGGTCCTGGCGCAGGAAAGCCTTGAGCGCCTCGGCGAAGGTCAGCCCGACCTTGTCGTTGACGTTGACCTGGTTGATTCCCTCGAGATTGATTTCGGCCGGATCCTCGGCGGTGGAAATATTGGTTTCCGGCTTGTTGAGGATGTTGATGCCGGTATACAGCGAGACCGTCTTACCGCTGCCGGTCGGGCCGGTGACCAGGATCATGCCGTAGGGATTGGCCAGCGCCTTCATGTAGAGTTCTTTCTGGTCGGGCTCGTAGCCGAGCGCGTCGATGCCGAGCTTGGCGCTGCCCGGGTCGAGTATCCGCAACACGACCTTCTCGCCGAACAGCGTCGGGCAGGTGTTGACGCGGAAATCGATTGCGCGTTTCTTCGACAGCTTGAGCTTGATGCGGCCGTCCTGCGGCACCCGCCGTTCGGAGATGTCCATCCGCGACATGACCTTGACGCGCGCGGTCAGCTTGGCGGCGATGTTGATCGGCGGCGACGCGATTTCCTGCAGGATGCCGTCGATCCGGTAGCGGATCCGGTACTTCTTCTCGTAGGGTTCGAAGTGGATGTCCGATGCGCCCTTGTTGATCGCGTCGAGCAGGATCTTGTTGACGTACTTGACGACCGGCGCGTCTTCGGCGTCGGCCGCGGTCGGCCCTTTTTCCTCCTCTTCCTCGGCGCCGATATCGAGATTCTCGAGATCGTCGTCGAGCATGTCGTCCATCGCGGTGTCCATCGCGCTGGTGCCTTGCTCGATGAAGTCCGTGAGCTGGTCTTCCTGCACCAGCACCGCCTCGGTCGACAGCCCGGTGGCGAACTTGAACTCGTCGAGCGCCTGGGTATTGGTCGGGCTCGAGATCGCGACGAACAGCTTGTTGCCGCGCTTGAACAGGGGCGCGGCGTTGAGCTTGGCGATCAGTTTTTCCTCGACCAGCGCAAACGCCGCCATCTCGGCATCCATGACCGTCAGGTCGAACACCGGCAGGCCGAATTCCTGCGACGAGATCATCGCGATGACGCTCGACGGTACGATCTTGTTGGTGACCAGATAGCTGGTCAGCTGCACCCCCTCCTTGTTGGCCGCTTCGACCGCCTGCACCGCCGCGCCCTCGTCGAGATGCTTGTCCATCACGAGCTTGCGCGCAATTCCGGTCAAATTCATATTGGTTGCGGCCATAGGGAACGACGTTCGGTCTGGAGAGGGTTTAACCCGAATGAAATGAGTATATTACAGATTCGCGGGATTGTTGGAGATTCTGGCAACTGACTATAGGCGCAAAAATACGGCCGCTCAAGCCGCGCGCGCCGAATTGTGAAATATGTTCTAAATCATGCGCTTAACAACCATGCTTAAATCAGAGCTTGAAGCGCGCAGAGCGCCTTCGACGACTCCTTCCCGAGCCTGTCCGGGGAGCGCAAAAACGGGCCCCGTGAGGGCTTCCGTGATCGCGGCGAGCGGCGTTAATTGTTGCTGCAGTTGAGGGAGCGCCCGGGGGTCGAGCAGCCGTTGCCGGCCATATTCCAGCTGATGGTTCGGGTTGGCATCGATATCGCTGGCGTCATAGTCAGGTTGAGCTTGGTCGTTCCGGTAGCGATTCCGGTGGAAAACAACGTTATCACGCCATCGTTAACCGAAACCGAATCGACATAAGTGATGGTCGCGCCGTTGTCGGCGGTTATCTCGTCGGGAATGCCGTTGGTGTTGTGATTGCATCCTGCCATGACGCCGAGGTCCTCGTAACAGAGGCCGATCGTCACCTTGTAGACAGAGACGCCGGCAAGCGCGGAAGCCAGTTTGGTCCGTTGGATGTAATCCGAGTACTGGGGTATCGCAATCGCGGCCAGGATGCCGATGATGGCGACGACGATCATTAGCTCGATCAGGGTAAATCCGGATTGTCGCTGTTTCACGTCTCGGTACCTCTTTCGCAGCGGAGTATTCGTTTCCGGGTGTTCCGGTCGAGCCGGGAGCCGAGGCCCGGGCTCCGATTCCGACGCCGATAGTGCCGGGGCGACCGGCGAATAACCGGGGAACCAGGCAGCAATCATGCCGACACGAAACACCGCCGGAAAAAGAAACGGACCCTGGGGCCCGTTTCAGTTGTTGTGCAAACAGTGCTACGCAAATGCGATACTAGCTACCCGAGCACTTGATCGAACGACCGGGGGTCGAGCAACCGGAACCGGTCAGGGTCCATTGTATAGCGGCAGCGCCTGCACCCGCAGCCGGGGTCATAGTAATCGCCAGATTGGCACCGGCGGTGTTGACCGCGGTGCTTGTCATCTGGATTTCGCCATCGACAACGTCGACGGCATCAACATAGTTGATGGTAGCGCCGCCGTCGGCGGCGAACCCAGCCGGGATACCGTTGGTACCATCGGCGCAGCCAGTAGCAACGCCCAGATCCTGGATACACAGGGCAACCGTCGTCTTGTAAGTCGCCAAGCCCGCAACCGCGCCCGCGACCTTGGTACGCTGGGTGTAGTCGGCGTATTGCGGAATCGCGATAGCGGCCAGGATGCCGATGATGGCGACCACGATCATCAATTCAATCAGCGTAAAACCGGATTGTACTTTTCTCATTTGAGTTTCCTCTTGTCAAAAAACCTTAAAATCGACTTAGAAACCGACCAAAGCCGTTTCTTGGGAGAATAGAATGCAAGCCCGGTGCCAAACACTGCTGTTAACTATTTACGCAGCAAAATCAATCACTTGTATAAATGGGCGGTGTGGAGGCAGGATAAGCCGCCGTAATAGTTTGACAAAATTGTCAACTCCTGACAGCGATTGTCACGAATAGCCGCGTATCAGCCCTTTTTCAGCTTCAGCTTGTCGATCCGGTAGCGCAGTTGGCGCAACGTGATGCCGAGCGCGCGCGCGGCCGCCGACTGGTTCCAGCGGTGGTCCTCGAGTGCGCTCATGATTTGTTCCTTTTCGAGGTTCTGCGTCAGTTCGCCGAGGCTCGCGGCGGGCGCGGCGCCGGCGGCGCTCGCGTCCGGCAGCTGCAGGTCGGCGGACTCGATACGGTCGCCTTCGCACAGCGCCAGCGCGCGCTCGAGGATGTTTTCGAGTTCGCGCACGTTGCCGGGGAACGGATATTGCGCGAGCAGGTCGAGCGCCGCGGCGGAGATCTCGATGTGGCTGCCGAATTCGCGGTTGTGGCGCCCGATCAGGTACGCGCTCAGCATCGGTATGTCGCTCGCGCGCTCGGCCAGCGTCGGCACGCCGACGCCGATGACGTTGATCCGGTAGTAGAGGTCCTGGCGGAAATCGCCGGCCCTGACCATCGCATCGAGGTCCCGGTGCGACGCGCTGATGATGCGCACGTCGATCGGTGTCTCCTGCTGCGCGCCGACCGGGCGAATCGATTTCTCCTGGATTACGCGCAGCAGCTTGACCTGCATCGCGAGCGGCAGGTCGGCGATTTCGTCGAGGAACAGCGTGCCGCCGTGGGCCGCCCTGAACAGGCCCTCGTTGTCGCTGGTCGCGCCGGTAAAGCTGCCCTTCAAGTGACCGAAAAACTCGCTTTCCATCAACTCCGACGGGATCGCGCCGCAATTGACGGCGACGAAAGGCGCCTCGGCGCGCGATCCCTGCAGGTGAATCTGGCGGGCAACCAGCTCCTTGCCGGTGCCCGACGCGCCGCGGATGAAGACCGGCGCCTGGCTGCGCGCGAACTTCGAGATCGAGCGCTTGAGCTCGACCATCGCCGGCGCCTCGCCGACGATCCGGAACTGCGCGTCGTCGGTGCCGGGCTCCTGCTGCGTCGGACGAGGCAGCGTCAGCGCCTTCTCGACCAGGTTGCGCAGGGTCTCGAGCGAAACCGGCTTGGAGACGAAATCGAAGGCGCCGCACTTCATCGCCCTGATCGCGAGATCGATGCTGCCGTGCGCGGTGATCACCGCGGTGGGCGTGTCGGGGCAATGCTGCTGGATGTGTTCGACCAGCGCGATGCCGTCGCCGTCCGGCAGCTTCATGTCGGTCAGGCACAGGTCGAAGGATTCCTCGAGCAACAGCCGCGTCGCATGGCTGTAGTCCTCGGCGCTGCGCGTCTCCAGTCCCATGCGCGACAGCGTAATTTCGAGCAGCTCGCGAATGTCCGGCTCGTCGTCGACGATCAGTACCCGTTGCCGGGTCACGACGCGGCTCGCCGCGGTTGCTCGATTTCGGCGCTGACCGCGCGCAGCACGAAACTGGTGCCGTTGTGCTCGTTGATGCGCGCCGAGATCGATGCGTTGTTGAGTTCGCACAATTGCCCGACGATGTAGAGACCGAGCCCCGATCCCTGGTGGCTGGTCGTGTAAAAGGGCTCGAAGATCTTGTCGAGCGCGTCGGCGTCGATGCCCGGCCCGCGGTCGGCAATCTCGATCCGGGTGTGAAAATTGTCGACCGCGGCGACACGAATCGTAATCGATCCGTCGGCGACGCCGTGAACCAGAGCGTTGGTGCAGAGGTTGGTGAGGATTTGCGCGAGGTGGCCGGAATCGAATTCGATCGCCGCGGCGCCGGTCTCGATTTCGACCGCGTACTGGTCGGGACGGGCCAGTCCGGACTGGCAAAAATCGTCGACGAATCGCGGTAACCAGGCTTCGAGATCGATGCCCTCGCGGACCGTCGGGTTGCCGCGCGAGATCTTGAGAATATCCTCGATGATGTGGTTGATGCGCGCGGTGTGCTGGTTGATGATTTCGACCATGCGTTGCTCGGATTGCTCGATCTGGTCGTTTTCGTGCAGCAGTTCGGCGGCATAGGAGATCGCGCCCAGCGGGTTGCGGATCTCGTGCGCGATGCTCGCCGTCAAATGCCCGAGCGCGGCGAGCTTGGCCTGCTGCATGCTGTCGCGGATCGACGAGACGTCGTTCAGGAAGATCAGCGTATTGGCCTTTTCCTGGCCCTGCAGGCGGCGGAAGCTGACCTGGATGCTTTCGATCCCGGTCGCCGACGGCAGCAACGTCCGCTCGTCCTCGCCGGCCAGCCGCCAGGCTTCCAGCGCCGTCTGCAGCCGCGGGCAATCGTCGGCCAGCGAGATCGTCCGCTCGCCCGGCAGGTGCAGCAAGTCCAGCGCCGCCTGGTTGATGTGGCGGATGCGGTCGTTGCGATTGAGCACGATCACGCCGGCCTGCAGGTTTTCGATGACTTCCTGGTTGAGCGCCGACAGCAGCGCGACGTCGCGTTCGCGCTGCTGCACCAGCTGCTCGCTCGAGCGCACGCGCATGATCAGGTTGTGGGTCACGACCGCGGTCGCGATCAGGCTGGCGCCGAGGATGCCGACCTGCGTCGAGGTGCCGGTGTAGTCGGGAATGTTGGTGACCGAATAAATGTGCTGCGCGAGCAGGCCGAGCGACGCCAGCGACGCGAACAGGATCGCGAGCGACTGCTGGGTCAACAGGCCAGTGGTCGCGACCGAGATGATCAGCAGCATGCCGAGCCCGCTGGAAATCCCGCCGCAGGCGTGCATCAACAGGATGATGATTATCGTGTCGCAGTAGATCTGCAGCGAGACCTGTGCCTGGAAGCCGCGGCGTTCGATCCAGGCCGCGACGATCCAGATTATCGACAGCAACAGGAAGGCGAAGCTGGTCCACGAATACAGGGTCAGGTCGACGATGTTGATCAGCGGCGATTGCCGGACGAAGCTCTGGCTGAAGAAGATCGACGCCAGCCCGAGGCGGTAGACGTTGAGCAGGCGTACCGGGGTCCAGTTCGTCGTTCGCGGCTTGTAGCCGCTGTCGAACGAGCTACGACCGGTCAAGCTCTGCATGTTCGGCGCTGCAGTAGGTTTCTTCATCGCGGATGACGATCGAGGATTCGGGGACATGCACGCCGCAGTATTTGCACTGGCGCATATTTTCGGAGTTCTTCGCCTCGAGGCGCTCGGGCTCGGGGCCCGGTGAAAACAGGCGCTTCAGCAGCCACATGAGGACCGCGACGATAATGAGCAGGACGATCAGGCGCATAAGAAACATCGAATCGGGAGCCTGTGGGGTGGATTCCGGCAAACGGGGTTTTCAAGTCTATGATTATAACCGCTATCCGGCAAAACGCGGGATTTCGGGTGGGTAAAAAAATATTCCGGGATGCTTGCTGAAGGCCACAAACGTCCCTATACTGCCCGCCTTTTATCGCTGATTGGTCATTTTCTGGAGCGCAAATCAATGACAATAGAATTGCCCGAGGGCTACAAGCCATCCCCGGACGAAGATTATATGTCACCGACGCAACTCGAGTACTTCCGGCGCAAACTGCTGGCCTGGCGCACGGAGTTGCTGCAGGAATCGGAGAACACGATTTCGCACCTGAAAGAAGAAAACTGGCAGGAGCCCGACATCAACGACCGGGCGTCGCTCGAGACCGACGCCGCGCTCGAGCTCCGCACGCGCGACCGCTACCGCAAACTCGTCAATAAAATAGATGCCGCGCTGTCGAGGGTCGCCGACGGCACTTACGGCTACTGCGACGATACCGGCGAGGAGATCGGCCTGTTTCGCCTCGAGGCGAGACCGATCGCGACGCTGACGGTCGAGGCCCAGGAAAAACACGAGCGCCTGGAAAAGCAGCGCCGCGACGATTGAGCCGCGACGGCGTTCAGCCCGTCTCCGGCTCGCCTTCGACCGAATCCTTCAGATAAGGCACCCGCGCCGTCGGCACCACCGGCGCGGCCCCCTCGCAATGCAGGTGCTGATCGTCGAAGAAGATGTGCGGCGAAAAGGATTCGAGGATCTTGTGCTTCGGCACCCCGCCGAGAAAAAAAGTTTCGTCGATTCGGACGTTCCAGGTGCGTAGCGTGCGGATGACGCGCTCGTGCGCCGGGCTGTTGCGCGCCGTGACCAGCGCGGTGCGGATCGGCGGCTTGTCGAGCCCGGCCTTGCGCTTGAGGTCGAACTGCAGGTAGGACAGGATCTTGAGCAGCTTGGCGAAGGGCCCCTCCGGCAGCGGTTGCTGCGCGTTCTGCTTTTCGTGCGCGATGAAGGCCTCGAGCCCCTGGTTCTGGTAAATCATCTCCGATTCCTTGGAAAACAGCACCGCGTCGCCGTCGAAGGCGATGCGAATCTGTTCCAGCGGGTCGGCGCGTTCGCGCCGCGGGCCGTCGTAGATCAGGCCGGCGGCGACGCCGGACTCGACCGCCGCCTGCACGTCCTCCTCGGTCGCCGACAGAAACAGATCGACGTCGAAGGCGTTCAGATACTTCGCCACCGGTTCGCCGCCGGTGAACGCCGCGCGGGTGATATCGAGATGGTAGTGATCGATCGAGTTGGAGATGCGCAGGCTGGTATCGGCCGAGTTGCGCGAGACGATGACGACCTCGGTGCGGCGCACCCCGGGTTCGATCCGGTTGATGCGCAGGATCGCGTCGATCAGGGCGAAGCCGGTGCCCGGCTTGAGCACGTCGTTCTCGTGTTCGAGCTGGTACTGGCAGTAAGCCTCGAGACCCTGTTGTTCGAAGATCTCGTTTTCGCGGTTCAGGTCGAACAGCGCGCGCGACGATACGCCGATGACGAGATAGTTACTCAGATCGTATGGCATCAGATCGACTTCGACAGGATCTTGGAACCCCGCCCGGGATTATAGCTCGCGCGTTTCGCTGCCGGCAGTTCGAAGCCGGCATCCTCGGCGAAACCGTGCTCGAGAAACCAGTGCGAGCTGCGCGTCGTCAGCGTGTAGAGCCGGCGCAGGCCGGCGGCCGCCGCGCGCCCCTCGACGCGCTCGAGCAGTTCGCCGCCGAGGCCGGCGTTGCGGTAGTCGTCGTGCACTGCGAGACAGGCAACCTCGGCGACCCCGGCGGCGCGGTCGGGAATGCAGGCGATGCAGCCGACGATCATGCCGTCCTTGTCGATGACCTGGAAATGGCCGATCTCGAGTTCGATCTGTTCGCGCGAGCGCGGCAGTAGCGTGCCATTTGATTCGAGTGGTTTGATCAGCTGTAAGATACCGCCGATATCGTCGATCGTCGCTTCGCGAATGCCCTCGTAGAACAGGTTGGTGACCATGCTGCCGTGGCCGTCGCGGGTAAACAGCTCGAGCAGCAGGCCGCCGTCGGCGCGCTGGTCGAACAGATGCACGCGCCGCACGCCGCCCTGGATCGCGTAGACCGCCTGGCGCAGCAGGTTTTTGATCTCGTCCGACAGGTCCGGCGCGTCGATCAGCGTCTCGCAGTCGCGCGTCGACAGGGTGTTGCCCAACGCGCCGTCGTCGCCGAATTCGGCCATCGCGTAGATCAGCTTGTCCGCCGCGAGCGCGCGCGCGACCTCGCCGGCGAGTTCCTCGGCCGGCAGGTTGAAAACCTCGCCGGTGCGCGAGTAGCCGAGGTTGGACAGCAAGACCACGTGGTTTTGCGCGAGCAGCTCGAGAATCGCGCCGTGGCGGATGGCGCGCACCTTGCCCGAATGCTGCATGTCGACGCCGTCGATGACGCCGAGCGGCATGCCGGTGACGAAATTGCCGCTGACCAGCGATATCTCGGAACCCGACATCGGCGTGTTCGGCAAGCCCATCGACAGGTGCGATTCGAAACGGGTCCGGACCTCGTTGATGGCTTGCACGACGCAGGGCAGGGCCTCGGCGTCGGTAACGCGCACGTGGTGGTGAAAGCGCGGTTCGATGCCCTGGCGCGCGAGATGCGCGTCGATGCTGCGGCGGCTGCTGTGCAGCAGCACCAGCTTGATGCCGAGGTGGTGGAGCAGGGCGATATCGTGCGTCAGCCCGACGAAGCGCTCGGACAGGATGACGTCGTCGGCGACCAGGATGACGAAGGTTCGCTCGCGGTGCGCCCTGATGTAGGGCGCCGCCGCGCGAAACCATTGCACCATGTCCTGCGTGTTGCTCATGACTCTCGTGATCCTATACACTCGTGAGCGCACTATATTACAGAAGTAGTTTCCAACCTAGACTACCCCGGCGCCTGGCATGGATCTCGACCATCATCCGGTGAGCAGCCACCACCTGCAGCAGCAGGAACTCGTGGCCTTCCTCTACAGCCGCTTCACCCTCGGCACGTTGATTACGCTGCTGGTCGCCGCGGTCGCGGCGGTGCTGGCCTGGGTCGAATTGTCGATCCAGGGCCGCGAGCTATGGGTCGCGGGCTGGTTTGCGCTGCTGTGCCTGATCTCGTTCGCGCGCTGGCGCCTGCTCAGGCGCTTCGAGCAGATTCGCAACAAGGCATATTTTCCGTACCAGCGGTGGCACAACCGTTTCTTCGTCGGCGTCGTCGCGGCCGGTGCGATGCTCGGCGGCGGCGCCGCCCTGCTGATGCCTTACATCACGACCAACGTCCAGATCATACTGCACTCGCTGCTGCTCGGCATGGGTGCCGGCGCGATCGCCTATCTTTCGACCTCGCTGCGCATCTACGTTGCCTACCTGGTCACGATCATGCTGCCGGTCACGGTCTGGCTGTTCCTGCAGCGCAACGCCGACACCTACGTGCTGTGCTTTCTGTACATCTTTTTCATGGTCGCCGCGTCGATCAGCGTCAAGCGCATGAATACGCTGGTCAACGACGCGCTCTATTATCGTTACGACAACGAGACCCTGATCGAGGATCTCGAGCGCCTGCTCGAATCGGTTTCCCAGACCAACAAAGCGCTGGAGAAGATCTCGACCACCGACGAGTTGACCGGCGCGTCCAACTACCGGGCTTTCCGGGTCGCCCTCGAAGACGTCTGGCGCCAGTACGCGGGCAATCGGCTGCCGGTATCGCTGATCAAGCTCAATCTCGATTATTACTACGAGTACAATGCGCACTACGGCCAGGAGGCGGGCGACCGCCGGCTCAAGGAGATCTCGCGCCTGCTCGCGGGCGAGCTGTCGCAACCCGAGCAACTGGTCGCGCGCCTGCACGGCGCCGAATTCGCGTTGTTGCTGCCGGGCACCAGCGGCGGCAACGCGCGCGCGCTCGCCGGCCGGATCATGCAGCACCTGGATGAGCGCCGGATCGAGCACGCCAGTTCCCGATCGGGCAACTACCTGACGCTCTCCATCGGCGTCGGCAGCCAGACGGTGGCGCCGGGCTCTTCGTCGCGCGAACTGCTCGCGCGCGCCGATACCGCGCTCAAGCTGGCCAAGGAAAAAGGCCGCAACCGGCTCGAGGTGCTCGCCGCCTAGACGATGCCGCCGAGTAACCGCTCGAGCAGCGCCTTTTGCGCGTGCAGCCGATTCTCCGCCTCCTGCCAGACTACCGACTGCGCGCCGTCGAGCACGTCGGCGCTGACTTCCTCGCCGCGGTGCGCCGGCAGACAGTGCATGAACAGAGCGTCGGCGCCGGCCAGCGCCATGAGCTCGCGATCGACCTGGTAGGCGGCGAATATCCGGGTTCGCGCCTCGAGTTCCTCTTCCTGGCCCATGCTGGCCCAGACGTCGGTGACGACCAGGTCCGCATCGCGCGCGGCCTCGGCGGCGCTCCCGCACAGGCGGATCGCATCGCCGCCGGCGTCGACGATCGCGGGCTCGGGCGCGTGCCCGTCCGGGCAGGCGATGTTGAGTCGAAAGCCGAATCGGACCGCGGCATTGATGTACGAGTGGCACATGTTGTTGCCGTCGCCGATCCAGGCTACGGTCGCGCCGCCGATGTCGCCGCGCAGTTCGAACCAGGTCTGCATGTCGGCGAGCAGCTGGCAGGGATGCAGCAGGTCGCTGAGCCCGTTGATGACCGGCACCGACGAATGCCGGGCCAGCGTCTCGACGCGATCGTGACCGAAGGTCCGGACCAGGATGCCGTCGACCATGCTCGAAATCACGCGCGCGCTGTCCTCGATCGGCTCGCCGCGACCGAGGTGGCTGTCGCGCGGCGACAGGAACATCGCGTGCCCGCCGAGCTGGAACATGCCGGCCTCGAACGAGACCCGCGTGCGCGTCGACGACTTCTCGAAAATCATCGCCAGCAGCTTGCCCGCGAGTGGCCGGTGCTCGATGCCCTTTTTCAATTCTCGCTTGACCTCGATCGCATGCGCGATCAAATCGCGTAGCTCGTCGCCGCTGAAATCCAGCAGGCTGATGAAGTGCCTGGGTGCCATGTCAGTTATCCATGAATGCGTTGATGCTGTCGATCAGCCGATCGCCGAGTTCGGCCGTCTGCGCGGCGTCGAGAATCAGCGGCGGCAGTACGCGCACGACTTTTTGCGCGGTGACGTTGACCAGCAGGCCGCGCTCGAGCGCCAGCCGGACGATGTCACCGCAGGGATCGCGCAGCTCGACGCCGATCAGCAGCCCGAGCTGGCGAATTTCGGCGACCCGCTCGTCGTCGCCGAAGGCGGCCTCGAGTTGCGCCCTGAGTTCGCCGCCGCGCGCCGCGGCGTTGGCCGCGAGGTCGCCGTCGAGTATCGCCTCGAGCACGACCAGCGCCGCGCGGCAGGCGAGCGGGTTGCCGCCGAAGGTCGAACCGTGGTGGCCGGGGCGAATCAGCCCGGCGGCGGGACCCGCCGTCAGGCAGGCGCCGATCGGGACGCCGTTGCCCAGCGCCTTCGCCAGCGTCATGACGTCGGGGCGGATGCCCTCGTGTTCGAAGGCGAAAAGTTTGCCGCTGCGCGCCATGCCACACTGGATTTCGTCGAGCATCAGCAGCCAGCCCCGGTCGTCGCAAATCCGGCGCAAGGCCGCGAGGTAGCCCGCGTCGGGAATCACGATGCCGGCCTCGCCCTGCACCGGTTCGACGAGCACCGCGGCGACCTTGCGATTGTTGCCGGCAATCGCATCGATCGCGGCGACGTCGTTGTAGGGCGCGCGCACGAATCCTCCGACCAGGGGTTCGAAGCCGGCCTGCACCTTGCGGTTGCCGGTCGCCGACAGCGTCGCCATCGTGCGCCCGTGAAACGCGCCCTGCATGACGACGATCTGCGGTGACTCGATCCCGCGTGCGTGGCCGTGCAAACGCGCCAGCTTGATCGCGGCTTCGTTGGCCTCGGCGCCCGAATTGCCGAAGAACACCCGCTCCATGCCGGCCGCCGCGCACAGCCGCTCGGCGAGCTGTTGCTGCCACGGGATCGTATACAGGTTGGAGGTGTGCAGCAGGCTTGCCGCCTGCTCCTGCAGGGCCGCGGTCAGCGGCGGAAAATTATGCCCGAGGCTGGTGACCGCGATGCCGCACAGCGCGTCCAGGTACTGCTTGCCCGCGTCGTCCCACAGGTAGCAGCCGTCGCCGCGGGCGAAGCTGACCGGCAGGGACTGGTAGGCGTTGACGAGATGGTCGGACATCGGAACGGCGCTCGAAAAAACGCTCAAACATACAGCGATTTTCGGCGATTACAAGCTTTTTCGCGGGCCCAAAAAAAGCCACCCGCTGCGCGGCAGCGGGTGGCCGTTGAGATCGAAAACCGGTCAGAACGGGAAGCCGCCGTGCGCGTAGGTGGTCATCGACAGCAGCATCGGAATCGACAGCGCGGTGTTGGTGCGTGATGCCATCAGCGCCACCGACTTGGCCCTGGCGATGACCTCGGCGTCGTGTGTCTGGCCGTCGAGGCCGAGAATCTTTTTCTGGTTCGGCCAGATGAAGACCCAGACGTTGATCAGCATGATCGTGCCGAGCCACGCGCCGACGCCGATCACGGCGGCGCCTTCCTGGAACATGAAGGCCGCGTGCAGGATGTCGTACTGCCACAGAATCCACGCGCCCGACAGCCAGGTCACGACCGCCGCCCAGCGGAACCACAGCAGCGCGGTCGGCGCGACGTACTTGTTGATCGCCGCCGGTCCGGGGCCGCCGCTTCCGGCTTCGGCCGCGGCCTTTGCGACGCCGGGCACCTGCACGAAATTGAAGTAATAGAGCAGGCCGATCCAGGCGACGCCGGCAAGCGCGTGCAGCCATACGCTCCAGCCGAGGAGATTGAAGCCCGCGCCGTCGGCAAAGATGATCATCACGATCGCGGCGACGACGAGACCGGTGACGATGGTGCCGGATATGGATTTTAACGGATTCATTAATGACTCCCGGTTATAAACGATTAGAATACGGGCAAGGTCACGGGTTGCCAGCCCTTACCCGCTACTTGCGGCGGAGTATAAGGGCTTTCCCGGGGGGGTGCAATTGCCTCCCGGGGCGCTGGAAACCCGGTAAAAACAACGGGAAGAAAGGCTTATGTGCGGCTTGTTCGGAGTCCTCGGATTCAACGATGCGGTGCCCGATCCGGGGCTCGCGACGCGCATGTCGGCGGCCGTCGCGCGCCGCGGTCCGGACGATAGCGGCGAGTTTTGCGAGGGGCCGATTTTGCTCGGCCATCGGCGCCTCGCGATCATCGACCTGTCACCCGCCGGACATCAGCCGATGGCCGACGTCGGCGGTCGCTACCGGATCGTATTCAACGGTACGATCTACAACTACCCCGAGCTGCGCGAGCAACTCGTCGCGCGTGGCTATGGATTCAACTCGCACAGCGATACCGAGGTCATTCTGAATGCCTACGCCTGCTGGGGCGAGGACGCGGTGGCGAAACTGCACGGCATGTTCGCCTTCGCGATCTGGGATAGCGAGGCCCGGTCGCTGTTTGTCGCGCGCGACCGAATCGGCATCAAGCCGCTGTATTACGCGGTCGCCGAAGACGGCTTCTATTTCGCGTCGAGCCTGCAGGCCTTGCTCGCGAGCGGCCGCTTCGGCACCGATATCGACCCGGTCGGCCTGCACCATCAACTGAGCCTGCATGCCGTGATTCCGGCGCCGCGCACGCTGCTCAGGTCGATTCGCAAGTGTCGCCCGGCGCATACGCTGACGGTGTCGGCCGACGGCAAGATCATCGAGCGCCGCTACTGGGACCTGGTGGCGAAGCGGCCGACCGAACGACGCAGCCCGGAGGAATGGAACGAGCTGATTCACGACGCGCTGATGCAGGCGGTCAAGAAGCGCCTGACCATCGCCGACGTGCCGGTCGGCGTATTGTTGTCCGGCGGACTCGACTCGAGCCTGCTGGTCGCGCTGCTGGCTGAAGCCGGCCAGCACGATCTGCGCACCTTCAGCATCGGATTCGAAGATCAGCCCGAGGAACGCGGCAATGAATTCGAGTTTTCCGATCCGGTGGCGGCGCGCTACTCGTCGGATCATCGGAAATTCCTGATCCCGAACAGCGAAGTGCTGACGCGATTGCCCGAAGCGGTCGAGGCGATGGCCGAGCCGATGTTCGGCCAGGACGCGGTCGCGTTCTACCTGCTCGCCGAGCAGGTCTCGCGTTCGGTCAAGGTCGTGCAGAGCGGGCAGGGCGCCGACGAGGTGTTCGCCGGCTATTTCTGGTACGCGCAGATGTGGGCCGCGCAGGACGAGCCGCCGCTCGAGCGCTTCGCGCGGCGCTATGTCGACCGTGACCACGCCGAGTACCTCGAGACCGTCGATGCCCGTTATCACGGCGACGACTACACGGCCGCGCTTGTCGAGGAGCATCTCGATACCGATCACGCCGACAGCTTTCTCGACGCCGTGCTGCGTTTCGACGTGACCACGCTGATCGTCGACGATCCGGTCAAGCGGGTCGACAATATGACGATGGCCTGGGGACTCGAGGCGCGGGTGCCGTTCCTCGATCATCACCTGGTCGAGATCGCCGCGTCCTGCCCGCCGGAACTCAAGCTGAAGCACGGTGGCAAGGGACTGCTCAAGGAAATCGCGCGCGGGCGGATTCCGGATGCCGTCATCGACCGGCCCAAGGGGTATTTTCCGATGCCGGCGCTGAAATACGTGCGCGGCGAGTTTTTCGACTTCATGAAGGATACGCTGAACAGTCGCGCGAGCCGCGAGCGCGGCCTGTTCAATCGCGACTACATCGATCGCCTGCTGGCCGAGCCCGAATCCCACTTCACCCGACTGAACGGCAGCAAGCTGTGGCACAGCGCGCTGCTCGAGTACTGGCTGCAGCGGCATGTCGACCCGGTGGCGGAAGCCGCCGGCGCCGATTCTCCGCCTTGAAAAAAAGGTTTAAGATAACTACTTGGGTTCAACCGTCAGATTTTCTCAGAGGTATTCCATGGACGTCCTGCAACGGATCAAGCAACAAGTCGAGACCTATCCGGTCATCATCTACATGAAGGGCACACCGCAGTTGCCGCAGTGCGGTTTCTCCAGCCGCACCGCCGAGGCGCTCAAGTCGCTCGGCATCGAATTCGCCTACGTCAACGTCCTGGCCGACCCCGAGATCTTCGAGAATCTGCCGCGTTTTGCCGACTGGCCGACCTTCCCGCAAGTCTACGTCGACGGGGAGCTGATCGGCGGCTGCGACATCACGCTGGAAATGCTCGAATCCGGCGATTTGAAGCAGGTCGCCGAAGCGGCGCTGGCGAAGAAAGCGAGCTGACGCACCGGCGCGGCGCTCCGCTTCAGTTGATCGGCAGGCTGGCCTGGTGCGCCATCGCGACGATCTCGTCGACCGTCGGCGCCGGCTCGAACTCGTGACCGTACCAGATTCCCACCGCGATCTGTAACTGGCGACCCTGATCGCTGGTTTGCTGCGTGTGTCGCCGGATGTTCTGGATCAGGCGCGAAAACAGGTCGGGATTGAACTGCTCGGGGTTGCCGTATTGCACCAGCACGGCGAAGGTATTCAGATTGAAGCGCGACACCATGTCCATCGGCCGCAGCGACAGCTGGATCGAGTTGGCGATCGTCTTGAGCGTACCGAGGCGCAATTCGCCGTTAGCCGCACTGATCTCGATCAGGCCGAGCCCCAGGCCGCCGCCGCGCGCGTTGCAATGTTCTATCAGCGACTCGATATGCAACTCGAGCTGGGAGCGATTGGGCAGATTGGTTTCGGGATCCTGCAGGCTGAACTGCTTGACCCGCAGAAACTGGCTGCTCAGGGTGCGCATGCGTTCGCGCAGGCTGTTCTGTTCCCACGCGCTGCGACCGGCGCCGAAGACGCGCGCCGCCAGTTCGAACTGATTTGCCGACTTGGAGATGAAGTCGTCGACGCCGCGCTCGAAGGCGACGACGATGCTCGATGCCGTATCCTCGGCGGTTAGCAGGACGATGCCGGTATAGCGATCGTTGTTCTCGTCCCAGCGGCGGATCAGGTCGGTCATCTCGAGGCCGTTCATGCCCGGCATCCAGAAGTCGGCGAGCACGACGTGGGCGCGCCGCTGGTTCAACAGGTAGAGCGCCTCGTCGGCCGACGACGCGGTGCGGACATCGGCAAAACCCGACTTGGTCAGGCCCGACTTGACGACTTCGCGGCTGAACTGCAAATCGTCGACGACGATGATGGCGAGATCTTCTTTACGCAAGACTGGCAGGCGCTGGGAGGTTGCGAAGAGTATAGATGAAATTTATTCGCGCGCCGGGCGAAATCGGGCCTCGTTGACGATCTTGCAAAACAGCGCCGCGGTCATTTCGGCGTCGTAGATCGCCGAGTGCGCCTCGGCCGGGTCCCATTGCAGGCCGGCCGATTTGACCGCGCGCGCGAGTACGGTCTGGCCGTAGGCGAGCGCGGCGAGGCTGACCGTGTCGAGCGTCGAAAACGGGTGAAAGGGATTGCGCTTGATCCCGCTGCGGGCCGCCGCGGCATTGACGAACTTGAGATCGAAATGTGCGTTGTGGCCGACCAGGATCGCCTTGTTGCAGCCGTGACGCCTGACCTCGCCGCGAATCGGTTTGAAGATTTTCGGCAAGGCCTCCTGCTCGTCGAGCGCGAGGCGGAACGGGTGGTCGACATCGATGCCGTTGACTTCCATCGATTTGGGGTCGAGATTGGCGCCGGCGAACGGGTTGACGTGACAGGCGACGGTTTCGGCGCAGTAAAGCCTGCCCGCGTCGTCGACGTCGATCAGGACCGCCGCGATCTGCAGCAGCGCGTCGGTGGCCTCGTTGAAGCCGCCGGTTTCGACGTCGACGACCACCGGCAGAAAGCCGCGAAAGCGCGTCGCCAGCGGGGAATCGTCAGCCATCGGCGTCGAGCTTCCAGCGCAGCCTGTCGCCTGCGCGAAACGGCACCAGCTCGCCGTCGGGACAGGGCAACGAGTCCGGCAGCTGCCAGTCGCGGCGGCTGATCCGGATCCGTTCCCGATTGTGCGGCAAGCCGTAATAATCGGCGCCGTGGCGGCTCATGAAGGCCTCGAATTGTTCGAAATCGCCTGCCAGTTCGAACGCTTCGGCATAGAGCTCGATGGCGCTGTGCGCCGAGTAGATGCCGGCGCAGCCGCAGGCGGATTCCTTGGCGGCACGGCTGTGCGGCGCGCTGTCGGTGCCGGCGAAAAAACGCGGATCGCCGCCGGTCGCCGCGGCCACGAGCGCCTGCCGATGTTCTTCGCGCTTGGCTACCGGCAGACAAAAGTGATGCGGGCGCAGGCCGCCGGCAAACATCGCGTTGCGATTGATCAACAGGTGATGCGGCGTGATCGTCGCCGCGAGATTGGCGTCCGCGGCCAGTACGTAGTCGACCGCGTCGCGCGTCGTGACATGCTCGAAAACGATCCGCAGCGCCGGGAAATCGTTTCTTATGCGCTCGAGGCTGCGCTCGATGAACACTTTTTCCCGGTCGAACACGTCGATGCCGGGCTCGGTCGCCTCGCCGTGCACCTGCAGCACCAGGCCGTGCTTTTGCATCGCGTCGAAGACCGCGTCGAGTCGCTCGAGATCGGTGACGCCGGCGTCGGAGTTGGTGGTCGCGCCGGCGGGATAGAGTTTGGCCCCGTAAACATGCGCGGACTCGCTCGCCGCGCGAATCTCGTCGACGCGGGTATTGTCGGTCAGGTACAGCGTCATCAACGGCTCGAAGCGGCTCGCCGGCGGCAGCGCGGCGAGGATGCGCTCGCGGTAGGCCAGCGCATCGGCGCAGCTGCGCACCGGCGGCACCAGGTTGGGCATGACGATGGCGCGCGCAAACTGCCGCGCGCTGTCGCCGACGACCGCCTCGAGGAAAGGCGAATCGCGCAGGTGCAGGTGCCAGTCGTCGGGCCTGATCAGGCTGATTTCGTCCATATTATTTGCAGAGTCCGGATAAGGAAGATTAATATTGCGATAAATTCCAAGAATTCGATCAGGCGGCTCGACCGCATGCGATATACTCCGGCCAATTTACAATAAAGGCGAACCCCGTGGTAGACGAAACTGACATTGATCCTCAGGAGACTCAGGAATGGATGGAATCACTCGATTCGGTTCTGGAGCGGGAGGGACCTGAACGCGCGCACTTCCTGCTCGAGAAACTGATCGACAAGACCCGCCGCTCCGGCGCCTACCTGCCGTTTTCCGCCAACACGGCCTATGTCAACACGATCCCCGAAGAACGTCAGCGCCCGATCCCGGGCGACCAGGCGATCGAGCACAGCATCCGCTCGGCGATCCGCTGGAACGCCGCGGCGATGGTCGTGCACGCGAATCGCAAGTCGAGCGAACTCGGCGGCCATATCGCGAGCTTTGCCTCGGCGGCGACGCTCTACGACGTCGGCTTCATGCACTTCTTCCGTGCGCCGACCGAAGACAACAAGGGCGACCTGGTGTTCTTCCAGGGACACTCGGCACCCGGGGTTTATGCGCGCGCGTTTCTCGAGGGCCGTCTCAGCGAAGAGCAGCTCAGGGCGTTTCGCCAGGAAGCCCTCGACGAAAACGGGCTGTCTTCCTATCCCCATCCGTGGCTGATGCCGAACTTCTGGCAATTCCCGACGGTATCCATGGGACTCGGACCGCTGATGGCGATCTACCAGGCGCGGTTCATGAAATATCTCGAGAACCGGGATCTGCAGCAACGCCAGAATCGCAAGGTCTGGGCCTTCATGGGCGATGGCGAGATGGACGAGCCGGAGTCGCTCGGCGCGATCTCGCTGGCGACGCGCGAGAAGCTCGACAACCTGATCTTCGTCATCAACTGTAACCTGCAACGGCTCGACGGCCCGGTGCGCGGCAACGGCAAGGTCATCCAGGAACTCGAGGCCGTGTTCCGCGGCGCCGGCTGGAACGTGATCAAGGTCATCTGGGGTTCGTATTGGGATCACCTGTTAGCCAGGGACAGCGACGGCGTGCTGCAGCGCCTGATGGAGGAGACCGTCGACGGCGAGTACCAGGCCTACAAGGCCAAGGGCGGCGCCTACACGCGCGAGCATTTCTTCGGCAAGTATCCGGAGACCCGCGAGATGGTCGCCGAAATGTCGGACGAGGACATCTGGCGGCTCAATCGCGGTGGCCACGATCCGCACAAGATCTACGCCGCCTACGCCGAGGCGGTCGAGAATACCGACCGGCCGACCGTGATCCTGGCCAAAACCGTCAAGGGCTACGGCATGGGCGAGGCCGGCGAGGGCCAGAACATCACGCACTCGCAAAAGAAACTCGGCGAGGATGCGCTGCGGGCCTTCCGCGACCGTTTCAACGTGCCGATCGACGACGACAAGATCGCCGACGCGCCGTTCTACCGCTTCCCCGACGACAGCGAGGAAATGGAGTACATGAAGAAGTCGCGCGAAAAGCTCGGCGGCTACATGCCGGTGCGCAGCGACGACGCCGAGGCGCTGGCGATCCCCGGGCTCGAAATATTCGACGCGCTGCTCAAGGATACCGGCGAGCGTGAAATCTCGACGACGATGGCCTTCGTGCGCATGCTGTCGACGCTCACGCGCGACAAGCAGATCGGCAAAAACGTCGTGCCGATCGTGCCCGACGAGGCGCGCACCTTCGGCATGGAAGGCATGTTCCGTCAGCTCGGCATCTATTCCTTCGCCGGCCAGCTCTACGAGCCGATGGATTCGGACCAGGTCATGTATTACAAGGAGGACGTCAAGGGCCAGATCCTCGAGGAGGGCATCACCGAGGCCGGCGCGATGTCGTCGTGGATCGCGGCCGCGACCGCCTACAGCACGCACGGCGTCAGCATGATCCCGTTCTACATCTATTACTCGATGTTCGGCTTCCAGCGCATCGGCGATCTCGCCTGGGCCGCCGGCGACATGCAGGCGCGCGGGTTTTTGATGGGCGGCACCGCGGGGCGCACGACGCTCGCCGGCGAGGGGCTGCAGCACCAGGACGGCCACAGCCACGTGCTCGCCGGTACGATCCCGAATTGCATCACCTACGACCCGACCTTCGCCTACGAGCTCGCGGTGATCATTCACCACGGGCTAAAGCGCATGTACCAGCACAAGGACAAGGTGTTTTACTACATCACGGTGATGAACGAAAACTACCCGCACCCGTCGATGCCCAAGGGCAGCGAGGACGGCATCATCAAGGGCATCTATTGCCTCGAAGAGGGCGAGGAGAAGGGCACCAAGGTGCAGCTGCTCGGCTCGGGCACGATCCTGCGCGAAGTCATCGCCGCGGCCGGGCTGCTCAAGTCCGACTTCGACGTCAACGCCGACGTCTGGAGCGTGACCAGCGTCAACGAACTCGCCAACGAGGGCCGCGAATGCGTGCGCTGGAACCGCCTGCACCCGACCAAGAAGGCGCGCCGCTCCTACCTCGAAACCCAGCTGCAGGGGCGCAAGGGGCCGGCGATCATCGCCACCGACTACATTCGCGCCTACACCGAACAGCTGCGCGAATTCGTGCCGATGCACTACGCCACGCTCGGCACTGACGGCTTCGGCCGCAGCGATACGCGCGATCAGCTTCGAACCTTCTTCGAGGTCAACCGGCATTACATCGTCGTCGCCGCGCTGAAGGCACTGGTCGATACCGGTGAGATCGACAGCAAGGTCGTGCAGCAGGCGATCAAGAAATACGACATCGATCCCGAGAAACCCAACCCGACGACCGTCTAGACGGGCGCGCAGGAGACTTCACGTGGCAGACAGCAAAACCATCAAGCTCCCTGACGTCGGCGACTTCGCGGATATCGAAATCATCGAGGTGCTGGTAGCGCCGGGCGACGAAGTCGAGGAAGAGCAGGGCCTGATTGTGCTCGAATCGGACAAGGCGACGATGGAAATCCCGAGCCCCGAGGCCGGTACCATCGAGAAGCTGATCGTCAGCGTCGGCGACCGTGTCAACAAGGGCGACGACATCGCCGTGATCAGCCCGAGTGGCGGCGGTGAATCCGGCAAGGATCAGAACGACGCCAGCGCCGGGGACGAAGAAGACAAGGACAAAGGCCAGGACAAGCCCGCGGACGAGAACAAGGACAAAGACCAGGGCGAGCGCAAACGCGAGGCCGAAGCGCCGAAATCCGCGGCCGAAACCGCATCGGGGCTCGGCAAGCCGCGCAAGCCGCATCCAGGCGACAGCGGCGGCGGCGAGCGCAGCACGCGGCTGATTCACGCCAGCCCGTCGATCCGCCGCTATGCGCGCGAACTCGGCGTCGACCTCGAACAGGTCGTCGGCAGCGGTGCCAAGGGACGAATCCAGAAGACCGACGTCAAGGCTTTCATCAAAACGGCGATGACCGGCGGCGGCGCCGCCGCTGCGGCCGGCGGCGTCGCGATCGCAGCGATTCCGGACGTCGACCACTCGAAATTCGGCGAAATCGAAAGCCGGCCGCTCAGCCGGATCAAGAAAATTTCGGGCGCGCACCTGCATCGCAGCTGGGTCAATGTGCCGCACGTCACCCAGTTCGACGAGGCCGACGTCACCGACCTCGAGGCGTTTCGCAAATCGCTGGCCAAGGAGGCCGAGCAGAAAGGGGTGCGCCTGACGCCGCTGATTTTCCTGATGAAGGCGGTCGTCAGCGCTCTCCAGCAGTACCCCGACTTCAATGCGTCGCTGGATTCCGCCGGCGAAAACCTGATATTGAAAAAGTACTTTCATATCGGCATCGCGGTCGACACGCCCAATGGACTGGTCGTGCCGGTCATCCGTGATGTCGATCAGAAAGGCATCTACGATCTCGCCGCCGAGCTGGGCGAGACGTCGAAGCGCGCGCGCGACGGCAAGTTGTCGCCGACCGACATGCAGGGCGGCTGCTTCACGATCTCGAGCCTTGGCGGCATCGGCGGGACCTACTTCACGCCGATCGTCAACGCGCCCGAGGTCGCGATCCTCGGCGTGTCGCGCTCCAAGATGCAGCCGGTCTACCGTGACGGCGAATTCGTCCCGCGGATGATACTGCCATTCGGGCTATCCTACGATCACCGCGTCATCGACGGCGCGCAGGCGGCACGCTTCACCAGCTACCTGAGCCAGGTCATCACCGACATCAGAAGGGTCTTGTTATAACCATGAGCGAAAAAGAACTGCTGCTGCCAGACATCGGCGATTTCGACAAGGTCGAAGTCATCGAAATTCACGTCGCCGCCGGTGACCAAGTCAACGAGGAAGACCCGATTCTGACCCTCGAGTCGGACAAGGCGACGATGGATATCCCGTCGCCCTACGCCGGCAAAATCAAGAACCTGGGCGTCAAGGTCGGCGACAAGGTGTCGCAAGGCGACAAGCTTGGCACGATCGAGACCGATGCGGGCGGCGACAAGTCCGCTGGCAAGGGCGACGAAAAGGCGGCCGGCAAGGGTGCCGACGAGCCGGCGAAAAAGGCCGAGTCGAAAGCGTCGTCCGGCGGTGGCAGCGATCTCGATGCGGAGGTCGTCGTGCTCGGCGCCGGCCCGGGCGGTTACACCGCGGCATTCCGCGCCGCCGATCTCGGCAAGAAGGTCATCCTCGTCGAGCGCTATCCGACCCTCGGCGGCGTCTGCCTGAACGTCGGCTGCATCCCGTCGAAGGCCTTGCTGCATACCGCGCTGATCATCAACGAGGCCGAACACATGAAGGCCAACGGCGTCGATTTCGGCAAGCCCAAGATCGATCTCGGCGGGCTCAACGGTTTCAAGGACAAGGTCGTCGGCAAGCTCACCGGCGGTCTCGCGAGCCTCGCCAAGCAGCGCAAGGTCGAGATCGTGACCGGCGTCGGCAAGTTCGTCGACGCCAATCACCTCGACGTCGAGCACGACGGCAAGACCCGGCGCATCCGTTTCGAAAACTGCATCATCGCCGCCGGTTCGCAGGCCACGCAGATCCCGTCGTTTCCGAACGACGACGACCGCGTCATGGACTCGACCGATGCGCTCACGCTCACCGAGGTGCCGAAGAAAATGCTGATCGTCGGCGGCGGCATCATTGGCCTCGAGATGGCAACCGTTTACGATGCACTGGGCTCGGAGATCACCGTCGTAGAATTCATGGACAGCCTGATCCCGGGCCTCGACAAGGATCTCGTGCGGCCGCTGCAAAAGATCATTTCGAAGCGTTACGCCGCGATCCACCTCAAGACCAAGGTGTCCGAAATCAAGGCGCAGAAGAACGGCCTCAAGGTCAGCTTCGAGGGCGACAAGGCGCCCGACCCGGCGATATACGACCGGGTGCTGGTCGCGGTCGGACGCACGCCCAACGGCAACAAGATCGGCGCCGACGCGGCCGGCGTCAAGGTCGACGACAGGGGCTTCATCCCGGTCGACAACCAGCAGCGCACCAACGTGTCGAATATCTTCGCGATCGGCGACATCGTCGGCCAGCCGATGCTCGCGCACAAGGCGACCCACGAGGGCAAGACCGCGGCCGAGGTCATCGCCGGCATGAAGTCCTACTTCGAGCCGCTGACGATCCCGAACGTCGCCTATACCGACCCCGAGGTCGCTTGGATGGGGCTGACCGAGACCGAGGCCAAGGCACAGGGCATCGACTACGAGAAGGGCGCGTTTCCGTGGGCCGCGAGCGGTCGCGCGCTCGGCGTCGACCGCGACGAAGGCATGACCAAGGTGTTGTTCGACAAGGAAACCATG
Organism: Gammaproteobacteria bacterium; assembly: GCA_024638385.1. Taxonomy (GTDB): domain Bacteria; phylum Pseudomonadota; class Gammaproteobacteria. The sequence continues at coordinate 10,067 of JAHEKJ010000024.1, read as the reverse complement.
CGCATACTCGGCGCCGGCATCGTCGGCCCCAACGCCGGCGAACTGATCGCCGAGGCGGTGCTCGCGCTCGAGATGGGCGCCGACGCCGAGGATATCGGCCTGACTATCCATCCGCACCCGACGCTGTCCGAAACCTTCAACTTTGCCGCCGAAATGGCCGAGGGCACGATCACCGACCTGTACATTCCGCGCAAGAAGTAAACCCTTGCCGGGTGACGCAGGTCGCGGTATCGAGACCGATGACACTGCTGCACTACACGCTGACCGGAGACGGTCCGCCGCTGGTTATCCTGCACGGCCTGTTCGGCTCGAGCAAGAACTGGCAATCGCATGCGCGCCGCTTCGGCCGGCATTTTTCGACCTATTGCGTCGACCTGCGCAATCACGGCGAGTCGTTTCATACCGATGAGATGAATTATCCGGCGATGAGTGCCGACGTGGTCGCGCTGCTCGACGATCTGGGGCTCGAATCCTGCCATTTGCTCGGCCACAGCATGGGCGGCAAGGTCGCGATGAGGCTGGCGCTCGAACATCCCGGGCGGGTCGACCGGCTGATCGTCGGCGACATCGCGCCGGTCGCCTATTCGCATCACTACGACGATTTGATCGATCCCATCCTGGCGCTGCCGCTCGAATCGATCGAGTCGCGCGTGCAGGCCGATCACCTGCTGCGCGCGCACATCCCGGAAGATCCGCTGCGGGCCTTCCTGCTGCAAAACCTCGCGCGCGGCGAAGCGGGCTGGCGCTGGCGCGTCGACTGGGCGGCGATTCAACGCGAGATGGACGAACTGACCGGCTACGATCTGCCGACCGTCTGGCGCATCGACACGCCGACGCTGTTCCTGCGCGGCGCGCGCTCGGACTACGTCGGCGAGGTCGAGCGCGAAGTCATCGCCGCGCATTTCGACGCCTTCGAGCTCGCCACGCTCGGCGAGGCCGGCCACTGGCTGCACGCCGAGCAACCCGAAGCCTTCATCGATCGCGTCCTCGAATTTCTCGGCGTCGAAGCCGCTCAAGATTGAATCGTCCGGGCCGATACAGCGGTCAAGCCGTTGAACGACCCGGATCCAGATGTTGCGAACAGCCGTTGCTTTCCTGATGCTCTGCGCGAGCCCGGCGCTGGCCGCGGCGCCGGCGCGCCACCTGGCCTCGCTCGACGAGTCGAGCTGGGTCGTGACCGAGTCGAGCGCGGCGCTGTGCCGCATGGAGCACCGGATTCCCCGATTTGGTCGCGCGATCTTCGAGCGCGAAGCGGCGCGGCCGGTGCGCCTGCGGCTCGAGACCACGCGGCGTTTCGACCAGGGCACCAACGTCGAACTCCGGGTCGAGACCGCGGGCTGGGGCGAGCCGCAGCTGCGCGAAGTGCTGGCGCGATACGAGACCGCCGGCGGTCGCCGCCTGTTCAACATATCGGCGGCGGTGGCCGAACAGGTTTACGGCGAATTGCGCCGGGGTTTTCAGCCCGGATTCCTGTTCTATGCCGACGCGCCGCTGATCGCCTCGCTGTCGATCGTACGATTCGGCGAGGTCGAGGCCGAGTTTCGCCGCTGCGGCGCGGCGCTGTACCGCGATCATTTCGACGACGTGCGCATCACCAGCATCTACTTCGAACCGGACCATGAATTCGCCAGCCTGCAGCAGGAGGAAACCGCCTTCGACCGCATGTTCGCGTATCTCGCGGTCAATCCCGGGGTGCGTGAAATCGTCGTTACCGGCCACGCCGACAAGACCGGCCAGGCCTGCTACAACGAGGGCCTGTCGGAGCGGCGCGCCTGGTATGTCTACGACTTGCTGGTCATGCTCGGGATCGACCCGAACCTGCTCAGGGTGGCCTACGCCGGCGAGTCGAAACCGGCGCGGCCCGGCAACGGCGACCGCATTCACGCCGCCAACCGCCGCGTCACGGTCGAACTGCGGCGCTGATCGCCGCGCCCGACGGGAGATTACGATGAGTGACGAAACCGAGATCAAGGTGCGCCGCATGCTGCAGGCGCTGGAACATCAAATCGTCGAGATCAACAAGCGCAATATCCGGGAAATCGCCGGCGATATCGACGCGGCGCAAATCCTGCAGCTTGCCGAAGCCATCTCGGTATGCCGCGCGCGTTATCTGAAAGCGGCGCTCGCGATGGTCGTTCATCACGACGGCGAGATCCGGATCGAGGTCGGCGCCGACCTGATCGAGGAGCGCCGTGCCTATCACGAAGCCCTGCGCGGGTTCAATGCCCTCAGGCACGCGCTGACGCGCGGCTATTTCGTGCTCAACGAAGACGGCTGACGCCTAGTCGCGGGAGAGCCGCGAATACTTCGAGTTCCAGTAAACCTCGCCGCTAGCGTCGTCGCGCGCCTGCGCGCGCGCGGCGATGAACAGCAGGTCGGACAGGCGATTGAAGTATTTGCGCGTGACCGGGTTGAGCGGTTCGGAGTCGGCGAGTGAGATCAGCGCGCGTTCGACGCGGCGGCAGACCGCGCGCGCGAGTTGCAGCGCCGCGACCGCCGGCGAACCGCCGGGCAGGATGAACTCGCGCAGCTCCGGCAGCGACTCGTTGAGTTCGGCGACGCTCGCGTCCAGCGCGGCGACGTAATCGTCGGTCAACAGCATCTTGGCGGGCTGGCACAGCTCGGCGCCGACATCGAACAAATCGTGCTGGATGGCGAACAGCAGCTTTTGCAATTCGCCGTCGTCGAGCCGGCTGATCGCGACGCCGAGCAGCGCGTTGAGCTCGTCGACTTCGCCCATCGCGACGACGCGGGCATCGTTCTTGGCGCGCCGGCTGCCGTCGGCCAGCCCGGTCGTGCCGTCGTCTCCGGTGCGGGTGACGACCTTGGTCAGGCGCTTACCCATTACTCGAAGCGATAGCTCAGGCTGAGCATGGCGTTGCGCTCGGGGCTGGGCTGGAACACCGCGCCGAAGCCGTTGTTGGTAATGAATTCTGCATACTCCTTATCCGCCAGATTATTGATCCTGAAGGTCGCGTTCCACGATTGATAGCGATAACCCAGACCGGCGTTGATTACCGTAATCGAATCCAGCTTACCAAAATCATTGCCATTGTCACCCTGTGCAAAGCGCTCACCGGTATAGTGAACTTCGGCGAAAGTCGACAGGTAATCGTTGACCTGCAAGCTGGCTCGCAGACTCGCGATTTCATCGGCGACTCCGGAGATTTCGTTGCCGTCGAAGGTACCCGAAGCGAACCGCGCATCAACGAGACCGATTTCGGTCTTGAAGCTGAGCCCGGGGCTGACTTCGCTGAGCCAAGACAGCGTCAGACCGTCGCGGCGCGTTTGATCGAGGTTGACGTTCAGGCCTATCGGACCTCCACCGAATAGATCGGGTCCTACCGACGGGTCGAACACGATTTCGTCCTCGAGATCGAGGCGATACAGCGACAGGACGAAGCGATGCTTGCCACGAGTCATGTCGAGCCCGATCTCGATCGACTCGCCGGTCTGGGTATCGAGGATCGTCGGTGCAATAGTTCCGGAAAACTCGTCGATCTTGGCGAAGCGGAAGTTCTCGTCGTAGCGCACGGAAAGCCTGGTCCGATCGTCAACAAGGTAGGCGAGCCCGATTTCGGCGACGGTAATGTCGTCGTCGGCTTCGGTGTCTACCTCGGTTGATGGAAAGTCGGCATCGAAGTAACGGAGATCGTTTTCGAGAGTCGCGTGCCGCATTCCAAAAGTGAGCTGCGCGGATTCACTGAGCCGAGGCGCCAGTTGAAAATACAAGCTGTCGATCTTCTGCCGATTGGCCGACTCGGAAATAAAAAAAACGTTCGGAATTTCGCTATCGAATTCGGTGGATTCGAAATCGATCCCGAGTACGTAAGACGTTTCGAGGGCAACGGGAAGCAAACCCGATATTTTCGGGTTGATCGAGCGATGCTCGCGCTCGATCGATCCGTCCGCCGGACTCGGATTATTGCGAAAGCTCTGCCGCAGATCAGCATCGGTCCTGCGATAGGCCGTATCGATATTGAGCCGATGATTTCCCAGATCGCGCTCATAGCCGAGGCGAAATACGCTTGTGTCCTCGTTCAAAAAATCGTTGACGAAACCCGGGTTGATTTGGGTCGGGTCGTCCTCGAATTCGTCCTCGAGCAATGCGCCGGGCAGCTCCAGCTCGTCCTCGATTCGCTGTAGCTCAATCAGGAAGGTATCGGCCGGCCGAGTATACTCGAGGACGAGGTCGATATTTGAGTTTTCCTCGGCATTATGGTCGCGATAGTGGTCGGCTTCGAAAGTTTCCGCCGACAGGCGGTATCCCAGTGCGGGGGAGGCCAGGCCCGACGTGTTGAACTCGATACCGCGGTAAGCGAAGCTGCCTGATCGCAGGCTGACCTGGCGATAATCCTCGCCTGGGCGGCGCGTGATGATGTTGATCACGCCGCCGACGGCCTGGTCGCCGTAGAGACTGCCGGCGCTGCCTACCATGACTTCGATACGCTCGATATCCTTGGGGAAAACATGATGGATATCGGGTGACGCGGTGTCGCTGTGGTTCAAGCGGCGACCGTTTACGAGCACCAGAGTATTTGCGTTAGCGGTCGACGAAAAGCCACGGAGGCTCAGCGTAGCATTGGTTCCGTTACCGAAGAGATCGTCGATCTGAAGACCCGGAATTCCGCGTAAAAGCTGGCTGGTTGTAACTGCGCTGCTGGCTTCGATTTCGGCCCGAGTGACGACGTAGACCGTTGCCCTGGAGTTGTTTTCCGCTTGTGGCGTACGCGTCGGGGTAATGATAATGGGTCCGAGCTGCGCTGCTGCCGGCATCGAACTCAATATCAGGCCGAATCCCAATATCACCATGGCGAGGAATTTCATGTGGTTCTCCGAAATCCGAGAGACACACACAGTTGGCGAGGATCGTTATTGTTCGCGACAAGCTGTGAGAACCGCCACCCGCGGTTCTGGTCTTGTTGAATCACTTCCAGGCCGGTCTCCGGACTTCGAGGCGGAGGCCTCGTCACCGTTGCGGGGGCAGTACTCGATTCACACGAGTTTCCCGATTATCGTGCGCGCACGCACCTGGAAACGTGAACCGAATGATTCGGCAAAAGCGCGCCGATGTCCAGCCGTGGCGCGGCCGGGTGTCGCAATCGCCAAGATTTGCGTCGATTCCCGATTTGTCGCGTGATCCCGCGACCTTTTTTTCGACTATCATCGCTACGTGTTCAGTATCAAATCCAGAGCCTGGCAATTCGGCCTGACCCTGCTGTTGCTGGGATTTATCTATGCGCTCAGCCTGACGCCGGCGGTGATGGCTTTCGAGTCCGACCTGTTTCTCTACATCGCCGGCTTGCGTCCGGCTGAACTCGAACGGGACGCGCTGGAATCGATTCGGCTCGCGCCGCCCTGGAGCCTGCTGCTGGTCTACGGCCTGATCCTCGCCATTTACGTGCGCCGCTTTACCCGCTCGCCGACCAACGCGGTCGCGGTGCTGACGGTCTTGTTGCTGCTGTTCGCGCTGCTAATGCTCGAAGTCGTATTCGCGGTATTCGTCGAGCTGTTCCTGCCGGTGATGTTTCCGGCGCTCGTCATGTTGCTGCTGTCGTTGGCATTCTGGGCGGTCGAGGCGTATCGCCGCATTGCTCTGGGCGCGCTCGCGCGCGATGGCGTCTCGCTCGACGATATTCGCCAGGCGCTCGAGCGCGAAGATCTGAAAACTGCGCTGTTCCTGCTCAAGCGATGCCCGTACAGCGACGAGTTGCTCGAGGTCGGTTACGAACTCGGCATGCAACTGGAATCGCGCAGGCACTGGGCCAGCGCACTGAACCTGTACCACTGGCTGTCGCTCTACGATCCGGGTCTCGGCGATTTCGTCTCGCGCATCGAGGAAATCCGCAGCAACCGGGCGAAACTGCTCGAACTCGGCAAGGCCGCGCCGATCGCCGAGCCGGAATCGCCGCGCGTCGGCAATTACCGGCTGGTCAGGAAACTCGCCAAGGGGGCCACCGCGATCGTCTACGAAGCCGTCGACCAGCGCACCCACAACCGCGTCGCGCTCAAGTTGATGGCGATGCCGGCGGACAAGAAAATCGAGCGCGACCGCGTCCGCCAGTGGCTGCGCGAAGCCGAGATCGTCGCCGGGCTCGAGCACGACAATATCGTCAAGATTCACGATGCCGGAATTCTCGGCAAGAATGCCTATATCGCGATGGATTTCGTCTCCGGCTACTCGATGTCGCTGCGCTTGCGCAAACGCGAGTACCTGACCGTCGGCGAATGCATCCGCATTACCAAGGACATGCTGCGCGGGCTCGCGGTCGCGCACGCGTCGGGTATCGTCCACGGCGATATCAAGCCGGCGAATATCCTTTACGACACCGGGCGCGACATCTACATCCTGACCGATTTCGGTGCCGCCTATACCGGCGGCCGGGACCGCCACGGAGAAAAGCTCATCATGGGCACTCCGGCCTACATGTCGCCGGAGCAGCTCGAGGGCAAGAAGCTCGACGGCCGCTCCGACCTGTTCTCGCTCGCGGTGACGCTCTATCACCTGCTGACCGGGCAACAACCCTTCGCCGGAACGACGCTGCCGGAGTTGAAGAAGAACGTCCTCGCCGACGAACCCGATCTCAATCATCTGACGCTGCCGGCGGGGATCATCGAGGTGCTGCTCAAGGCCTTGCAGAAGAAACCCTATATGCGCTTCGCCGATGCGCAGCAAATGCTGACGTCGGTCGAGTTCTGCGAGTCGCAGCTGCGCGAACGCCTGCGCCGGCAGTCCTGAGTCTTACTCGGGCATTGCCGGCGCGGGCGCCAGGCGCCGCCGCCGTTCGCGCCAGGCGATGACGAGACCGCCGGCGACGATCAGTAAAACCCCCGGCAGCAGCCGCTCGAACGGCGCCTCGTCGAAGAAGATCCAGCCGAGGACGAAGGCGAAAGGAATGCCGAAATACTCGAACGGCGACAGCTTGGCCGGCGCGGTCAGGCGGTAGGCGCTGATCATCGACAGCACCGCGAAACCGCCGACCATCCCCATCGCGACGAGCAGTAGCCAGTCGTCGGCGGATTCGACGGTGGCGAAGCCGGTGGTCGCGAACATCAGCGTCGTCGAGCCCAGCAGCGCGCCGACCGAGGCATACATATTAATGAGTGCGGTCGGCACCGCGTCGTCGATGAGGCGTACGCAGACCGTCGAGGTCGAGTAGCCGAGCGCCGCGCCCAGCGGCAGCAGGCTGTAGGGCGTGAATACCTCGCTGCCGGGCGCCATGATCAGCAACACGCCGGCAAATCCGGTGACCACGGCGAGCCAGCGCCACAGGCCGACGCGGTGGCCGAGCAGCGGAATCGACAACAGCGTGATCAGCACCGGACCGATGAAGGCCAGCGTGGTCGCGGTCGCGAGTTCCATGCGGGTGATTGCGAGGTAGAAACAGAACTGCGCGGCGGCGATGAACAGCCCGCGCAGCAGCGCGAGGCGCCAATGGCGGATGCCGAGCCGGCGGCCGCCGGCGTGCCATTCCGCCGACAGCCACAGCACCAGCAGGCTCGGTATCAGGCCGAAGACGTTGCGCAGGCTTGCCAGCTGCTGCACCGGGTAGCGGTCGCCGAGAAACTTGATGATGACCCCCTGCAGGTCGAACAGGAAGATCGCGAGTAATATATAGATGACCGCACGGACGAAAGGGCCCGGTAGTGCCGGCATGATCGATGATTCTCCCCGGGTAACGGCGATGCGCCGGCGTTAATTTAGCAAATTATTCGCCGAGCCGTGGACTCGATTGGGTAAAGAACATACAATGCGCGCTCAAGAAGATGCTGCCTCCGCAGTGTTAACGCATAGTGTTGGCTCGATGGGAAGAACCTGCGGTTCCTCCCATTTTTGTGTGCGCGCATTTTTTTGAACGGAGACCGAGTGCCAAAACCTGCCATTCTCGCCCTTGAAGACGGGACCCTGTTTCGCGGCCAGTCGATCGGCGCCGACGGCCTTGCCGCCGGCGAGGTCGTGTTCAATACCGCGATGACCGGTTACCAGGAAATCCTGACCGACCCGTCGTACTGCCGCCAGCTGATTACGCTGACCTATCCTCATATCGGCAACACCGGGGTCAACGCCGAAGACGAGGAGGCGGTGCAGATCCACGCCAGCGGCCTGATCATTCGCGACCTGCCGCTTCGGTCCAGCAACTGGCGCCAGCAGGAATCGCTCGATGCTTATCTGGCGCGTCGCGGCGTGGTCGCGATCTCCGATATCGACACGCGCAGGCTGACCCGGATCCTGCGCGACAAGGGTGCGCAAGGCGGCGCGATCATGGCCGGCGAGACGGTCTCGGACGACGCCGCGCTCGCCGCCGCGCGCGAATTCGGCGGGCTCGCCGGGCTCGACCTCGCGCAGGTCGTGTCGACGCCCGAAACCTACGTCTGGCGCCAGTCCGGCTGGACTCTCGGCGAGGGATTCCGCGACCGCGACGACGGCCGCTACCACGTCGTCGCCTACGATTACGGCGTCAAGAGAAACATTCTCCGCATGCTGGTCGACCGCGGCGCGCGCGTGACCGTGGTGCCGGCCAAAACGCCGGCCGCCGAGGTGCTCGCCTACGAGCCCGATGGCGTTTTCCTGTCGAACGGGCCGGGCGATCCCGAGCCCTGCGATTACGCGATCGACGCGATCGGCCAAATCCTCGACACCGATTTGCCGGTATTCGGCATTTGCCTCGGCCACCAGCTGCTGGGCCTCGCCAGCGGCGCAAAAACCGTAAAAATGAAATTTGGCCACCACGGCGCCAACCACCCGGTGCAAAACCTCGATACCGGCGAGGTCATGATCACGAGCCAGAATCACGGCTTCGCGGTCGACGAGCAGACCCTGCCGGCGAACCTGCGCGCGACCCACCGCTCGTTGTTCGACGGCAGCCTGCAGGCGGTCGAGCGCACCGACAAGCCGGCGTTCAGTTTCCAGGGGCATCCCGAGGCGAGCCCCGGACCGCACGATGTCATGCCGATGTTCGACCGCTTCTTCGACCTGATCGAGGCCCGGCGCGCGCGCGCGGGAGGCGCCTGATGCCGCGGCGCGAGGATATTCGCTCGGTTTTGATCATCGGCGCCGGGCCCATCGTCATCGGCCAGGCCTGCGAATTCGACTATTCCGGCGCGCAGGCCTGCAAGGCGCTGAAAGAAGAGGGTTTGCGCGTCGTATTGATCAATTCCAACCCGGCGACGATCATGACCGATCCCGATACCGCCGACGCGGTCTACATCGAGCCGATCCGCTGGCAGGTCGTCGAGAAGATCATCGCGCAGGAAAAGCCCGACGCGTTGCTGCCGACGATGGGCGGGCAAACCGCGCTCAACTGCGCGCTCGACCTGGTGCGCGAGGGCGTGCTGCAAAAACACGGCGTGCAGATGATCGGCGCCACGCGCGAAGCGATCGACATGGCGGAGGACCGCGAGCTGTTCCGCCAGGCGATGACGGAAATCGGCCTCAAGACGCCGCGCTCGTTCATTGCCCACAGCCTCGAGGAAGCCTGGCAGGGTCAGTCGCAGATCGGTTTCCCGGTCATCATCCGGCCATCGTTCACGCTCGGCGGCAGCGGCGGCGGCATCGCCTACAACCGCGAGGAGTTCGACGATATCGTGCGCCGCGGGCTCGACCTGTCGCCGACCACCGAGGTGCTGATCGAAAGTTCGGTGCTCGGCTGGAAGGAGTACGAAATGGAGGTCGTGCGCGACAAGGCCGATAACTGCATCATCATTTGCTCGATCGAGAACCTCGACCCGATGGGCGTGCACACCGGCGACTCGATCACGGTCGCGCCGGCCCAGACGCTGACCGACAAGGAGTACCAGATCATGCGCGACGCGTCGATCGCGGTGCTGCGCAAGATCGGCGTAGAGACCGGCGGTTCCAACGTGCAGTTCGCGATCAATCCCGACGATGGCGAGATGATCATCATCGAGATGAACCCGCGGGTATCGCGCTCGTCGGCGCTGGCGTCGAAGGCTACCGGCTTCCCGATCGCCAAGGTCGCGGCCAAGCTGGCCATCGGCTACACGCTCGACGAGTTGCAAAACGAAATCACCGGCGGCGCGACGCCGGCGTCCTTCGAGCCGACCAT
>JAHEKJ010000023.1:1571-37941 GCA_024638385.1 Gammaproteobacteria bacterium | reverse complement strand
TGATTTCCCGCAGCGGCACCGCGCCGTACATCGAGTAGTCGTTCAGCGGATAGGAATCGAGGTAGCAGACATGGGCGCCGGCCAGCACCATGCCGTAGTGGTGCGACTTGTGGCAGTCGCGATCGATCAGGATGATATCGCCCGGCTGCACCAGCGCCTGCACGACGATCTTGTTCGCGGTCGACGTGCCGTTGGTTACGAAGTAGGTGCGCCGGGCGCCGAACGCGCGCGCCGCCAGTTCCTGCGCCTTCTTGATCGGGCCGTGCGGCTGCAGCAGCGAATCGAGCCCGCCGGAAGTGGCCGAGGTTTCGGCGAGAAAGATATTGATGCCGTAGAACTGCACCATCTCCTTGATCCAGTGCGACTTGGTCACCGACTTGCCGCGCGAGATCGGCATCGCGTGAAATACCCCGGTGGGCTGGCGGCTGTATTTGCGCAACGCGGTGAAAAACGGCGTCTCGTAGCGCGCGTGTATGCCGCGCAAAATATTCAGGTGCAGGTCGAGGTAGTCCTCCTGCTGATAGAAGATACGGTTGAATTTCTGCGTGACGTTGCCGGCGATGTCTTCCACCGCGGCGTCGGTGACGAGGTACAGGTCCAGTTCGGGACGCAGCTCGGCAATCACGTTACCGAGCAGCGGGCCACGCTCGATATCGAGCGCATCCTCGTATTCCGATTCGTCGATTCGGGACAGGTAGCGCTGCAGAATTTCGAGGTGATTGACCGAGCGCAACGGAAAGCCGTAGCGGATCACGACCGCCTGGATATTGTAGTTGAACATCACCGCGATCAGCGCGTCCTCGAAGCTCGGCACGACGACGATGTCGTAGATAAAATCGTCCTCGGGCCGGCGCAGGGCCCGCAGGCTTTCGCGCAGGCGGCGCACGTCTTCGTGCCCGCTCTCGTCGACGAACAGCAGTTCGAAGTAGGGCCGCTGTTGCTGGTCGTCGTCGAAATTTTGTAGCGTTTCGTCGGTATCCTCGAGATCGGCCGTCGCCTGCAGGTTGATCTCGCGTGACCGGTAGGTGCCGTTGGTCAACGCGCGCACGGTGCGCGCGACCACGCGCGCGAGCTGACCGAAATCCTGGTGCTCGAACAGTTGCCACAGCAGCTTGAAATCGTCCTCCGACGGAAAAGCGCTGTAACCCTCGATGATATCGAGCATGCTCAGCTCGGCGTGGATCTTCTTCGACAATGCCGCACTATCGGCCTTGCGCAAGTGTTTTTCGCGCAGCCGGCTGGTATTTTCCTCGAGCCGGTGCCAGGCGTCGAAGCGCAGCTGTGTCGGGCTGTGGTAAAAATCCAGGTTGGTACGCTCGGCGCGCCCTGCGCGCTTGCCGTTATCGGGCATGGTTGGTCCCCCGTCCTCAGTTTTGCGGCCTATCTTAACAGAATGCGGACACCGCGCGGCAAGCCGCGCAAGCCCCGGGGATTTCATTTGAGGTGGAGCGACGAAATCGTTATCCTTCTCGCCCTCGCAACCAACCTCTACGGAATTCATCCCATGAGCATCAAATTATCAGACTCGGGCTTGCTCAAGACCCAGGCCTACATCAATGGCGAATGGGTCGACGCCGACGGCGGCGGAACCGTCCCGGTCACGAACCCGGCGACCGGCGAGGTCGTCGCCGAGGTCGCCAAATGCAGCACCGCCGAGACCCGCCGCGCGATCGAGTCCGCGCACGCGGCGATGGTCGGCTGGCGCGCACGCTCCGCCAAGGAACGCGCCGCGATCATGCGCAAGTGGTTCAACCTGATGATGGACGCGCAGGAAGACCTCGCGCTGATCATGACCACCGAACAGGGCAAACCGCTGTTCGAGTCGCGCGGCGAGATCGCCTACGGCGCCAGCTACATCGAGTGGTTCGCCGAGGAAGGCAAGCGCATCTACGGCGACACGATCCCGCAGCCGTCGAACGACAAGCGCATCGTCTGCATCAAGCAGCCGGTCGGCGTGGTTGCCTGCATCACGCCGTGGAATTTCCCCAACGCGATGCTGACCCGCAAGATCGCGCCGGCGCTGGCCGCCGGCTGCACCGTCGTCTGCAAGCCCGCCAACGCGACGCCGCTGTCGGCCTACGCCTTCGTCGAGCTCGCCGAGCGCGCCGGGATTCCGCCGGGCGTGATCAACATGGTCACCGGCGAGACCAGCAAGATCGGCGAGGAAATGACGTCGAACCCGCTGGTGCGCAAGCTGACCTTCACCGGCTCGACGCCGGTCGGCAAGAAGCTGATGGCCGACTGCAGCAAGACGGTCAAGCGCACGTCGATGGAACTCGGCGGCAACGCACCGTTCATCGTCTTCGACGACGCCGACCTCGACGCCGCGGTTGCCGGCGCGCTGGTCTGCAAATACCGCAACGCCGGCCAGACCTGCGTCTGCGCGAATCGCATCCTCGTGCAGGAAAGCTGCTACGACGCGTTCGCGGCCAAGCTCGCCGACGCGGTCGGCGGCCTCAAGATGGGCCCCGGCACCGACGAGGACGTCAAGATCGGTCCGCTGATCACCGAGGAAGCGGCCAACGACATGGAGGCCTTTATCGAGGACGCCGTCTCCAAGGGCGCGAAAATGGTCGCGGGCGGCCACCGCTCCGACCTCGGCAAACAGTTCTTCGAACCGACGATCCTGACCAACGTCACCGGCGAGATGCGCGTATTCCAGGAGGAAATCTTCGGCCCGATCGCGCCGCTGTTCAAGTTCAAGGACGAGCAGGAAGCCATCGACATGGCCAATGACACGCCCTTCGGCCTCGCCTGCTACTTTTATTCGCGCGACATCGGCCGCATATGGCGGGTAGCCGAGGCGCTGGAATACGGCATCGTCGGCATCAACGAGGGCATCATCTCGAACGAGATGGCGCCGTTCGGCGGAGTCAAGGAATCCGGCCAGGGCCGCGAGGGCTCCAAATACGGTCTCGATGATTACCTCGAGATCAAGTACATGTGTCTCGGAGGTATCGACCAATGAGTAAAGCGAATCTGAAGGCGCCCGCGTTCGACGGGCTTTCGAATCACGACTGGCAGGCGCGCAAGGACGACGCCGTCGCCCGCGGCCAGGGAAACATCGCGCCGGTTTACATCGAGCGCGCGCAGGGCTCGGAGCTGTGGGACGTCGAGGGCAAGCGCTACATCGACTTCGGCACCGGCATCGCGGTGGTCTCGGCCGGCCACTGCCACCCGAAGATCACCGCCGCGGTGACCGAGCAGGTCAACAAGTTCAGCCACACCTGCGTCATGGTCACGCCCTACGACACGTCGGTGCGGCTGGCGGAAAAACTCAACGAACTCGCGCCCGGGCCGTCGAAGAAGAAGTCGATCTTCGTCACTACCGGCGCCGAGGCGGTCGAGAACGCGGTCAAGATCGCGCGCGCCCACACCGGGCGGCGCGGCGTCATCGCGTTCAACGGCGGCTTCCACGGCCGCACGATGCTGGCGATGGGCCTGACCGGCAAGATCACGCCGTACAAGAACCTGTTCGGTCCGTTCCCGGCCGAGATCTACCACGCGCCGTTCCCGATCGAGTATCACGGCGTTTCGGTCGAAGAATCGCTGAAGGCCGTCGACAACCTGTTCAAGGCCGACCTGGACCCGTCAGACTGCGCCGCGATCATCATCGAACCGGTACAGGGCGAGGGCGGCTTTTACCCGGCGCCGGCCGAGTTCCTGCAGGCGCTGCGCAAGCTCTGCGACGAGCACGGCATCGTGCTGATCGTCGACGAAATCCAGAGCGGATTCGCGCGCACCGGCACCTGGTTCTGCCACCAGCAGGCCGGCATCGAGGCCGACCTGATCACGGTCGCCAAGGGCATGGCCAACGGCTACCCGATCGCGGCGGTGGTCGGCAAGGCCGAGATCATGGACGCGCCGCTGCCTGGCGGCCTCGGCGGCACTTACGCCGGCTCGCCGCTAGGCTGCGCCGCGGCGCTGGCGATGATCGACGTGATCGAGGAAGAAGATCTGAACGCGGCGTCGACTCGCGTCGCCGGCGTCTTCGGCATGCGCCTACAGGCGCTGCAGGCGAAATACCCGAAGGTCATCGGCCATTTGCGCACCAACCACGGCGCGATGATGGCGATGGAGCTGATCAAGGACGGCGACGCCGGGCAACCCGACGCGGACCTGACCAAAGCACTGGTCGGCAAGGCCTACGAGAACGGCCTCGCGCTCCTGTCCTGCGGCGTGCGTGGCAACGTGATCCGCTTCCTGCCGGCGCTCAACATCAGCGAGGCGCTGATGAACGAGGGTCTCGACATCCTCGAGAAAAGCCTCGCCGAACTGGTCTAGTTCGGCGCACCCTGTCTGCCCGGGAAGACGCGAGACTGCGTCATCCCGGGCAAACTTACCGACTTCACCGTTTTGCGCGAAGCCGTATCTCCCGCCAGGCAGACTCTCACGAATCGGCTCCAGGCTGCTGCTTTCGACCACATACGGGCACCTTTGAAATGTTTCGAACAAACAAATCCATCGATATCGTTGTAATATTTACATTCAACTCAAGGTTACGATGGATGCAGAAACTGAGGACCGAAATCACAATTCACTAGATAACCTAAATGTCGTCAAATAATTCCACTGACAAACTTGATCGCGTTATCTCGCAGGCTCGCATAGCCAGGGAAGAGAGGGAGAAAAGTTATCGCGGCAGGGCATTGAAAATGTATCCCTGGGTATGTGGTCGATGCGCCCGCGAGTTCAACAAGAACAATCTGCACGAGCTGACAGTTCATCACCGTGACCATAATCATGACAATAATCCGATTGATGGTAGCAACTGGGAGTTGTTATGTGTCTATTGCCATGATAACGAGCATTCCCGCTTTGTTGACTCAGGCTACGGTGATTCTACGACCAAAGAGCAAAAAAAAGAGGAAACCTATAATCCGTTCGCAGACCTGGCGTCAATGCTCGATAAGAAAAAGTAATCGGCGTTTTTCCCTGGGAAATAGGGGACGCGCATTTTAGACTGATTCTCGGTTTAAGCTCGCCTGCAGGCTCGGATGCTTCATGACTGAAAAGCAGTTTGTTCGTAAGCAGACAATCGCCATGACCGAAATACGGCCAATTGCCGTTATTCCGGCGAAAGCCGGAATCCAGGGTCGGAGTCATGGACCAGGTGCCTGAACCAAATATACTGGATCCCGCGGTCGAGCCGCGGGGTGAAAGTCGTGAAATGGTCTGCTCAGGATCGAAAAAAGCCTCCCGGCCGTGACACTTCAGCGTCTGATTCGGGGGATCGCCACGAGTCCCGAACCAACGCCAGGTGAACCTGTTTCACGCGACGAGCAAACCTGCCAGGGTTCTGGATGTAGCGGAGATCACGAATCAGTATTTCGTGAGACAGGTCTGTAAGTAGAACGTCCTGGAGATTACCCGGCGCCCGGCTAGCCTTTTCCGAGCGGTTCGTTCAGTTCGATGACATAACCGTTCGGGTCCTTGAAGAACGCGATGATGCGCGTGCCGGCATTCATCGGGCCGGGCTCGCGCACGAACTCGACGCCCTGCGACTTGAGGTACTCGGCGGTCGCGTAGACGTCCGATACCTTGAGCGCGAGGTGGCCCCACGCGTTGCCCTGGTCGTACGGCTCTGCCTGGTCCCAGTTGTAGGTCATCTCGATCGTCGTGCCCTCGTCTTCGCCGACATAGCCGACGAAGGTGTTGGTGTAGCGGCCCTCGGGGTACTCGTTCTGGCGCAGGATCTTCATGCCGAGAATCCGGGTATAGAAATCCAGCGTCTTTTCCTGGTCGAACACCCGGATCATCGTGTGATCGAGGCGAAAGTCGGGTCTTGGTTCGCTCATTTTTGATCCTCGTTTAATTCTATTCGATCGAGTCCCGGGCGCACCGCGTCGGCGACGAGCTCCTGGAACCGGCGCACGCTGTTTTCCCAGCGCGGCGACAGGACGCCGCCGTCGGCCGCGACAGGCGAATGCCGGCCCTGCTGCAGGCGCGCGCACATCGCGTGATCCTCGGCGTGCACTTCGCGCCACAGGGTTTCGAGCTGGAGCAGCTGCGCGTCGCTGTAATGCGCGTCGCGATGGCGATAGATCACGCGCCGCTGGCGCGTCCGTCCGGCGTCGAGCGGCTCGTTCAGGTAGATCCCGAGCTGGTCGGGCTGGTAGCTGCCCATGACGAAATTCGGGAACAGCGTCAGGTAACGCGACGTGACCTCGAGCGCCAACGGATTCGAATCCTCGGTTTCGCTCGGGGCGAGTTCGACCGCGCTGCCGATGCAGTGTTCGTCGACGAACGTGTAATGATCCTCGAGCGGCTGCCGCGTCGTCGTCCGGTGCACGAACTGGACGTGGTAGGGCTCGATGAAATTCTCCATCAGCAGTTTCCAGTTGCACGCGACCTCGCCGAAATCGAGCGCCGCGACCGGCACATAGGTGCCCGCGTCGATGCCGCCGAGCTGGCGCTCGAGCGGCGCGACAAAGGCGTCGAACGCGGCCGGTTCGGGCGCGAGATTGACGAAAATCCAGTCGTGCCAGGTCTCACAGGCCACCGGCCACAGGCCGTAGTCGCCGGGTTCGAAACCGGCCGGCAATTCGCGCTGCTCGCCGCCGAAATAGGGCGCGTTCCTGAGCGCCCCGCAGAGGTCGTAACTCCAGCTGTGGTACGGGCAACGAATCAGCTTGCCGCAGTTACCCGCGGCATCGATCAGCTTCAGGTTGCGGTGGCGGCAGATATTGTGAAACGCGACGATCTCGCCGTCGGCGTCGCGCAGCAGGAACAGCGGCCGCCCGCCGACCACGATCGGGCGCGCGTCGCCGGGTTTTGGCAGCTCGTGCGCGAATCCGGCGAATACCCATTGCCGGCCGAACAGCAAGTCCTGCTCGAGGCGCAGAAACTCGGGGCTGGTGTAGGCGGCGCCGGGCAGGCCGCGCGCGACCGCGGAATCACCGTCGAACGGGTCCAGAAAGGATTGACTGAACATCGGCTTAACTCCCGCCAGGGGCTGGATAAATTAGCACACATTCTCCGGATTTCGAAGCCCTGAAGTCCTTAATTTTACGTATTCCGCAGAATATTTTGATTTTTTTGTCGCTTTCCTCAATAATGCGCCGTCAAAGTCGCGAATAACTCAATATGACAACCGGATCCACCGCGATCGAATCCGCGAAGGTGCGGGGCATCGCCTCGACCGAGGACGATCTGAATCGCGAAATCATCAAGCTGCTGCAGGCCGACGGCCGTCTGCCCTACAAGGACATCGCGCGCGCGCTCGACGTATCCGAGGGTACCGTGCGCAACCGCGTGCAATCGATGAAACAAAGCGGCGCGCTCAAGATCGTCGCGCTCGCCGACCCGATGGCGATCCGCTACCAGGCCGACGCGATGATCGGCATCAAGGTCGCGTCGCCGGCGACGCCGCGCGCGGTCGCGACGCGCCTGGCGGCGCACGGCGAGGTCGTCTACGTGCTGTGGGTATCGGGCCGCTACGACCTGCTGATCGAGGTCGTTTGCGAAACCAGCGGCGCGTTCCAGGATTTTCTCGAGCAACACTGTTTCGGCCACGACGACATCGACCAGATCGAGATCATGAGCGGCATCGAAATGTTCAAGAACCAGTTCCTGCTGAAGCGGCAGGCGCAATAAGCATGACCAGGGGAGTCAGCCGATGAGCAACACCTATTACGAGACCATGAAGCAATCCTTCCCGAGCAAGGCGCGGATAAAAAAGGAACACAAGCGGCTCGAGGACGCCGGCGTCAGGTATGTGCTGTCGAACTGGATCGACCTGCTCGGCGTTCCAAAAACCAAGCCGGTGCCGCTCACCGACTTCGAACAACTCTGTCTCGGCAAGGGCCCGCAATTCGCCGTGCACTCGGTCTCGTTCGTGCCCGAGCTCGGCCCGGCCGACGCCGACCAGATCCCCGTGCCGGACCTCGACAGTCTCGTGATCTGCCCGTGGGATCCGACCTGCGCGTGGGTCTTCGCCGACCTGTGGTGGCAGGACAAGCCCTACAACCTGTGCCCGCGCCAGGCATTGAAGCGCACGATTCAAGACGCCGCCGACCAGGGTTACGCGATGATGGCCGGCATCGAGCCCGAGTTCATCACGATGCAGTGGGACGACAAGGGCCAGCCGGTCAAGGCTTTCGACGACGACCCGGCGCCGGGCGAGGGCCTGCGCCCGCGGCGCCAGGCCTTCGGTTACGACGCCGAGTACTCGATCGACGCGATGGGTTTCCTCGGCGAGCTGATCGATATTCTGAACGACCTCGGCTGGCAGCTGCACGACGTCGTCGCCGAGGGCGCCTATTCGCAGTTCGAACTCGACTTCCACTATACGGACGTGTTGCAGATGGCCGACCGCATGGTCTTCTTGCGCGTGCTGCTCAAGGAAATCGCCAAGAAGCACGGCATGTTCGTCACTTTCATGCCGAAGCCGACCACCGGCGACTGGCGCTCGGGCGCGCACATGAACACGTCACTGCAGTCGGTGAAGAAGCCCGGCATTAATCTCTACGAGGGCAAGAAGGGCGAGTGGAGCCAGACCGCCTACCACGCGATCGGCGGCCTGCTCAAACACGGCGCGGCGATGACCGCGATCGCGTGCAGCACGGTCAATTCGTACAACGGCCTGGTGCCGAAGGTCGGCGGCTTCGAGGGCGGCGTGTTCACCTGGGCTCCGACGCACATCACCTACGGCTGGAACAATCGCTCGGCGATGCTGCGCATGCCGCAGAGCCGCTTCGCGATCGAGAATCGCGCCGCCGATATGTGCATGAATCCGTACCTCGGCCTCGGCATGTCGCTGGCGGCGACGGTCGACGGCGTCGTCAACAAGATCGACCCGGGGCCATCGGTCGACGAAGACCTGTATCTCATGGACGAGAAGAAACAGAAGAAGCTCGAGCCCTTGCCGCGCAACCTGCTCGAAGCCACCGAGAAGCTGGCGCAGAGCAAGCTCGCGAAACAGGTACTCGGCGAGCAGATGCTTTCGAGCTTCGTCGCCTACAAGATGGACGAGTGGGAGCGCTATCACCAGACCACCACCGACTGGGAGTTGCAGGAGTATTTGCGACTCTATTGATGATCAACACGTCATTGCGAGGAGCGCAAGCGACGAAGCAATCTCTCGACACTCGCCCGATCCAGGGAGATTGCTTCGTGAAGCTTGCCCCGGCCCCGGCTTTCACCGGGGTAAACTCCAGCCGGGGCTCGCAATGACGGAATAACCGGAGTCGATTAGTGGACTACGAAATCTTCGAGCTCGGCGACTTCGAACTGCAGTCGGACGCGCCGCTTGCCGGCGCGAAACTCGCGTACAAAACCTACGGCGAGTTGAATGCCGCCGGCGACAACGCCGTCGTGCTGCCGACCTTTTATACCGGTACGCATGTGCGCAACGAAGGCTATTTCGGGCCTGGCCGCGCGCTCGATCCGGCGCGCCATTTCATCGTCTCGATCAATTTGTTCGGCAACGGCCTGTCGTCGTCGCCGAGCAATACGCCGCCGCCGCAGGCCGGCGCCGACTTCCCGAGAATCACCTTTTACGACAATGTCCGTGCCCAGCATCGCCTGCTGATCGAACATCTCGGCGTCGATTCGATCGCGCTGGTCAGCGGCTGGTCGATGGCCGGTTGTCAAAGCTTCCAGTGGGGCGCGCAGTATCCGGACAGGGTGCGCGCGATCCTGCCGTTTTGCGCCTCGGCGAAGACCTCGGAGCACAACATCGTTTTCCTCGAGGGCGTCAAGGCCGCGCTGCAGGCCGACGCGGTCTTCGCCGACGGCCGCTATACCGAACCGCCCACCAGGGGACTCAGGGCCTTCGGCCGGGTCTACGCCGGCTGGGCTTTTTCGCAGACTTTTTTCCGCGAGCGGATTTACCGGGAGCTGGGATTCGACAGCGCCGAGGAATTGCTTCGGGACTGGGAGCGCGATCATCTCGACTGGGACGCCAACGATTTGCTCGCCAAGCTGTGGACCTGGCAGCGCGGCGACATCGGCGCGCAAACGGCCTACGGTGGCGATTTCGTTGCCGCGCTCGAAGCTATTCGCGCGAGGACGATTGTCATCGCCTGCGACAATGATCTTTACTTTCGCCCCGAGGACAACGAGTTCGAGGTCGCGCACATCGACGGGGGCGAATTGCGCGTCTTCGAATCGCCCTGGGGCCACTGCGTTGCGTCGCCGGGCAACAACACCGGTTTTGCCGCGTACTTCGACACCGCGGCGCGCGAACTGATGCGCTAGTCGACCGGCTCGCCGCGCACCAGCCGATCGATGACGCCGTCGTCGTGCAGCCGCGTGATCGCGGCATTGATCTGCGGCAATAGCCTGACCGCCGGCGACTTCCTCGAAAGGCCGAGGTGAAATACCTCGGCGTTGGTCGGCTTTTGCGCCGGCTTGATGCGCGGGTCGCCGAGCTTGCGCGCCAGCGCGTAGCCGACCGCATCGTTGGCCATCACCAGGTCGACGCGGCCGGCCCCAAGCATCGTGAACAGATGCTCCTGGGTCGGGCCGCGCACTGCAATGATCGCGCCCGAGGTGAGGGCGCCGTCCATTTCCTCGCCGTAACTATAGCCTTCGACGACGCCGACGCGCTTGCCGTGCAGGTCGGCGACCCGCTCCCATTCGAAGGCCTGGCCGTTTTTATCGGCGATCGACCAGATCAGTTGGTAGCCCGTGACCAGCGGTATCGAGTAGGCCATGTAACGCTCGCGCTCGTCGGTTTTCAGTAGTATCGCGATGCCATCGCTTTGCCCGTGCTCGACCTCGAGCAACGCCCGCTTCCACGGGATCAGCGGAAAGCGGGCCTCGGCCTCGTCGATTTGCGCGAACACGCGGTTGACGATGTCGACCGCGATGCCCGACTCGGCGAAGTCGCCGAGTTCGCCGTTGACGTAGGGTGGCCACGGGTCGCCGACCAGCGACACGGTTTGCGGCGTGCCGGCCTGGAGGGTACCGGTGACGCAGAACAGGAGTGCAAGGAGGCCGTATCGGCCGCGGCGCGCCGGCGACCGGAAACGAATCGGGTTACGCATTATCGTATCCGCCTGAGCTTTGAGCTCGTCTGGTTGGCTTTGGAGTCGGTTTGATCGAGGCTGAACCGGGACTGGAATTCGTCCACCGGCATCGGCTTGCCGAGCAGGTAACCCTGCAGCAGGTCGCAGCCGCTGCCGATCAGTTCGTCGCGCTGGGCCTCGGTTTCGACGCCCTCGGCGACGACCTCGTAGTTGAGCGCGCGCGCCATCGCGATGATGGTGCTCAACACGATCTTCGAGCGTTGCGCGCCGGAGACGAACGAACGGTCGATCTTGAGCTCGTCGACCGGCAGGCGCGTCAGGTAGGCCAGCGACGAGTAGCCGGTGCCGAAGTCGTCGATACTGATGCGAAAACCCTGTTCGCGCAGCCGGGTGAGTTGCGCGCGGGTCTGATCGAGGTTTTGCATCAGGGTCGACTCGGTTATCTCGAAGCGCAACAGTTCAGGTGCGACCTCGTAGCGGCCCACGGTTCTGTGCACGCGCTCGACGAAACCGTCGTCGGCGAGCTGGCGCGCCGACACGTTGATCGAGATCGGGACTTTCCGACCGGGCCAGGCGCTCAAGGTGCGGCAGGTTTCGGCCAGCACCCAGTCGCCGATTTCGCGGATCAGCCCCGAATTCTCGGCAACCGGGATGAAGCGATCCGGCGCGATCCATTCTCCCTCGTGCTGCCAGCGCAACAGCGCTTCGGCGCCGGACAGCCGCATGTGCGCGGCTTCGAACTGCGGCTGCAGGTAGATTTGCATTTCGTTGCGCAGCACCGCCCCGGCGAGCGCGTTCTCGAGCCAGACGCCGGCGTCGATCGCCTGGCTCATGTCGTCGGAAAACAGCTGCCAGCGCGTCGTCGCGTCGGCCTTGGCCTTGTACATCGCGAGATCGGCGTGGCGCATCAACATGTCGACGCTGTCGCCGTCGTCGGGATAGATCGAAATGCCGAGACTCGCGCCAACCCGCAGGTCGATGCCGTCGATTTCGAACGAATGGCCCAGCGCGTCGATGATCCGGCGTACGACGATGACGACGTCGTTGACACTCGCGACCGGCATCACGACGAGAAATTCGTCGCCGCCGAGACGGCCCACCGAATCCTCGCCGCGCACCTGGCCGATCAGCGTCGCCGCAACCTGCTGCAGCAGCTTGTCGCCGATGCCATGGCCGAGCGAATCGTTGACCGTCTTGAACCGATCGAGGTCGACGAAGATCACCGCGACCTTGCCGTGGGAGCGGGTGGCGCTGGCGAGCATGGTTGCCAGCGATTCCTGGATCAGGGTGCGATTCGGCAAGCCGGTAAGCGCATCGCGCGTCGCGAGCAGGCGCAATTCGCGCTGCGACTCGACCAGCCGGTCGAGTAAATTGTTGGTGTGGCTGAGCAGCAGGCCGAGTTCGTCCGAGCGGTGCAGGGGCGGCACGTCGATGAAGCGTTCGTTTTCGTCGAGCGCCTCGGGCCTGATCAGCGAAATGCGCGCCGCGGCCTTGCGCAGCGGGTCGGTTACCAGCCACTGCGACAGCAGCAGCAGCACCATGCCGACGAGGAAAGCCTCGAGCATCGTCACCGCGAGCGTCGTGTAGACCTGCGTGACGAACCGGTCGGCGGCGTAGACCGGGTCCATAGCGATCAGCATTTCACCGACCCGCAACGGGACCCCCTGCTGGGAGACGTACAACGGCGACCGCACGCGCGCGACAACGGTGAAATAATTGCCCGCGATCCAGTTGCTGATCGTTCCGGCAACGGTGGGGGGGTTCTCCGCGCGGGCCAGCCGCTCCTGCGCGTTGCCGCGCAACAGGGCGCGAACTTCGCTCGCGCGCACCCCTTCCTGCGAAGCGATACCGGACACGACCTCGCGGGCGAGACGCGCGTCGAGCGTCCAGGCGGCGCTGGTCGCGCCGCTCAACGACAGCTTGAGCAGCTCGGCCGCGTGCTCGCCGAGCGCGTCGCGCTGTTCGGTCAGCGCGCTGCGTAGTTGCCAGGCACTGAGCCCGAGCCCGATGACGATCGCGGCAATCAGCAGCAGCGCCGCCTGCATCAATCCGATCGATTTGCGCAGATACGAAAAGTTGTACATTCCCCGGCCGTGGTTGTGTTGCGAAACGCGGGTCCTCGCCGCGTGCCCGGGATATCGGCACGACCGGAAAAAACTGGAGTATGGGGGCGCAGCGGCGGGCGCGAAGCCCGCCGCCGCAGGAGGCTAGCGCCAGCCGGCGCGGTCCATCAATTCAACCGCGGCGCGGTTGTTTTCGCCGAGCCGGGTCAGGTTCAGGCTGTCGGCCTTGAAGTCGCCGAAACCCCGCAGGGTTTTCGACACCGGCGCATCGGCGACGACGGGGTACTCGTTGTTGACCTCGGCGTACCAGGCTTGCGCTTCGTCGCCGGTCAGGAATTCGAGCAGGCTGCGCGCGGCCTCAGGATGGCTCGCGTGCTTCGTGATTCCGCCGCCGCTGACGTTGACATGCGCACCGCGGCCGTCCTGGTTGGGCCAGAACACGCCGAGCTTGCTTGCGACCTCCTGATCTTTGGGCTTGTCACTGTTGACCAGGCGGCCGAAGTAATAGGTATTGGCGATCGCGATATCGCACAGGCCGGCTGCGGCCGCGCGCAGCTGGTCGGTGTCGCCGCCGGCAGGCTTGCGCGCGAAGTTGGCGACCAGCCCGCGGGCCCAGGCCTCGGTCCGCTCGACGCCGTGGGATTCGATCATCGACGCGACCAGCGACTGGTTGTAGATGTTGCCCGACGAACGAATGCAGATGCGGCCTTTCCAGCGGGATTCGACCAGCGCTTCGTAGGTCGACAGCTGGCCCGGATCGACCTTGTCCTTATTATAGAAAATCACGCGCGCGCGCTGCGACAGCCCGAACCAGTAACCGTCGCGGTCTCGCAGCCGGGCCGGAATCCGCTCGCGCAGCACCGCGCTGTCGACCGGTTGCAATACGCCGGCGTCCCTGGCGCGCTGCAGGCGCCCGGCATCGGTCGTAATGAAAACGTCCGCCGGCGTCGAACGACCCTCGGTCTCGAGCCGCTTGAGCAACGCGTCGGCCTTGCCCGTGACCAGGTTGACCTCGATCCCGGTCTCCGCCTCGAAGCGTTCGAGCAACGGCAGGATCAGGGCTTCCTGGCGCGCCGAGTAAACGTTGACTTCCGGGTCGGCGGCCCCCGCCGGACCGGCGAGCGCCAGGCCGAGGACCGAGCCCAGTAAAAATCGGCCGAGGCCGAACCGATCGATACCGTTAACCATCGTCGATAACTCCGAAATTCGTTTGCAAGGACGGTAAAATTAGCAAAAATCAAATGAGAATACAAATGATAATCATTCTTGTTTAGATTAATATGATTGAAATCAATTCGAGCGTCACGCCACGGCCGCCGACGCGGCGATTCGACGGCGGCTGGACCGTTGCCCGCCGCGCCGAAGCCGCCTATCATGCCGCTCTCGCAGCTTCGGGAAATCGCCATGAGTTTCGGTATCACCAAAACGATTCCGGCCCAGGCCGGGGTCGAAACCCTCGAGTCGCTCTACGACGGCAGCCGCGATGAATACGAATTTCACATGGCGGGCGTCGAGCCGAAACGGCTTGCGGTCGGTGACTACGTCTACACGATCTTCAACGACCAGCTGCACGGCCGGCTCAAGATCAAGCGCTTCGTCACCGGCGCGACCAACCCGAACTCGGGCAAGCCGCGGATCCTGATCATCGTCGAGGCTCCCGGCGAGCGGCTCGAGTCGCCGCTGCCGAAGAAGGGTCACCGCGGCACGCGCTACACCGACGGCGAGGACTGGCCGAGCTAGCCCGTAGGGTTCCGTCTCCTTCCCCCGTCGACGCGAATTGGCCGCATTGGCAGCCGGGCCGGCGAGTGTTTAAACTGGCCGCATGACTGACGCGACTTCGATCGAGATCGGCGACGGCGAACGCGCCCGCTTCGCCCGCGACGGTTTTTTGTTCGTCGAGCGGCTGATCGACTCCGCGAGACTGCCGCGCCTGCACGCGGCGTTCGAGGATTTGTTCGCCGGCAAATTCGAGACCGGCGTGCGCCCCGACGAAGTCAACTGGCAGGTCGCCGATGGCGACCCGCAGCGCACGCGCCAGATCTGCAACGGCTGGAAAGCCAACCGCGAAGTCGCCCGGGTCGTGCTCGATGCCGGCATCGGCCGCGCGATCGGCCGCCTGGCCGGCTGGCCCGGCGTGCGCATCATGATCGACAACGTGTTGTGGAAACCGCCGGCGACCCGATCGCTCGGCTTCCACCAGGACAGCGCGTACCTCTCTTGGTTTACCCCATCGGATCTGCTGACCTGCTGGATCGCGCTCGACGATACCCGCGCCGACGGCGGCACGATGGAGCTCGTGCGCGGCTCCCACCGCTGGCAACCGGGCGAGCCCGAGGGCGAGTTCCACGCCCCCGAGGATTACCGCCGACCGATGCTCGACGCGGCCGCGCGCGAGGGCGTCGAGCCGGAAATCGTCTACGTCGAAGTGCCGGCCGGCGGAGGTTCGTTCCACCATGGCTGGACCTGGCACGGCTCGGGCGAAAATCGCAGCGACCGGCCGCGGCGCTCGCTGGTGCTGCACGCGATGCGCAGCGACGTCGAGTACGTGCCGGCGCGGCTTCACCAGGGCATCGGGCCGATCTACGGCCGTTACCGGCGCCTCGGCGACAACCGGCTCGACGAAAACTACTTTCCGATTCTGTGGCGCGAGGACGGTTACCGCACCGCCGGGATCGAGGCTTTCCTGTCGGCGCCCGAATCCTGCTCGCGGGATGACTGACGCCAGTGTCACGATGACCCGGATCGCGATCTCATGAGCGACGACCAACAGCGACTGCGCCGCGCGCTGGCCGATACCCGCTTTACGACCTTCTGGCTCGACAGCCTCGAACCGGTCGCCGACGAGGCCGCACTCGAACGGGATACCGTCTGCGACCTGCTGGTCGTCGGCGGCGGCTTCTGCGGCCTGTGGGGCGCGATCCAGGCGAAGGAACAGGACCCGGCGCGCGACGTCGTGCTGATCGAGTCGAAGAGCGTCGCCAACGGCGCCAGCGGACGCCCGGCGGCGATCATGTCGACCTCGGTCATGCACGGCATCGACAATACCGAGCGCATCTTCCCCGCCGACGTCGCCGAGCTCGAGCGCCTCGGGCGCGAAAACATGGACGGGTTTCGCGCCACGCTCGAGCGCTACGGCATGGACTGCGACGACGAATGGGGCGGCGAAATGAAGGTTTCGATCGGCGACGCCGGGCTCGCGGAGGTCGACGAAGATTACGCGCTATATCTCAAGTACGGCCACGACGCCGTGCGCCTCGACCGCGCCGGCGTGCAGGCCGAGATCCGTTCGCCAATTTTTCACGGCGGCGTCTGGTCACGCCAGCGCAGCGGCACGAGTCATCCCGGCAAGCTCGTGCGCGAACTCCGGCGCGTCGCGCTCGAACTCGGCGTGCGGGTTTACGAGAACACGCCGCACCTCGGCAATCGCAAGACCGGCGCGGGAATCGTCGTCGATACGCCGCGCGCGCGCATCACCGCGCGCAAGGTCTTGCTCGCGACCAACGCCTATGCCGCGGGACACCGCCATATACGCCGGCGGGTCGCCGCGATCCGCGACCGCATCGTCGTTACCGAGCCGCTCGGCGCGGCGCAAATGGACGCGGTCGGCTGGCGCCACCGGCAGGGAATCTACGACACCCGCACGCAGCTCAATTACATGCGCCTGACGCCGGATAATCGAATCCTGTTCGGCGGTCGGCTCGGTTACTTCTTCGGCGACGACACCGACCCGGCGCTCGACCGGACGCCGCAACCCTATCTTCGCCTGGTGCAGTCCTTCTACTGCACCTTCCCCCAGCTCGCCGACGAGATTCGATTCTCGCACGCCTGGAGCGGGCCGATCGGCCTGACCACGCGCATGGCGGTGCACTACCAGCACTACCATGGCGGCGACATGGTCTTCGCCGGCGGTTACTCGGGTTTCGGCGTGACCGCATCGCGCTTCGGCGCGCGCGTCGGGCTCGCGCTGCTCGACCGGCTCGACACTCCCGAGACGCGCATGGATTTCGCGCGCACGCTGCCGAACTATATCCCACCCGAGCCGTTCCGCTGGCTCGGCGCGACGATCACGATGTACGCGCTCGATACGCTCGACGAAAAGGGCGGCTGGCGCAAGCCGTGGATCGCGCTGGTGCAGAAGATGGGATTCCCTATCACGCTGTGAACGCGGACGACATCGTCATTCGCCGGGCCGGACCCGACGACTGCCTCGCGATCGCCGAGCTCGCGCAGCTCGCCAGCGAAGGCATCATGGGTTATTTCTGGAAAGCTTCGCGACGACCCGGCGAAACGCTCGCACAGGCCGGCGCCCGCCACGCGGCATCGAAGCTTGACAGCTTTACGTACCGTAATGCGTGGATCGCGTGCAAAGACGCCAGGGTGGCCGCAATGCTGCTCGGCTTTCGGCTGCCGGCGGCCGCCGACAATCCCGAGCGAGCTGATGATTTTCCGCCTTACATCCAGCCGATGGTCGAACTCGAGCAAATCGTCGCGGAGAGTTTTTTCGTCGACATGCTCGCGACCTATCCGCAATTCCGCGGCCTGGGCGTCGGCTCCGGCCTGATGGCACGCGTCGACGATTTCGCGCGCGCCGCCGGCGCGTCACTGATCAGCCTGCTGGTCTTCGGCCACAATTCGGGCGCGCTGCGTTTCTACCGGCGACTCGGCTTCGAGCCTGTCGAAAGCAGGCCGATCGCCGCATCACCGACGACGCCGGCAGGCGAAATTCTGTTACTGACTCGCCCGACACGGCCGGCCTGAGGCCGGCGCCCGGGTCATTCCTCGCAGGGCCAGCTGTCGGGCCGGGTGAGGCCCGGCGGCAAACGCGTATTGTCGTTGCCGCAGGCGATGTCGAGCTGTTTCTGCGATAACTTCCTGACTGCGCCGAGGTCCGTGTCCTCGAAATGCGTCAGGTAGGTATAGGTGCCGAAAAATACGATGTTGTCGAGGCTCGCGCCGGCGAAGATCGCGCGCGACAGGTTGCTGTACATGAAATTGACGTTTTGCAGGCGGGCATTGCGGAAATCGACGCGGCCGAGTTCCGAGCGCGACCAGTCGACGTCGACGACGCGTGCGCCGACAAAGGTCGCGCGCGAAAACTCGGACTTCAGCAGGCGCGAACTGAACACCGTTGCGCCGTCGAAATTGGCGCGGTAGCCGACCGCCTTGGAGAGGTCGCTGTTATCGAAGTGGCTGCGCGTCGCGCTAACTCGCGACAGGTCGGTCTTGACCAGGCTCGCGCGGCTGAAATCGACGCCGTCGAGCAACGATTCGTACAGGTTGGCTTCGTCGAACCTGCCGCCGGCGAAATTCGAACCCCCCATCATCTTGCCGGTCTTCTTGCAACCCGACCAGTCGACGCCGGGCGCGCGCTTGTCGTTGCAACCGGCATGCGCCGACTGAGTCCCCATCATCCCGAGCAGGATCGACAGGACAACACAAAAGCGGATTCGATTGGCGGTTGCTGGCGACATATCAGCTTGGACTATACCATCGGCCAGGGATTCAATCGAATCATCGAACCGATTGACCGCGGGCCGCGGCGCCGAAGCGCTGTTCACGCATGACCTCGACGACGCCGGCGGCGAGGATCAGCAAGGCACCCGCGATCTCGCGGGCGCCGAAGGGTTCGTCGAGTAGCCAGGCCGCGGTCGAAACGCCGACGATCAGCTCCATCATCAGCAACACGCCGACGCGCGCCGGGCTCAGCAGCGTCGCCGGCCAGATGGTCAGGAAGGTCACCGGCAGAATCAGTACCCCGACCGGCAGGATCCAGTACCAGGCCGCGCGCAGCTCGGCGATGCCGGGCAAGCCAGCGAGGTCGCCGTGCTGCCACAGCGTCAACAACAGCGAGGTCAGCAGCGAACAAGCCAGGAACAGGGCGACCTTGTCGACGATCAGGCGCGCGCCGTCCTGGAACAGCTTGACCGACGCGATCGACCAGCAGACGCCCGACAACAGCGCGAACCAGTCGCCGGTGCTGCGCGGCAGCGGCCAGCCGCCGTCGACGGCGAGCACGACGTAAAGCCCGCTGAACGCGAGCAGCAGGGCGACGATTCGATTGAGCGTGATCCGTTCCCGGAGCACGACGATGCCGAGCAGCGTGCTCCACAGCGGGGTGATATAAAACAGCAGCATCGCGCGCACGACTTCGGTCAGGTTCAGGCTGACGGTCCAGAGCGCGAACGCGAGGCCGGCGAGCATCGCCGGCAACAGAATTTGCCGCGCGTGCGCGGCCGATCGGAGCAGGCGCGGCAGCGCGATCGGCAGCAGGATCAGCGTACCGGCGGCGAACACCACCGTCGATGCCCAGAAGGCGGAAATCCCGGCGGCCTCGATGCCGCGAATCGGAATCCAGAACAGGCCCCAGAGCGAGGCGCCGCAGGCGATGCCGAGACTCGGCAGCAGGTCGCTGCGATCGGCCGGCAATCTATCCCCCGATTGCGGCGGCGATGTTGGCGAAACCCCGCAGGTTGACCGAATCGAGGTCGGTACGCAGCGGTTCGTCCTGCGCCGACAGCTTGACGACCGTGACCTCGGCGACCGGGTCGATGAAAATATACTGGCTGTGAATCCCGATCGCGAGCATCGTGCCGTGCTCGTCGCCGCTGTTGTACCACTTGTTGCGATAGCTGCCGCGCGTAAAATCCTTGGCCGACTCGCCGCGCCGCCAGGCGTCGTGGCTGCCGCCGTTGCGGCAATCGTCGATCCAGCTTGCCGGGATGACCTGGCGCCCGTCGACCGCGCCGCGGTTGCGCACCAGTTCGCCGAAGCGCAGCAGGTCGCGCGGCACGACGCAGAGGCCGCCGGCGGTGCGAGGCGCGCCCTTGCGGTCGACCGTGATATAAGCATCGGCTTCGGCGCCCATCGGTTGCCACACGTGACGTGCCAGCAAATCCGCCGCGCGTTCGCCGCTGGCGCGCTCGAGCAACCAGCCGAGCAGGTCCGAGTTCGGTGACTTGTACTGCCAGACCTCGCCGTGCTCGCCGTCGGCGCGCGCCAGCGAGCCCAGGAACTCGTGCAGGCCGCGATCGATCGCGTCGACCGGGCACGGATGCCACGCGGTCGCGGTGCGGTAATCGACGAACGGCCCGCGGGTCGCGGTGTAATCCTCGACAAACTCGATGCGCACGGCCATGTCGAGCACGTGCTGCACGCGCGCGTCGCGGTATCCCGAGTCGGCGAGCTCGGGAATATAGTCGACGACCGGGCGCGCCGGGTCGATCAGGCCCTGCTCCACCAGCACGCCGGCGAGCGTGCCGGTGATCGACTTGCTGACCGAAAACACGATGTGCGGGTGCGCCTCGATCGCCGGCTCGACGTACCATTCGTGCACCAGCCGGCCGCGCTGCGCCACCAGCAAGGCGTCGGTGTTCGAGATCCCGAGCCATTCGGCGAGCGAAATTTCACCGCCGCCGGGGCCCGGCATGCCGAGCCGCGCGAGCGCGTCGGTCGGCGCGCGCGACAGTGGGCTCGTCGCGTCACCGCACGCGATCCGCTCGCTCGGTACGATTTCGCGCACGTGATGGAAGGCCCAGCGTCCGTGCGGCGGCTGGCGCCAGTTGGCGAGGTTCAGGGTTTGCGGACGGTCGGGCATCAGTCGAGCTCGGTAATGGTTTTCCGGTTGTTCGAATCGAGCACGGTCTGGCACATCTCGAGATGCAGGCGGCCGCCCGGCGTGTACGGATGCGACTCGACGACGGTCTCGTTGAGCGTGATGCCGAGCCCGGGTTCGCCCGGCGCCGGCATGTAGCCCGCCTCCCACGGCAGTGGCTGCAGCAGGATCGCGTCGTGGAACTCGGTCTGAATCGTCTCGAGAATCAGGAAGTTCGGGCAGCTGAACGCCACGTGCGTGGCGGCCGCGTGCGCGATCGGCCCGCAGTAGATGTGCGGCGCGATCTGCGCGTTAAACAATTCGGCCAGCGCGGCGATCTTCTTCGTTTCCCAGATACCGCCGCTGCGGCCGACGTCCGGCTGCAGGATCGAGACCCCGGCCTTCAGCGCCTGGTGAAACTCGACGCGCGTCGTCAGGCGCTCGCCGGTCGCGACCGGGATCGACGTCGCCGCGGCGACGCGACCGATGGCTTCCATCTGGTCCGGCGGGCACGGCTCCTCGAACCACAGCGGATCGTAGGGTTCGAGCCGGCGCGCGAGGCGGATCGCCGACGACGTCGTCATCTGCCCGTGGGTACCGAACAGGATGTCGGCGCGATCGCCGACCGCGTCGCGCAGCTTGCGCACGTTATCCTCGCAGCGCGCGAGCTCGACCAGCGACAGTTCGCGTCCGCCCTGGAAGCTGTAGGGCCCGGCCGGATCCTGCTTGACCGCGGTAAAGCCCATGTCGATGTAGTCGAGCGCGCGCGCAGCGGCGGCGTCGCCGTCGTGATAAACGTCGGGCGCGCCGTCGCCGGGGTTGCCGTCGGCGCCGACCGCTTCGGGGTAGAGATAGGTATAGGTTCGGATACGGTCGTGAAACTGGCCGCCGAGGAGCTGGTAGACCGGCTGGTCATGGGCCTTGCCGAGGATGTCCCAGATCGCGATCTCGATACCGCTGAACACGCCCATCATGCTGACGTCGGGGCGTTGCGTGAAGCCGGCCGAATAAACCCGCCGGAACAGGGTCTCGACGTGGTGGGGGTCCTCGCCGGCAATATAGCGCTCGAATGTATCCTCGACCATCCGGCAAGCGATGTCGCCCGACACCGGGATGCCGTAGCACTCGCCGATTCCGTCGATGCCATCGTCGGTCGTAACCTTGACGATGACCCAGAAGGCGCCGCCGATGCCGCTCGGCGGCACCGTGACCCAGGTTTTGATGTCCTTCAAAAGCATAACGTCGATTCGTTTCGGACAATCTCGCTAAACTACTCCAATGCGGCAAAAACCGGAACCCGTAATTAATGAATCCCGGCATTGCGCCGGTCCAGTGAACGCGAAGATTTTTCGGGCGTCGCCCGCGCCCGGATGACGGCAAACCCTGCGAGCAGGGTAGAGGCCATTGGGCACCAGGCACCCCGAAAAATACGGACTCGGCCAGACCAGGCAATCGATCCCGGCGATCGCGCTGCATGTCGATCGCGCCGGCGCCTGCCGCTTTACCGACGAGACCGTCCTCGCGAACATGGCGGGGCTGGCGAAAAACTCTCGCAGCGATCCGTCGATAACGCGAACGCTGGCAACCGAGTTGCAAGCCTGGCTGCCCGCCGATGTCGACATGCAGTCGGCAAACGGGCCGCTGCAGTTCGACAGCGACATTTCGGCGGCGCAGGGCGCCGTCAAGTTCGTGCGCGTGTGCCTGTTCTGCGCTGTCGACCCGGTCGGGCAAGGCGACGGCAATATGCTGATTTGTTACGACATTACCGCGCAGAAGCAGGACCAGACCGCGCTCGCGCGAAAAGCCTCGTCCCTCGAACCGCTCCTCGCCTGCACCAATCGCGCCAACCAGGCTACCGTTTTCCGCCAGGCACTGAACGCTTGCATGCGCATCATCGGCTCTTTCGAGAACTGGCTATACGAGGGCTGGCTGGTGACGCATGCCTGCCTGCTGGAAGCCGACGACAGCGATCGCCTCCTGTCGTCCGGCATCTGGTGTTGCCGGGACCGCAGCGTGATCGCGCTCTTCATCCAGTTAACACAGGAGACGCAAATCGGCCGCGGCCAGGGTATCCCCGGCAGGGTGCTCGAAACCGGCGAACCGATCCTGATTTACGCCGCGGGATCGGACCCCGATACCCTGCGCGAAATGTGACAGTTACGAAACCGGCAATAGCTCCTGCTTGATCAATTCGAGCAACTTATCCATCTGTCGCGTCGGCAAACCGCCGGCGAAGCGCGCGACGTGTTGAATCGGCGGCGGCTGCGGCAGGTGGCTGCGTTCGATGCGCAGCCCGCGGCTGTCGCCGCGGCGACCGGACTGCAGTTGCTCGAACACGTCGAGATTGACGAGACCGATGCCGAGCCCGCTGCGCACGGCGTTGACCATGCCGTCGATGCTCGGGCACTCGAATACGACCTTGAGCTCGCGACCGCGGTCGGCCAGCGCGCGCCCGGCCCAGGCCTTGTAGAAACAGTCCTCGTGATAGGCCACGAACGGCAGACGCGGGTCGCCGTCGAGCGCGAAATCCTCGGCCACGAGCCACGCGACCTGCTGCCGTCCGAGCGGATGGTCACCGGCGCGCATCTCGCTCTCGAAGACCTCGATCAGCGCCATGTCGATTTCGCCGCGTTCCAGCCAGCGAATCAGTTCCGGCGAATGCGCGACCCGCGTGGTCAACGCGACCTGCGGAAAGCTGATCGCGAAGCTCGACAGGATCTGCGCCATGCCGGGCGCGGTGACGTCCTCGGTGATGCCGATGCGCAGTTCGCCGGCGAGATCGCTTTGATGAAAGCTCGCGCAGGCCTCGTCGTGCAGCCGGATCATGCGGCGGGCATAGTCGAGCAGGCGCTCGCCGTCGCGATTGAGTGCGAGGCGGCCGTCGGCGCGGCCGAACAGGCCGCGGCCGAGCTGGCTCTCGAGCCGCTTCATCTTGTGGCTGACCGCGGACTGCGACAGGTTCAGTTTTTTCGCCGCGCGCGTGATGCCACCGGTTTCGGCGATCGCGATCAGCGCGCGCAACGAATCGATATCGAGGACGGACATGACGAATTTCGATCGATAAAATGAAAATATATCGTTTTGTTCATATCGCGACAATCGGTATATTCAGCGTCTCGACTCGATCCCGGTGCGCCGATGACCGCCTACCCCAATATTTTTCAGCCGCTCGAGCTGCGCCATCGCAGGCTCGACAACCGCATCGTGTTCGGCGCGCATACGGCCAACATGTCGGACCACGGCTTGCCGGGCGAGCGCCACCGCGGCTATTACGAGGAACGCGCGCGCGGCGGCGTGGCGATGATCGTCGTCGAGCCGATGCCGGTGCACCCGACCGCGGTGCTGACGCGCGGCAATTTCCGCCATTGCGACGACGAGGTGATCCCGCATTTCCGCAAGATTACCGAAGCCGTGCACGAACACGGCACGACGATCCTGCAGCAGCTCTACCACGTCGGCCAGCACGGCGATTCGGACCTGTCGTTCATGCCGCACTGGGGGCCGTCGGGGGGGCCGTCCTACCATGATTCCGACGGTTCGCACGCGCTGCGCGAGAGCGAGATACTCGAAGTCATCGAATGTTTCGTTGCCGCGGCGAGGCGCTGCCAGGCGGCCGGCTTCGACGGCGTCGACCTGTTCGCCGCCTACCACGCGCTCCTCGATCAGTTCTGGTCGCCATGGTCGAACCGGCGCGACGACCGCTGGGGCGGTTCGCTGGAAAACCGCACCCGGCTGTCTCGCACGATCGTCAACTCGATCCGCGACGCCTGCGGCGAGGATTTCATCATCGGGATGTCGACCGGCTACGCCGACAACACGCCGTTCGTCATGACGCTCGAGGATTTCCAGGAAGTCATCGCATTGCACGACGCCGAAGGCAATCTCGATTACGTCTCCTGCGGTTCGGGCAACTACGTCGACGTCGACCGCATCATGCCGACCTTCGTCCACGGCGAGAAACAGGGCGAGCCGCTGGCGACGGCACTGAAGCAGGTGGTGCGTCACGCGAAGGTCACCGCCGAGAGTCATATCCGCACCCCGGAGAACGCCGACTACACGATCGCCAGCGGCGCCGCCGACCTGTGTTCGATAGTGCGCGGCCAGATCGCCGACCCGCACTGGGTCGCCAAGACCCGCGAGGGCCGCCACGACGACATCCGCGGCTGTATCTCGTGCAACCAGATGTGCTGGGGCCGGCGTTCGCGCGATTACTGGATCTCGTGCCTGGTCAACCCGTCGGCCGGGCGCGAGTTCGAATGGGGCGGCGATCGCTTCACGCCGGCCGACGCGCCGCGCAAGATCCTCGTCGTCGGCGGCGGACCGGCCGGCATGGAGGCCGCGCGCGTCGCCGCCGAGCGCGGTCACGCCGTGACCCTGGCCGAGGCGCTCGGCGAACTCGGCGGCCAGTTTCGCCTCGCCGGCCTCGCGCCGCGGCGCGGCCAGATCACCGAACTGATGGGCTGGTATCTGCGCCAGTTCGAACGCCTCGGCGTCGACGTGCAGTACTACACGCCGATGGACGCGGGCGATATTCTCGAATTCGGCGCCGACGCGGTCGTGCTCGCGACGGGTTCTTTTCCCGACGGGCAGGCGCGCCAGCGCTGGCTGCCCGAGGCCGACGCGCTGCCGGGGCTGGAAAATGGAAGAGTCTTCGCCTGCGAGGAAGTGTTCCGCGACCAGGCCGAGCTCGGCAAGGCGGTCATCGTGCTCGACGAGGGCGGCAACTGGCGCGGCACCGGCACGGCCTGGCACCTCGCCGAACAGGGTCAAGACGTCACCATCGTGACGCCGGACCCGATGATCGGCAAGGAACTGGTCCGCACCGGCGCGGACCTCAAGATTCGCGCCAACCTGGCCAGGCTCGGCGCCGACTTCCTGCTCGAGTCGGTGATCGCGCGCTGGCACGGCGACCGCGCCGAGGTGCGTTCGCTGCTCGACGGATCGCTACGCGAGGTCGAGGCCTCGGCCATCGTCACCGCGACCACCAACGTCGTCGACACCGCGCTAGAGCTGGCGCTGGCCGACGCCGGCATCGAATTTCGCGTCATCGGCGACGCCGCCGCGCCACGGCAGGCGCCGTACGCGTTTCACGATGGCCGCAAGACAGGCCTCGAACTATGAACGCATCCGCAGTGAAACCCCGGCGCCGGCGCCAGGGCGGCAGCGCCGCGCGGCGCGCGGCGATCGCGAGCGCGGCAATCGTGCACCATCCGGAAATCCGCCGCGGCATTCCGCTGATGGAGGTCACGAACCGGGAAGGCGTCGAACTGATCCACGATTTCGCGATGCGCGTGGTCGAACAGATCGGCGTCGAGTTCCAGGATGCCGAGTCGCTCGCGCTGTGGCGCAAAACCGGCGCCGAGATCGACGGCGATCTGGTGCGGCTCGGCCGCGACGAACTGCTCGAATTGATCGGCAAGATCCCGTCTTCGTACCGGCACCACGCGCGCAATCCCGAGCGCACGGTCACCGTCGGCGACGGCCATACGGTCGTGTCGCCGTCCTACGGCGCGGCGTTCGTGCGCGACATGGACGGCAAGCGCCGCTATGCGACGCTCGACGATCTGAACGCGCTGCAAAAGCTCAATCACATGGCGTCGACCGTGCACATCGCCGGCGGCCCGATCGTCGAACCGGTCGACGTGCCGGTCGCGCACCGCCACCTGCACATGGCCTATAGCGGGTTGAAGTTCTCGGACAAGCCGATCATCGGCAACGTCACCGCGCGCGAGCGCGCCGACGACACGATCGAGATGATGAAGCTGGTGTTCGGCGACGAGTTCGCGACCAACAACTGCTGCACGACGTCGCTGATCAACGCCAATTCGCCGCTGGTCTGGGACGAGACCATGCTCGACGCGCTCAAGGTCTACGCGGCGAATAATCACGCGGTCATGTGCTCGCCGTTCTCGATGGCCGCGGCGAGCACGCCGGCGAGCAACGTCGGCACGGTCGGCGTGGTGCTCGCCGAGGCGTTGATGGCGATGGCGTTGACGCAAATCATCCGTCCGGGCGCGCCGATGCTGTTCGGCGTGCCGGCGATGACGGTCGCGCTCAACAGCGGCGCGCCGGTGCACGGTTCGCCGGACTCGGCGATGGTGCAATTTCTCGCCAACGCGATGGCGCGCTTCTACGACGTGCCGCACCGCGCGATCCTGAACGTCGCGACGTCGAAGTCGGGCGACATGCAGGCGGCCTACGACTCGATGTGGGGGCTGTTTCCGGCGATGCTGTCGGGCGCCGACTGGCTGACGATGGCCGGCGGCATGCTCGAGGGCGCGCTGACCGTCGGCTACGGCAAGGCGATGATCGACTTCGAGCAGCTCGACGCGTTCTACCACTTCCTGCAGGGGCCCGATTTCAGCGACCTCGACGAAGTCTTCGAAGTCACGAAGATGGTCGGCCCGGGCGGGCATTTCCTCGGCGAGACGCATACCCTCGAGAGCAACCTGTTCATCTTCGAATCGCAGCACAACAACCCGTACGAGCAGTGGGAGCTCGACGGCAAGATCGAGAGCGAGGCGGTCGGCGTGCGCAAGGCGAAACGCTGGCTCGAACGCTACGAGCCGCCGCCGCTCGACCCCGCGCTCGACGAAGCGCTGCTCGATTTCATCGCCCGCCGCAGCGCCGAAATCCCCACCACCTTCTAACTCAAATTTTGATCAGTGACCTGAATTTATCCTCGGAGATTGCCTCGCTGGGAGCAAGGCTGGCGGGGCCGCAGTAGCGGATACTGGCAGGTCATTGCGAGGAGGCGTCAGCCGACGAAGCAACCTCCCGGTCCCGGCCCGATCCCGGATCGCTTCGCTGCTTCGCAGCTCGCAATGACGCCGGTTTCGGGGCTTAAGTAAGTGTCATTCTGCTCTGACCTGAATTTACTCGAGCAGGGCGGTGCGGACGAGGTGTTTCTGGATTTTGCCGACCGAGGTTTTGGGCAGCGCGGTCGCGAAGACGATGCGTTCGGGAACGCGGAAAGATGCCAGCCGCGCGGCGGAGAAATCGATGATTTCCTGCTCGCTCGCGGTCATGCCGTCGTGCAGCACGACGATCGCGACGATTCGTTCGTCGCGAAGTTCGTCGGGCAGGCCGACGACCGCGCACTCGAACACCGCCGGGTGCTGCAACACGACCTGCTCGACCTCGCCGGCCGACACGTTCTCGCCGGCGCGCTTGATCATGTCCTTCTTGCGGTCGATGAAGCGGTAAAAGCCGTCCGCGTCGCGCACCGCGTTGTCGCCGGTATACAGCCAGCCGTCGCGTAGCGTCGCCGCGGTCGCCTCCGGGTTGCGGAAGTATCCCGCCATCAGCGTCTCGCCCGCGATCCCCTCGACGATTATTTCACCGGGCTCGCCATCCGCGACCGCCTGTCTCGCGTCGTCGACCAGCGCGATCTCGTAACCGCCCGCCGGCAAGCCGACCGTGTCGTTGCGGCGCTCGCCATGGAGCGGATTCATCAACGGCGGCCCCATCGTCTCGGTCATGCCCCACAGCTGCAGCAGCGGCGCGTCGAAACGCCGCGCCCAGTCGTCGAGCTGCGTCGCGGTCAGGCTCTGCGCGAACAGCACGACGCGCAGCCGGTTGTCGCGGTGCGCCGGATTCTCCGGCTGCGCCAGCAGCATCCGCAACGGCGCCGCGAACAGGCTCGCGACCGTGCACCGGTACTCGATGCACCTGTCGAAGAACCGGCTCGCCGAGAACCGGTCCATCAGCGCGAGGCTCGCACCGACCAGCAACGCGCTCATCGTCGAGTAGTACTGGGCGTTACCGTGAAACAGCGGCAGCACGACGAATTGCCGGTCGTCGGCGGCGAGCTCGACGCGTTCGGCGACCGTGCGCCCGGCGGCAAGGTAGTTGGCATGCGTGACCATGACCCCCTTCGGTTTCGACGTCGTGCCCGAGGTGTACATGATCGCGGCGAGATCGGTCGGCGCCGCGGGGCAGTCCCAGGCCGAATCCGGCTGCGACTCGAGCCTGGCCTCGAAACTGTCCGGCGCCGGCGCGTCGCTGAACGGATCGCAGCACACGACCTCGCGCAAGCCCGCGAGCCGCGCGCGGCAGGCCGCGAGCGTCGCCGCGTGCCCGGCGGTCGTGAACGCGAGCCGCGACTGCGAATGCTCGAGCAGCCAGGCGAGCTCGTCGACGCTCGCGAGCACGTTGGTCGGCATCATCACCGCGCCGAGTCGCGCGGTCGCGAACCACAGCAGCAGGAACGCCGGGCAGTTCGGCAAATGCAGATTGACGACGTCGCCCTGCCCGATGCCGCAAGCGGACATAAAATGGCAGGCCCGGTTGACGCGCCGATCGAACTCCGCGTAACTGAGGTCGCAGCGAAATCCCGGCAGGCCGCGATCCGGGTCCGGCTGGCGTTCGAAGTACAGCCAGGTCTTGTCGCCGTTCTCGCGGGCCCGAGTCGCAATCAGATCGGACAGGTTCATCGCGCGCAAGATAGCACAGCCGCCGCGCCCGGTTTGAGCACCCGGCGCCAGGCGTTAGAATATGCCGACGGCTCGCGGCGTCCGGCTGCGGAAAGCCACGTGGAATTGCTGGGGAACCGATGGTGCTACGACTACTGGCCTCGATCGCTTTCGTCGCGCTGGCGTTGGCACCATCGGTGTTCGCCGGCGAGGCGCAATTCCAGGTTGGCGGCGTCGCGCTTGGCGGTTACGACCCGGTTAGCTATTTTCGCAAGCAGCGCGCCGAGCGCGGCAATCCCGAGTACCACCACCGCTACAACGATACGACCTGGCACTTTGCCAGCGAATTGCACCGCGACCTGTTTGCCGAGGATCCGCAGCAGTACGCGCCGCAATACGGCGGCTTTTGCGCCTACGCGATCGGCCAGGGCCAGCTGGTGCCGGTCGATCCCTACGCGTGGACGATCCACGCCGACAAACTGTACCTCAATTACTCGACCCGCGTGCGCGAGGCCTGGCGCGCTGACATCGAGGGCTACCTCGAGCTCGCCGCCGATAACTGGGAAATACTCAGGCGCTTCAACCTGCCGCTCGCCGCGCCGGAGAAATAAACCGCGCGACCGCAACCGATCAGCCTGTCAGTGCTTCGATTTGCGCCAGCACGTGCTCGAGCAAAAGCCGGGCGATGACTTCGCCCTTGGCCGCGCTCGCCAGCGTGGCCTGACCGTAAACCCCGGACGGTGAATGGATACCGGCGCCGCGCGTGCGTGACAGGCGGCCGTCGCCGTCGGCGCCGTCGTCGACCGCGCGCGACATGTCGACGACCTCGGGCGCGATGTACAGCATCAGCGAGGTCTCGATCTCGTCGGCGTGCGAACCCCAGGCTTGCTCGCGCAGGTTCGCCGGCAGGCCGGCGAGGGCATCGTCGAGGTTCAGGTAATCGAAACGCAGCGCGTCGCCGAGCGCGGCGCGCGCCGCGGCCAGCGGCGCGAGCGTCGACAAGCCGGTGTTGAGCACGTAGAAGCGGGCGGCACCGAACGGCGCGAGGCTGCGGCAAATGTCGACCAGCAGGTCGCGCGCGGTCTCGGCACGCAGGCTGATCGAGCCGGGGTACCCGGTAAACGCCGGGTAATAAGACGCGTTGACGAGCGGCGCAACGACGACCGGCAATCGTTCGTGCACGGCCCCGGCCAGCCAGTCGGCGATGATCGCGTCGTTGCCGAGCGGCAGGTGCGGGCCGTGCTCCTTGGCCGCGGCGCCGAGCGGGATCACGACGACCGGGTCGCCGGCGAGCCATCGCTCCGCCTCTATCCAGCTCAATCGTTCGAGATAAACCCCTGCCGGCACGCGCGTCATTCCGTCAATCGGACCGTGTCGATGATAACGCGCGGGCCGGCGCGCGGCGAGCGGATGCAATGGTAACGACGGTGGGCTACACTGCCGCCGAAACGACGGAGGACCCCGATGAACGACGCGATCAAGGGCAGCTGCCTGTGCGGCGGCGTGACTTACCAGTTCCGCGGACCCGAGTACGTATTCCAATACTGCCACTGCTCGCGCTGCCGCAAGTTCACCGGCAGCGCGCATTCGGCCCATATCCTGGTCCAGCCGGAGAACTTCGAATGGCTCGCCGGTGAGGAGCTGGTCGGGCGTTACGAACTTCCCGGCGCGCGCCATTTCGCGACCAGCTTTTGCACCCGCTGCGGTTCGTCGCTGCCGTGGCTGTCACAAAGCGGCGGCGCGGTCATGATCACGGCCGGCACGCTCGACGAGGATCCGGGCATCCGGCCCACGCAAAACATCTACTTCGCGTCGCGCGCGCCCTGGCGCGTCGAGGTCGACGCAATCGCGCAGCATGACGAATTGCCGCCGCGCAAGCACAAGGGCGACTAGGCCCTCGCGCCCTTTTACCTGGCTGCTGGCGCTCGCCGCGATCTTCGCCGGCGGCGCACGAGCGGCCGCCTACCCGCAGAACCCGCTCGCGCTCGACGGCGCGATCTACGTCTCGCACGAGGGCGTCTACCGCTTCGACGACGCGCAATCCTCGCCGCGCTGGCGCGCCCTCGTCGGCATCGAAACTTTTGCCCCGGTCGCGCACGGCGAGTTGTTGCTGGTCGGTTCCAGCCGCGGCTTGTACGCGCTCGAGCGCGCGTCCGGCGCCGTGCGCTGGCACGTCGAGCCGTCGCGCACGTTGTTCTCGCCGGCGGTTGGCCGCGAAGCCTATGCCGGCAGCCTGCACGGTGAACTCTACGCGCTCCGGCTCGCCGACGGCGCGATTCGCTGGCGGCGGCAATTCGATGGCTGGATTTATTCGCCGGCAATCGGCGTCGACGGCGAATCGCTGTGGAGCGGCGGCCAGATGCACGCGCTCGTCGGCGTCGCCGCCTCCGACGGTCACGAACGCCGGCGCGTCGGGACGCGTGCCGAAGCGGTTTTCAGCCCGCTCGATCTCGGCGACGGCCGCGCCGCCTTCAACCTGTTCGACGGCTCGACCCGGGTAATCGACATGACCGGCGGCGCGATCCTCGCCGAAATCCCGGGCGATGCGCAAGCGAGCGGACTCGAGCGTGACGGCGATCTGTTTTTTCGCGTCGACCGGGCCGGGCGCGTCGACATCATCGACGTCGCCAGCCTCGCGCCCCGGCGACAACTCGAACTCGGCAGCCGGGATCTCGCGCTGCATCCGTCGCGCGACGGCAGCCTGCTACTCAGCGATATCGATCGGAATCTGTGGCTGCTCGACGCCCGTGCAGGTGCCGTAGCCTGCCGCCTGCAGCCGGCGGGGCGCTGGCTCAAACCGCTGCAGCACGACGACAACGCAATTACCTATTTCGAGAAAGGATGGAACCCCCCCGGTCTAACGCAGGTCGTACATTTTGCACAATGCAACCAAAACCAGGGGAGTTCCAAATGAAAACAATGCAAGCGATCTTACTG
Source organism: Gammaproteobacteria bacterium (assembly GCA_024638385.1). GTDB lineage: Bacteria > Pseudomonadota > Gammaproteobacteria. The sequence continues at coordinate 5,963 of JAHEKJ010000023.1, read as the reverse complement.
GGAGTAGTATTGCTGTTGACCGGGACCGTCAATGCGCAGGCGCCATTCGGTGGTGATGCCGATGTAGCTTACGCCAAAAACCTGTGGAAAACCATGATCGAGGCCGGCTACGCCGGACCCGACGGGTTCATGTCGCGACCCTACACCGGGCAGCATCCGCACGGCGCGATTCTCGATACGATCTCGGGACAGATCGCGCTCGACGGCCGCCTGCACGACATCATCGTCAAGCGCAACTACGGCGGCGAAGGCGTCAGCATCAGCGCCGTCGCCAACGACCCGAGGAAATACCTAGGCGCCGTGACCGTCATGCTGAAGCGCCCGGGCTACGACCCGGAAACCCAGGACTGGTTCTGGGCCAAGTATCTGCCCGACGGCAGCCTCGACAAGAACCCGGCCGGCATGCTGCTCGCCGGCAAGGTCGCCAAGGGCAAGCCGGCCGGCTGCATCGCCTGCCACAGCGCGGCCCCGGGCGGCGACATGATGTTTCTCAAGGACTAGCGCTAGCGAGAACATAAGGCGTTTTACCCGCGCCAGCGGGTTTCATGAGTAATTACCCTGACGCCTTGTTTACCGTCCCGGCGGACCTCGACGTCCGCCGGGACGGCCTTTTGACCCGAGCCTCCGGGCGATCAGAATAAATCCTGCTGCTGGCGCGTGATCGCGTCCATCGATCCGCCGAGCGCGTGCAGGATCGTGTCGGCGATCGGCGTCAGCTGTTTCTCGACGTAGTGTTCGTAGTCGAGCCGCGCGTTCTGGCATTCGCGCGTCTGCGCGCCGGCGACCGTCATGACGTACTCGATCCAGCTTCGGTTACGGTAGCGCGACGGCTCGCCGCGGGCGCGAAACTCGGCTTCCGCCTTGATCGCGGCCTGCGCGTGCGGCGGCACGTTCTTGCGGTATTCGGCCAGGTGCTTGCGCAGGCGCTTGCGATAGACGAGCCGGTCGTCGAGCTTGCCGGCGTAGAGGTCGGCCACCGTCTGACGGATATAGTCGGCATGCTCTTCGCCGTCGAAGACCCGGCGATAGAGCTCTTGCTGGAACTGCCGGGCGAGCTCGGTCCAGTCGGTGCGCACGGTCTCCAGCCCCTTGAACACGATGCGGCGCTCGCCGGCCTCGTCGTCGATCACGCCGGCATAGCGCTTCTTGCTGCCCTGCTCCGAGCCGCGCATCGTCGGCATGAAGAATTGCCTGAAGTGGGTTTCGAATTCCATTTCGAGAAACGACTCGATGCCGTAATCGCGCGCGAGCGCCTCGCGCCAGTAGGCGTTGATGCGCGCCGCCAGCTCGTTGCCGATGGCGGCGGCGCGGGCGTTGTCGTGCGGCGCGCCGAGCGCGACGAATACCGAGTCGGTGTCGCCGTAGATGACCGCGTAGCCGGCCTGTTCGATCAGCTCGACCGTTTTGAGGATGACGTCGTGGCCGCGCTTCGTGATCGAGCTCGTCAGGCGCGAGTCGTGCAGGCGGCAGCCGGCGGTGCCGAGCACGCCGTAGAACGAATTCATGATGATCTTGATCGCCTGCGACAGGGGCGCGTTGCCGTCGCGCCTGGCCTCGTCGCGCGCGGCCCACAGCTGCTCGATGATTTGCGGCAGGATGTGCTCATGCTTGTGGAAGCTGGCGCCGTCGTAGCCGGGCAGCACGTCGTCGGCAGCGGCGCCCTCGGCGGCGATGCGCGCGTACGGATCGACGCGGAAACTGCGGATGATGCTCGGGTAGAGGCTCTTGTAGTCGAGCACCAGAACCGAGTCGTGCAGCCCGGGCTTCGAATCCATCACGTAACCGCCGGGCGCGCTGAGCTCGCCGGCAAAGTCGCCGATGTTGGGCGCGACGTAACCCTTGCGGTGCAGCCGCGGCAGATAGAGATTATCGAAGGCCGCGACCGAGCCGCCGACGCGATCGAGTTCGAGCCCGGTCAGCTGCGCGCGTTCGACCGCGAAATGGATCAGGCCGGCGTGTTCGAAGATGTCCCAGACGAGCTGACAATCCTCGAGGTTGTAGGCCGCGAGCGCGGCCTTGTCGCGCTCGAACTGGCGGCGGATTTCCCTGGCCTTGTACAGCGGGTCCAGTTGCTGCGCATCGTGAATCAGCTTGCCGCGGCCGAGCAGCGATTGCGCGACCGACTCGAGCGCGAAGCTCGCAAAGTTCCAGGTTGCGTTGCGCAGCGTGTCGATGCCGTCGAGCACGACCCGCCCCGGGATCATCACGAAGTACTGGCCGCCGTCGCCCTGCGCCCGGCGCCAGTGAGGCAGCGCGCCGCCGCGGCCGAGCGCGAGCCGAACGCCGAGCGCCTGCGATCTCTTCTGCAGCAGCCGCAGGTCGAAATTGACGACGTTCCAGCCGATGAAGACGTCCGGGTCGATACGCTCGACCCAGGCGACGAAACGCTCGAGCAGCGCGCGCTCGTCGGCGACATACTCGATGTCGTCGCCGTCGACGGCATTGCCGATCATCAGTACCAGGCGGACATCGTCGGCGACCAGGCCGATCGAGAACAGCGCGTCGCTGCGGTAGTCGGACTCGATGTCGAACGACAGCACCCGCAGCCGCGGCCGGTATTGCCCCGGCGCCAGGCGCACGTTGTGCAAAACCGCGCCGCTGTCGTCGCTGTCGATGTCGATCGCCGCGGTGATGAAGCGCTCGCTCAGAAAGCGCTCCGGCGGTCGGATGTCGGCCTCGTAACAGGCGATGCCGGCCTGCGCGAGCCGGTCGCGCGCGCGGTAGAGCTGCTGCTGCGATCTGAAATACACGCCGCTCGCCGGCGTACCGTCGAAGGCCCTGAGCTCGAGCGGCCGGATGTCGGCGCCGCCGACCTCGCCGAGCGCCGCTGTCGCGGCCGCGGCGTCGGGCCGGCGGATGAAGAACAGCGGTTGCTGTGCGTGAATCGAGACCGCTTTCGGCCCGGCGGCCGTCGCCAGCCAGAAATCGAGGCGCACGCCGTCGGCCGTGTCGACCCACTGCCGCGTGAGCAGGAATCCCGGCGTCAACGGGCCGGCTCCGAAAAGGGGTTAAATTTGCGCGTCATTGCATTATTATCGCTCGATCCCGTACCGGGCTGCATCACTTCCGGAGATCCGCATGCAATCGCCCCGCGCACCGCGCCTGCAATTCATCCTGCCTGCGAGCAGCCGCGGCACGCCGTGAACAAGCCGGTCTTCAGCAAGTCGTTCACGCAGCAGGAGTCGATCCCCGAGGCCGGCATCGAGCGCGCGGTCGAGGTCCTGCGCTCGGGCCGGCTGCACCGCTACAACGTCGCCGCCGGCGAGACCGCCGAGGCGACCCTGCTCGAGCGCGAGTACGCCGCCTGGCAGGGCCGGCGCTACTGCCTCGCGTGCACCTCCGGCGGCTACGCGCTGCAGGTCGCGCTGCGCGCGGCCGGGCTCGAGCGCGGCGAACCCGTGCTATCGAACGCGTTCACATTGGCGCCGGTGCCCGGCGCGATCGACAACGCCGGCGGCAGGCCGGTGCTCATCGAGACCGATGCCGACTATTGCGTCGATCTCGACCATCTCGAGCAGATGATGCAAAGCTCGGGAGCGCGCTTTTTCATGCTGTCGCACATGCGCGGCCACATCGCCGACATGCGCGCGATCACGGCGCTGTGCGAAATCCACGGCGTTGCGCTGATCGAGGATTGCGCGCACACGATGGGCGCTCGCTTCGACGGCGTGCGCTCCGGCAACTTCGGCAAGGTCGCCTGCTTCAGCACGCAAACCTACAAGCACATGAACTCCGGCGAGGGCGGGTTGCTCGTGACCGACGACGACGAAATCATCGCCCGGGCGATCATCTACTCGGGTTCGTACATGCTCTACGAGCGCCACGGCACGCTGCCCGATCTCGCGGTGTTCGACGAAATTCGCCTCGACACGCCGAACTACAGCGGGCGCATGGACAACCTGCGCGCGGCGATCCTGCGCGCGCAGCTGCCGCTGCTAGAGCAAAACTGCGCGCGCTGGAACGAGCGCTACCGCGCGCTCGAGGCGCGCCTGTCACAAAACAGCAGGATCCGGCTGCCCGTGCGGCCGACCGGCGAAGACTTCGTCGGCAGCTCGCTGCAGTTCCGCGTCGACGCGCTCGGCGGCGAACGCGCGCCCGAATTCGTCGCCGCCTGCGCCGCGCGCGGAGTCGAATTGAAATGGTTCGGCGGCGCCGAACCGCACGGTTTCACCAGTCGCTACGACAGCTGGCGCTATATCGCCGAAAAACAACACCTGCCGCAAACGCTCGAGGTGCTCGCGACGACCTTCGACCTGCGCATTCCGCTGACCTTCGATCTCGACGACATGGTCCTGATCGGCGACATCATCGGCGACGAAGTCGACACCCTGCTCGCCGACTGACCGCAACATCGAAAACCAACACCGGCGACAATGTCGTCATTGCGAGGAG
>JAHEKJ010000023.1:0-1471 GCA_024638385.1 Gammaproteobacteria bacterium | reverse complement strand
TCGTCATTGCGAGGAGGCGCCAGCCGACGAAGCAACCTCCGGAATCCTGCCCGATCCGGGGATTGCATTGCGTGGTAACTTTCAAAATCATTTTCGTCGGGCGCCAATCCATGATAAACCTGCGCGCATGAAATCACATACCCGAGTCGTCGTGATCGGCGGCGGCATCGCCGGCTGCTCGACGCTGTATCACCTGACGCGCGAGGGCTGGACCGATGTCGTGCTGTGCGAGCGCGACGAGCTGACCTCGGGCTCGACCTGGCACGCGGCCGCGCAGGTCACCCAGTTCGCCGCCAACCAGACGCTGGCCGCGCTCAAGCGCCACAGCATCGATCTCTACCGCGAGCTCGCCGCCGATCCCGAACACCCGGTCGGCTACCACATCACCGGCGGCATGCGCCTCGCGCACACCCCGCAGCAGGTCGACACCTACAAACATTTCATCGGCATGGCCGCCGGCATGGGCGTCGAGATGGAGTTCATCGATGCCGCCGAAGTCGGCAAGCGCCATCCGCTGCTCACGACCGACGGCCTACTCGGCGCCTGGTGGGACCCGCTCGACGGCGACATCGACCCGGCCGGCATTACCTTCGCGCTCGCGCGCAAGGCGCGCGAGGCCGGCGCCGAGGTTTACCGCTTCAACCCGGTCGAGGCGATCACGCGCCAGCCGAACGGCGAATTCGTCGTGCACACGAAGAACGGCGACATCACCTGCGAAATCGTCGTCAACGCCAGCGGCTACCGCGTCAACGAGGTCGGCGGCATGCTCGGCGTGACCCACCCGGTCACGTCGATGGAGCACATGTATTTCCTGACCGACACGATGCCCGAGATCGAGGCGCTCGATTTCCGCGTGCCGATCATCCGCGACCCCGGCGACGACTTCTACAGCCGCCAGGAAAAACTCGGTCTGCTGGTCGGCGTCTACGAACAGGGCTGCAAGCCGTTCGGCATGGACGGCATCGACCCGAACTTCACCCAGGCGCTGTGCGAATCCGACCTCGACCGCTGCCTCGACAACATGGAGCGCATCTTCGAACGACTGCCGGCGCTCGCCGACGCCGGCATCCATACCGTCATCAACGGCCCGATCACCTACACGATCGACGGCGCGCCGCTGATCGGCCCGATCCCGGGCATACCGAACGCCTACTGCGCGATCGGCCTGCGCGCCGGCATCGGCGAGGGCGGCGGCCACGGCAAGGTGCTGGCCGAGATCATCGTCCACGGTGAATGCGAGTGGGACGCGTGGTGCCTCGACCCGCGCCGCTTCACCGAATACGCGACCACCGGAATGACCTGCCTGAAGGCGATCGAGGACTACCAGCACGAGTTTCACTACCACCTGCCGCGCGAATTTCGCCCGGCCGCGCGGCGCGCGCGCACGACGCCGCTGTACTTGGTGCTCGATGCAATGCATTGCGCCTGGGGCGTCGTCAACGGCTGGGAGCGTGCGCTGTTCTTCAGGCCG
>JAHEKJ010000022.1 GCA_024638385.1 Gammaproteobacteria bacterium | reverse complement strand
CGCCGACGATCTTGCCGCGCGGCACCCGGAAGCTGACGTCGCGCAGCGCATGCACGCGGCCGCGCGGGGTGCGGAAGTCGACGTCGAGATTGCGGATATCGAGCAGCGTGTCCATCGGCTAATGGCCCTTGCGCAGCTTGGGATCGAACACGTCGCGCAGGGCTTCGCCGAGAAAGGTGAAGCCGAGCGTGGTCAGCACCAGCGGGATGCCGCCGGCGATGACCGGCCACGGGGTGTCGCGGATGATCAGGTAGCCTTCGTTCAGGATCGTGCCCCAGCTCGCGGTCGGCGGCAGCACGCCGAGGCCGAGGAAGCTCAGGCCCGCCTCGATCGTGACCACCACCGGCACGTCCATCGCGGCCAGGATCAGCAGCGGCCCGATCACGTTGGGCATCACGTGGCGCAGCAGGATGCGCGGCGTGCTCGCGCCGAGCGAGCGCTCGGCCAGGATGAAATCGGTGTGCTTGAGCGCGAGCGTGCTGGTGCGCGCGAGGCGGGCATAGCCGGGTATCGTCGTGACGATGACGACCGCGAGCACGAGGTTCAGGCTCGGGCCGAGCAGCGCCACCGCGGCGAGCGCCAGCACGATGGTCGGGAACGAACGGATCGTGTCGAACACCAGCAGCAGCAGGTTATCGAGCCAGCGGGGCCCGTAGCCGGCGATCATACCGAGCACGAGGCCGATGGCGAGCGACACCGAGACCCCGATCGCGGCGACCTTGAGCGCGACCCGGCCGCCGTAGAGCACCCGCGAATAGGTATCCCGCCCGAGCTGGTCGGTGCCGGCCCAGTGCTCGGCGGTCGGCCCGGACATGCGGTTCGGGATATCCATCTGGAACGGGTCGTGGGTCGCGAACATCGGCGCGAAGATCGCGCTCAGGAAAAACAGCACGACCAGCAACAGGCCGAACAGGCCGAGACGGTTCTGCAGGAAAAGCGCGAGCTTTTCGCGGCGCTCGCTGTAGGCTCGCTCGGTGAGCGGGACGGCGACTGCGCCGCCACCACCGGGCTCAGAGGGATTCGCGGACACGGGGGTCGAGCCAGGAGACGATCAGGTCCGCCAGCAGCGTGACGAACACGTACAGGGCGATGGTGACGAGCACCGCGCCCTGTACCACCGGGAAGTTGCGCGCCAGCACCATGTCGTAGATGAGCTTGCCGATGCCGGGCCGGGCGAAGATGATCTCGGCGAACACCGCGCCCGACAGCAGGCCGCCGAAGCCGATGCCGATCAGCGTGATGGTCGGCAGGATCGCGACCTTGAGCGCGTAGCGAAATATCACGGTGCGCGAGCGCAGGCCGAAAGCCCGCGCCGAGCGGATGTAATTCTCGCCCATGACCTCGAGCATCGATGCGCGCACCATGCGCGCGAGGTAGCCGACCCAGCCGAGGCCGACCGCGAACGCGGGCAGGATCAGGTGCCGGATCTGGTCGACGATATCGCCCTCGTCGCCGGCGCCGATGACCGGCAGCCAGCGCAGCGAGATCGCGAACACCAGGATCGCCCAGATCGAGACCAGGAACGACGGCACCGCGATCGTGCCGACCGACAGCACGCCGGTGATGCGGTCGATCCAGGTGTTGGGCCGCACCGCGGACAGGCAGCCGAGCGGAATCCCGACCAGCGCCGACCAGCCGAGCGCGGTTACCGCGAGCACCAGCGTGAACGGCAATTGCTCGGCCATCGTCTGCGCCACCGGGCGGCCGGAAAATACGTCGGCGCCGAGATCGCCTTGCAACACGTTGCCGATGAAGATCAGGAACTGGTAGGTGATCGGCTTGTCGAGGTGCATCTTGGCCGCGTAGGCGGCCTGGACCTCGGCCGTCGCGCGCGGGCCGAGCGCGATGCTGATCGGGTCTCCCGGTATCATGTGCAGCATCGAAAACAGCACCGCGATCGCCATCAGGATGATGACGACCGACAATGCGAGGCGCTTGACCAGGTATAACCACATGATGATTTCAGCCGGGCGGCGGTTAGGCGTACCGCCGACGGCGCGCTGCCGGCGGCGGGATTCCGTCTACGCCGGTTTGAAGTAAGTCAGCAGCATTTCACCGGAAGGCGCGAACCGCGCGTCGACGTCGGCGCGGTGGATGAACACCTCGGGTTCATGGGTCAGCCAGACGTAGCCGGCGGTGTCCTCCATGATCTCCTGCATGCGGATGTAGATCCTGTGCCGTTTTTCGGGATCGGTTTCGGCGATGCCCTCGGCGTACAGTTTCTCGAACTCGTCGGACGACCAGCGCTCCCAGTTCCAGACACCGACCTGGTCGCGCACGAACCACTGCACCGGCTCGTAGGGATCGGGCCCGGAACCGTAGCGCATGATCCACAGCTGAAGGTCTTTCCAGGTGTCGCCCTTGCTTTCCTGGCCCATCTCCCAGAACGGCCCGGAATCGAGCGGGATGACCTCGACCGTGATGCCGACCTGGCCGAGGTTGGCCTGGATGATCTGCGCGGCGAGGATGCGCTCCTGGCTGTTGAGCGTGCGCAGCGACAGCTTCAGGCCCGATACGCCGGCCTCCTTCAGCAGCGCGCGCGCCTTCGCCGGGTCGTAGGAATAACCGGCCTTGTCGCGCTTGCCGACGAGGCCCGGGCAGACGACGCCGTAGGACGGCTCGGCGGTGCCCGAGTAGGCGCCCTGGATGATCGCATTCTGGTCGACCGCATGCTGGATCGCGCGGCGCACCCGGATGTCCTTGAGCTTGGGGTGTTCGGTGTTGAGGCCGAGCCACATGTACTGCAACGCGCCGGCGACCGTCAGCTTGCTGTTCGGCGGCAGTTTCTTCTGGTAGCGCGCGTAGGCATTGGACGTGATCTTGGCGCAATCGAGTTCGCCGGCCTCGTAGGCGAGCGCACCCGCCTCGTCCTGGGTCACGAACACGCAGTCGATGTTCTTGAAGGCGGGTTTGGGCCCGGTCCAGTCCGGGTTCGGCCGCATCCTGACGTACTGGGCCTGCTTGTGCTCGTGCACGTAGGGCCCGCAGGTCGCGGGCACGTCGATCGTGTAGCGATCGCCCGCCTTCTCCATCGCCTGCTTGCAGGTGATGATGCCGGTGCCCGACGCCAGCGTCGCGGTCATGAACGGCGAGAACGGCTGATTCAGCACGATCGTGCCGCTGTGCCGGTCCTTGATGTCGACGCGCTCGTAGGCGACGAAGTCGCCTTTCCACTCGCTCTGGGCCATGCGGTCGTAGGAGTAGGCCACGTCCTCGGCCGTCACCTCGCCGAAGCCGCCCGACCACTTGAGCCCGGGCTTCAGCGTGAAATCGATATGCGTCGAATCGGTGACCACGACTTTTTCGACGTACGGCGACGGCACCCAGACCGCGCGGCCGTCCTTGTAGCCGTAGTGAACCAGCGCCGGCATGATGCACCAGTTGACGTCGTTGGGCGGGTGGCCGCCGACGTAGTAGCCGGGGTCGAGGCTTTCCATTTCGCGGTCGAAGCGCACCGTCAGCGTGTCGGTCTTGGCCGAATAGGAGACGCCGGGATAGGCGCCGAGCATCGTGGTCGCGCCACCGTAAGCCAGCATTTGCAGGAACTGGCGGCGCGAGGGTGTGAAATGGGTCATGCTGTCCTCCGTTATGCGTGAGTGCCTTATGGCTTTCTGGTTATCGGTATCAACTCCATCACTCCTGCGTCCCGGAGTCAACAAAATCGTCAGCCCGGCGGTCAGACGTGATCGCGCGCGAACTCCCGCTGCCAGCGCTGTTCATGCACGATCTCGTCGCCCTCCCGCGCCTCGAGCGTGGCGTCGACGATGAAATGGGTCGGCGTCGACGTCATCCGCGTCCGGGTCCGCGACGACACCCGCCAGTCGCCGCGTTCGAAGCGCTCGGTCCACGTGATATCGAGGCTCGCGCTCGACGGATCGTCGGGGTGAATGGTAAAGGTCTCGTCGTGGGTCGATTCGACGGTCCAGCCGTCGTGTTCATCGTAGCGAATCCGGCCCTCGTCGAACCACTGGCGCGTGGTCACGTAGCCGTTCTTCATGTCATGCTCGACGCGCCAGCGATATTCGGACTCGCGTTCCGCGGTCGCGGCGAGCGGCGGCGCCGATTGCGCCGCGGCGAAAGGTGCGAGTTCGGTGTCCTCGTTGCGCGGCGGGCGCCGGGGCATGTGCAGCCGGCTCGAAGCCGACGTGATCGTGAGCATCGCTTTCTCCGGCGACGGCCACGCGATCGGCCAGTAGACGGTCGACAGCGCAATGCGAATCCGGTGGCCGGCCGCGAACCGGTGGCCGGCATCGTTGAGCTGCAGTCGAACCCGGTAGGTTTCGCCCGGTTGCAGCGGCTCGGGACGCTCGTGGCTGTCGCGATGGGACAGGTTGAGCAGGCCGTAGCTGACCCGGGTCGCGGCGCCGTCGGCGAGGACTTCCGCAAGGCAGGCCGCGACCATCGCCTGCGGCCGGTCGCAGGCCAGCTCCAGCTCGAGCACCGGCGCGCCGAGAATTTCGAGGTCCTCCGCCAGCGGCGCGCTGTCGAACACCAGCGAGCCGCCGGCCTCGGCGCGTTGATCGCCGGGCTGATCGGGCTGCAATCCGTACGAGCACCAGGCGCCCGCCATCATCCCGACCGTCAGCGGCGAATCGATCGCCAGCGGGCCCGCCACGCCCGCTTGCGGCGACAGGCCGTCGCGGTTCAGGTGCAGCGTCGTCGGCTCGATACGCGGCGACGGCCACGCGTCCTCGGCGACCCAGCGGCCCGGGCGCTCCGCGTAATAGGTCCGCGGGGGCACCGGGTCCTGTATCCAGCAGCGCAGCCGCGGCTCGTCCATGATGCCGGTGTCCTCGCCCTTGAGCCAGTGATCCCACCAGCGCAGGCACTCCTGCAGAAAGCCGATCGCGGGGCCGGGTTCGGCGAAATGCGGATACTTGTGCCCCCAGGGACCGACCAGTCCCTTGCACGGCGCCTGCAATCCGTCGAGCAGGCGGAACACCGCGTTGCTATAGCCGTCGGCCCAGCCGCCGACCGCGTAGACCGCGGCCTCGATCGCGGCGAAATCCTCGCACACCGAGCCGTGCTGGTAGAATTCGTCGCGCCGCTGGTGCGCGAGCCAGTCCTCGAGCCAGAGACCGCTGCCGCGCAGGCGCTCGAGCCAGACGTCGCGCCAGCGATCGCCGAGCACGGCGGGATCCGGCGGGGTCGTGTTGATCGAGAACATGGCCGCGTTCCACGCCGCCTTGTCGGTCAACAGGCAGCCGCCCATGAAGTGGATGTCGTCGGCATAGCGGTCATCGGTCGAACAGATCGAAACGATAGCCTTGAGCGCGGGCGGCCGGCGCGCCGCGATTTGCAGGCCGTTGAATCCGCCCCAGGAAATGCCGATCATGCCGACCGTCCCGGCGCACCACGGCTGCGCCGTGATCCAGTCGATGATTTCGAGCGCGTCGTCCTGTTCCTGTTGCAGGTACTCGCCGAGCAGGACGCCTTCGGAGTCACCCGAACCGCGCATGTCGACCCGCACGCACGCATAGCCGTGACCGGCAAAGTAGGGATGGGTCAGCGCGTCGCGCGCGGCGGTGCCGTCCTCGCGCCGATACGGAAGGTACTCGAGAATTGCCGGCACCGGGTCCTGCCCGGCGTCCGCGGGCAGCCAGATGCGGGCGGCGAGACGGGTCCCGTCGGCGAGCGGAATGAACGCCGGGTCGATCACCGTCACCTTGCGCGGAAAGTCCGAAACGACCTGGATCATCTGAATTCACCTCCGGATCTGGTGGCACTGCTGCGGGGCCTCGCGGACCCGGGCGCCGGCCAGCGCCGTAAGCGACATTAAACCATCGGCTCTCGCGGCACAATCCACGCCGCGCCGACGTTGCCGGGGCAAACGTTTGTCGCGCTTGTGCTGCCGGCGCCGAAAATGGGATGATGCGGATCGGACGAGCGCGGGTTCGACCCCGATCGCGCCGTCCCTGGAGTTGCTCTTTGACCGACGACGTCCGTCTCTACCGCGCCGCGAAGATCCTTACCCTCGATCCGCGGCGGCCGGCCGCGACCCATGTCGCGGTTGCCGGCGATCGTATCCTGGCGGTCGGCGACGACGAACTCGAACGCGAACACGGACCCGCGAGCGGGCTTTTCGACGGCCTCGTCGTCGTCCCCGGATTCGTCGAGGGACACGCCCACGCGACCGAGGGCATGGTCTGGCGCCTGCCTTACGTAGGCTTTCACGACCGCGCGCAGCCGGACGGTGAAGTGGTCGCGGGTTGCCGCTCGACGGCCGCGCTGCTCGACCGGTTGCGGCAACTCGAACGCGGCCTCGAAGACGGCGACCAACCCCTGTTCGCGTGGGGCTACGACTCGATTTACTTCTCCGACAAGCCCATGCGCCGGGATCTCGACCGGGTTTCCGCGCGCCGTCCGATCGTGCTTTATCACAGCAATCTCCACCTGATCACGGTCAACTCGGCGGCACTCGCGCAGGCCGGCATCACGCGGGACAACCGCGTCGAGGGCGTGTACGTCGACGCCGACGATGAGCCCAACGGCGAGCTGGCCGAGGTCGCCGCGATGTTTCCGGTGTTTCGCGCGGTCGGCGATCCGCTGTTGGCAAACCCCTGCGATGCCGATGACCTGCGACGATTCGGCCGCGCCTGCCACCGCGCCGGGATTACCACGGTCGCCGACCTCTACAACTATCTCGACGACGAGGGCCTGCGGGTCATGGCGGAGACGACGGCCGAAGCGGGATACCCGGTGCGCATCGCCGCCGCGCTCGCGACGACGCCTTACAGCGTCGCGCAACTGCGCGACCGACTCGGGCAGGTAAGCGACCGGGGCCACGCGCGGCTGCACCTCGGCGCGGTCAAGATCATCAGCGACGGCTCGATCCAGGGTTTCAGCGCGCGCGTGCGCCAGCCCTATGTCAATGGCATCGAAAACGGCGTCTGGTACGAAGCGCCGCCGCGAATTCGCGACCTGATTCACGCGTTGCACGAGGCCGGCGTCAGGCTGCATGTCCACGTCAACGGCGACGAGGCCGCCGAGCTGGTGTTGCAGGCCTTCGCCGAAGCCGTCGCTGCGTCGGGGCCGGGGCCCGGGCACGTGCTGCAGCACGCGCAGATGATGGACCGGGAGCAGCTCGCGCGCGCGCGGGATCTCGGCCTGATGGTCAATTTCTTCGCCAACCATACCTGGTACTGGGGGGATCAGCACCGCGACGCGACGGTCGGCGCCGAGATCGCGGCGCGCATGAACCCGGCGCGGACCGCGCTCGATCTCGGCCTCGACGTGGCGATTCACTGCGATGCCCCGGTCACGCCGCTCGGGCCATTGTTTACGATGTGGTGCGCGGTCAACCGGCTGACCGCGTCCGGCCAGGTGCTCGGCGCGGGTGAGCGGATCACGGCCGCGGAGGCGTTGCGCGCGGTGACGCTGGCGCCCGCGATCAGCCTCGGTCTCGACGCGCGCGTCGGCAGCATCTCGCCGGGCAAGCTTGCCGACTTTACGATTCTGGAGCAGGATCCGCTGGCTACGGAGCCGCTGCGAATCCGTGACATCGCCATCCGCGGCACGCTGCTTGGCGGCGTCTGGCAACCCGCGGCCTGAGCCGATGCGAGATGCGATTCCATTCAGCGTGATCGGCGGATTTCTCGGCGCCGGCAAGACCACCTTCCTGAACCGCCTGATGGCCCGCGCCGAAGCGCCGCGCTGCGCGCTACTGGTCAACGATTTCGGCGAAATCGCGATCGACGGGGCGCTGGTCGCCGAGCATGCCGGCGATACCATCACGTTGCGGAACGGTTGCGTCTGCTGCGCTCTCGGTTCCGACCTGACGGGCACGCTGTCGAAAATCCTCGACCGCGGCACGCGGCCGGAACGCATCATCGTCGAGACCAGCGGGGTAGCTCAACCGGGCCGCGTCATGGATATCGCGCGGATTTCGGACGAGCTGCGCGCCGACGGCGTCATCGTCATCTTCAATGCCGAGGCGCTGCCGGAGCAGCTCGAGGATCGCTGGATCGCGGATACCGTCAGGGCGCAACTGGCGGCGGCGGACGTGCTCGTGCCGAGTCGGCTGGATCGACTGGAGCCGGCACGGCGCGCCGCCGTTCTCGGGCGTGTCGCCGACGACTGCCCGGGTACACCGTTGCTGGACTGCTTCGATCAGGGGTGGCAGCTGTTCATGGATCTGGCACCGGCAGACTCTCGCGCACGGCCGGCATTCGCGCCGCACGCCGCCTTCACCGCGAGGACCGTGACTACCGATCGGCCGGTCGATCCGGCAAGGCTGCAGCGCTGGCTGCGCTCGCGCGCCGACGTCTACCGGATCAAGGGGTGGGTGCGACTGCCCGGCGGTGCCAGCGCCTTGCTGCAGGGGGTCGGCAAGCACCTCGACTGGCAGCGGGTCGCGCGCACGCCCGACGGCAACACGAGCCTGGTGGTAATCGGCCGCGGCGGGTTGCCGGACGGTGACGCCATTGCCGGCCAGATCGCGCCGGTCGATCCCTGCAGTGCCGAGGCCGGCGAGGCGTTTTTGTCAAGGCCCCGCCAAACCGAATAGAATGCGGCTCGACAGATTGCCGCATATTTGCGCGTCACGGGAGAGGATCAGGTGGAACCGATACTGGTAGTGCAGGGCGCCGAACGGGTCGCCGACGTGCCGCGACTCGACGAGATTGCCGACGATGCCGAGATTCGCTTCGCCACCGACGCCGACGAGTTGCGCGCCGCGTTGCCGGGCGCCGAAGTATTGCTCGGCTGGAACTTCCGCGCCGACAGCCTGCGCGCGGCCTGGGACGCCGCCCGCGAGCTGCGCTGGATTCACTGGGGCGGCGCCGGCGTCGACGCGGCGATGTTTCCGGAACTCGTCGCGAGCGACGTGGTCCTGACCAACGCGCGCGGCGTGTTCGACCGGCCGATCGCCGAGTGGGTGCTCGGCGTGATCATCGCCTTCGCCAAGCGAATGCCGGAGACACTCGATAACCAGCGCAAGGCCGAGTGGAAATACCGGATGACCGAAATGGTCGTCGGCAAGCGCGCGCTGATCGTCGGCGTCGGCTCGATCGGGCGCGAGATCGCGGCGCTGCTCACCGCCGCCGGCATGCGGGTCGAGGCGGTCGGACGCAGTGCGCGCGACGACGCGCAGTTCGGACGCATTCGCGCGATCGGCGAATTGCCCGAGCGCCTGGCGAACGCCGATTATGTCGTGCTGGTCACGCCGCTGACCGACGCGACGCGCAACCTTTTCGCGGCCGCCGAGTTCGCCGCGATGGCGCCCCACGCGCGCTTCGTCAACGTCGGCCGCGGCGCGCTGGTCGACGAACCGGCGCTGCTCGCAGCGCTGCAGGCGGGCACGATCGCCGGCGCCGCGCTCGACGTCTTCGTCGACGAACCGCTGCCGCCGGAGAGCCCGTTCTGGCGCGCGCCCAACTGCCTGGTTTCGCCGCACATGTCGGGCGACTACGCCGGCTACGAGACCACTATCGCGAGCCAGTTCATCGACAACTGGCAACGCTTCCGCCGCGGCGAGCCGCTGGAAAATCTCGTCGACAAAACGCTCGGCTTCGCCGCGCCGGCAGACGGGTAAGCGTATCCTCATCGAAATCCTGGCGCAGCGAGAGTACCTGCGGACCGCCTTATTGCAAAATTTCCGAAATCAAACGATAATTTCGTAAATTTTGCATAATTGAAGATATTCATACATGCAGGACTTCTCCGCCGCGTTCGGTCTGGCCTTCGCGCTGATCAGCAGTTTCGATCCCGACCTGATCGAAATCATCGCGCTGTCGCTTCAGGTGAGCCTGAGCGCGGTGTTGATCTCGGCGCTGATCGGATTTCCGCTCGGCGCGCTGCTCGCGGTCGCGCGCTTTCCCGGTCGCGAAGCGCTCGCGGTGTTGCTCAACGCGCTGATGGGTTTGCCGCCGGTGGTCGTCGGACTGCTCGTCTACATGACGATTTCGCGCGCCGGACCGCTCGGCTGGCTCAACCTGCTGTACTCGCCGACGGCGATGATCATCGCGCAAACCATCCTGGTCACGCCGATCGTCGCCGCGTTGACGCGCCAGGTCGTCGAGGACATGCACCGCGAATACGACGAGCAGTTCCGCTCGCTCGGCGTCTCGACGCGACGCGCGATCGGCGCGCTGATCTGGGATTCGCGTTACAGCCTGTTGACCGTAATCCTCGCCGGCTTCGGCCGCGCTATCGCCGAGGTCGGCGCGGTCATCATCGTCGGAGGCAACATCGACCACCTGACCCGGGTGATGACGACCGCGATCGCGCTCGAAACCTCGAAGGGCGATCTGCCGCTCGCGCTCGCGCTCGGCATGATCCTGCTGCTGCTCGCGCTGTCGGTCAACGCCGCGGTCTACGGCCTGCGCGCGAGCGCCGCGCGCCTCGCCTATGCCTGAAGGTAGCGCTCCGGTGGCCGCTGGCGGCGCCTCGGCGCTGTTGCCGCTCGAAGTCGCGTCGCTCGGCTTCACGGCCGGCGGCGAGACCCTGATCGATCGCGTCAGCTTCGTCATCGCCGAGCCCGGCATCAGCGTCATCATGGGGCCCAACGGCGCCGGCAAGAGCCTGCTGCTGCGCCTGCTGCACGGCCTGCTCGAACCGGGCGCCGGCACGGTCGCTTGGGGCGGTCGCCCGCTCGATGCCGCGGCGCGACGGCGCCAGGCGATGGTGTTCCAGAAGCCGGTGCTGATGCGCCGCTCGGTCGCGGGCAATATCGATTTCGTGCTGCCGCGCCGCCGCGACGACCGGCGCGCGCGGTGCGACGCGATCCTGCGCGAGGCCGGCCTCTACCGCCAGCGTCGCCAGCCGGCGCGACTCCTGTCGGGCGGCGAGCAGCAGCGACTCGCGCTCGCGCGCGCGCTCGCGACCGGGCCCGAGGTACTGCTGCTCGACGAGCCCTGCGCGAGTCTCGACTCGGGCACCACGCTCGCGATCGAGAACCGCCTGCAGGCGGCGCGCGCGAGCGGTCTCAAGATCGTGCTCGTGACTCACGATCTCGGCCAGGCGCGCCGGCTGGCCGACGAGATCCTGTTCATGCACCGCGGCCGGATCGTCGAACAGCAGCCGGCGGCGGCGTTTTTCGCCGCGCCGCGCAGCGCCGAGGCGCGCGCCTACGTGGCCGGCAAGATCGTCCTCTGAGACGGGCCGTCGATAATCTGATTACCGGAGAGATATCGTCATGACAATCGTTGCAAAAACGCTGCCCGCCGCGATCGCCGGAATTGCCATCGTTTCGACTACGCTCGTCCCGCTCGCGCACGGCGCCGACGGGACGTCTATTCTCGTGCAGTCGACGACGTCGACCGCGAACTCGGGGCTGTACGATTTCCTGTTGCCGAAATTCAGCGCCGACACCGGCATCACCGTGCACGTGGTCGCGGTCGGCACCGGCCAGGCGCTCAGGAACGCGCGCAACTGCGACGGTGACGTGCTGTTGGTGCATGCCAAATCGGCGGAGGAAAAATTCGTTGCCGACGGTTACGGCGTCAGGCGCTTCGACCTGATGTACAACGATTTCGTCCTGGTCGGCCCGCCCGAAGACCCGGCCGCTATCGCCGCTGAATCCACCGCGCTCGGCGCGCTGAAATCGATTGCCCGTGGCGAGGCGAAGTTCGTGTCGCGCGGCGACAACTCGGGCACGCACAAGAAGGAGATGACGCTGTGGCGCGAAGCCGGAATCGATCCGACCGAGGCGAGCGGCCGCTGGTATCTCGAGACCGGGTCGGGCATGGGCGCGGCGCTCAATACCGCGGTCGGCAGCGGCGCCTATACGATGACCGATCGCGCGACCTGGATCAGTTTCAGGAACAAGCGTGATTTCCGCATCCTGCTCGAGGGCGACGATTCGCTGTTCAACCAGTACGGCGTGATCGCGGTCGACCCGCAACGGTGTCCATCGGTCAGGCAAGCGCCGGCGCAGGTTTTCGTCGACTGGCTGTTGTCGAATCGCGGCCAGGACGTGATCGCGGCCTACCGGCTCGACGGCAAGCAGCTGTTCTTCCCTAACGCGGATTAACCTATGCCGTTGAAGCGCACCTCGAACTGGCCGTCGACGTCGTAGCCCGTGAGGCTCGCGGCGTGTTCGCGAAACGCGGCCGAGCGGCAGAATTCGAGCAGGGTCTGCCACGGCGGTTCGAACCACGCGCGGCGCTCGACCAGCAGGTCGAAACGCTCGTCGACGACCGGGACGAAGGCGAGGCGGTACTGGCGCGCGAGCATCGCCAGGCCGAAAGTCGCGTCGGCGCGGCCCTCGACGACCTCGACCACCGCGTCGACCTCGCTGCGCGCCGGCCGCGCCCAGTCGATTTCGGCGGCGTCGATCGCGTGCTCGCGCAGCAGGTGCTCGAGCAGAACCTGGCTGCCGGCCTCTGCCTGTCGCGGGACCACGCGGCGGCCGCTCAGTGCGGCGAGACCGGCATGGTCCGCCTCGCTGCCGGCGGCGACGATCAGGCCGCGCGCGCGCCGCGCCCACTCTACCAGCACGACCGCTTCGCGCGCGCAGCGCGCTTCGATTGCCGGCCGGTTCCAGTCGCCGGCATCGCCGTCGAACAGGTGTAATCCCGTGGCGATCCCGTCGGCCCGCTCGAATCGGTCGAGACCGTCGAGACTGCTGTCGAAGTAGCTGGCGAGCCCGCAGCGCGATTCGCGCAGGGCCCAGTCGAGCAGCGGATCGTGGCTGCCGAGGACGACGCCGGGGCGCGCCTTCGCCGCCGCCGGGCTACTCGCGTTGCTCGCGATCCAGGCTTCGACCTCCTTGCGCGGAAACAGCAGCTTGCCGGTCGCTCGCGTGCACGGTACGGCACCGCTGGAGGCCAGGTCGTAGACCTTGCGCTCCTTGATGCGCAGCAGCTCGGCGAGTTCGCGGGTGGTCAGGTATTCGGTCAAGAATACGTCAGCCCGCTGCACCGATCGCGCGCATGAAGGATTCGGATAATTCGCCGCGGCCGGCGCGGTCGATGATGCCCTCGGCGGTTTGCGAGATTTCGGCGAGCGGCCCGGTCAGGATAACCGCATGCAGTTGCAGCATGACCGGCAGATCGGCAACCGGGTTGGCGGCGTTGCGATTTTTCGGTGGAGCGAAGATCAGGCGGACTTCCTCGACCTCGTCGGGAATCCGCTCGCAGCCGCCACCGGGCGCTATGAATCCGAATAACTCGTCCGGACCCTCGAGCGTTACGCTCTCCTCGCGGAATTCCTGGTTCGCTGCCCTGGCTTTGAATTCCACCGTGATGATCGGTTTCAAGGCTGGTTTCCTCCTGATCGCTCGAAGTGACGGGTCTCGGGAATCAAGCTTACACTCCCGCGGCGCCGCTGTCGTCGGCGACCGCTTTCAGTACCAGCGGGCGCAGCGACTCGGGCAGCTCGATCTTGCCGGCGAGGATGAATTCGTGCGCGCGTTCGGACATCTTGTTCCAGGTCTTGCGGATGATGTCGATCCATTTCTCCTCGCTGTAGTCGGGATGTTTGCCGACGAATTCGAGCATGTAGTGTTCCATGAAGACGAGGTCGGTGACGTCCTCGAGCAGCTGCGTGTCGGGATTGGTCTTGAGGTTTTTCTTCGCCACCGCGTTCTCGATCCGGGTCGCGACGTCGTCGCCGTAGCCCGCCTCGCGCGCCAGCCGGGCCGCGGTCGCGCCCTGCATCTTGTAGAGGTCCTTGCGCCACTTGAGATAACCGATGCGGTCCATCGGGTAGTCGCTGCGCGACGATTTCCAGCGCTCGATGTGCTGCGCGCGGATCGCCAGCCGCTGCGCGGCGTCGGCGTCGGGCGCGTAGCGCTCGAGCATGTCGCTCATGCGCTCGGAATAGAGCAGTTCCTTCGGCCATTCCCTGCCGTCGGCCTCGACCCGGTTGGGATCGGCGCCATTGGCCGCATCGATCAGTTCGATGGCCCGCGAGTAAACGTCTTGCGAGGTGGTCATTGGGTCTCCGGCTGCGCAGAAAGTCGGGATTATAACGGCTCGACGCTCGCCAGCGTAGCGCTTCGGCGGACCGGGCAGGCCACGCGGCGACGCTGGCGGCGCCAGATCCGTTGCCTGTCCCGTTGCGTAAGTACCTGTCTTCTTCTACGCTCCGGACTCGACGCCATGTTCCGCCAGTCACTCCGCCGCGTGCTCTACCGGTTCGACCGCGACCTGCGGCTCGGCGACAAGTCGGCACTGGCCGCGGCGGCTACGCGCGCCGGCGAACTGGTTTGCGCCGATTGCGACGATGCCGGGCCGGCCGGATCTGCCGACGCGGCAGTTGCCGACATCGCCGGGTCCATAAGATAATGGGCGTCTCGGCGCATCGAAAGCCGCACTTGCCGCAAAAGACTTGCCCGGTCTGCCGCCGCCCGTTCAGCTGGCGTCGGCGCTGGCGCGATGTCTGGCCCGAGGTCCGGTACTGTTCCCGGCGATGCGCGTCCCGACGGAAGCGTCCAGTTGCAGGCACTCGAACCTAACGTAAAGCTGTACCCGTATTTCCGCATGGCCGCCAACGGCTACGCGTGGATCACGGTTTTTTTCCTCTACATGAGCCAGACGCAGACGCTGGCGCAAGTCATCCAGCTGTCGTCGATCTACTACCTGTCGGTGTTCGTGCTCGAGGTGCCGTCGGGCTACTTTTCCGACCGGGTCGGTCGTCGCGCCACGCTGCTGCTGGCCTCGCTCGCGCTGATCCTGTCGTATACCTGCTTCATTATCGGTGCCGGATTCTGGTGGTTTGCGGCGGGCCAGTTTCTGCTCGCGGCCGGTATCTCGTTCCAGTCCGGCACCGATACCGCGTTACACTACGACTCGCTGAAGGCGCTCGGGCGTGAGACCGAGTACGCTGCGCGTGAAGCTCACGCCGAGCAGTGGGCGATGGTCATGCTCGCGCTGGCGACGCTGGCGGGCGGCGTGCTCGGGCTGATCGATTTACGCCTGGCTTACATTTATTCACTCGCGAGCGCGCTCGTCATGGCCGTGCTGGTCTGGCGTTTCGTCGAACCGCGCCACGGCGACGAGACCGAGATTTTGCCGCAAAGCTTCGTCCGCGTCGTCGCCGGCTGCATCGCACGCCTGCGCGACCCGCTGCTCGGCTGGCTGTTCGCGCTCGCGATCCTGCTCTACGCGCTGGCGCATTTCGCCTACGAGTTTTACCAGCCGTACATCACGCTGCTCGAATTGCCGCTGCTCGACGCGCGCGACGACGCCGCGCTGGTGTCGGGTATCGTCATCGCGATCTCGATGTTCGGCGGCGCGCTCGGCGCCCGCGTCAGCATCGCCTGGCAGGCGCGCCTCGGACTGCTCGGACTGCTCGCGGTGGCAACCCTGATCCAGCTCGGTATCGTCGCGGCGATGGCGCTGGTGCTGAGCCCGATCGCGCTCGCGCTGGTGTTCGCGCGCAACTTCCCGATGGCGCTGGTGCACGCGCCGGTGCGCGCGGCGATCGCGCCGCGCATCGGCCGCGAGCAGCGCGCCACCTACCTGTCGCTGCAGGGATTGTCCGAGCGCTTCGTATTCGCGCTGCTGTTGCTTTGGCTCGCCGCCGGGCTCGAGCCGGGCGCGCCGATAGACGAACCGACCCTGCGGGGTATTTTGCAGGCAATGTTATGGATCGGTTGCGCGACGGCGCTGCTGCTGTTCGGTTTCGCCCGGCCGATCCAGCGCGTCATCGCAGGCGACGTCGCGCCCGAGCGGGCGGGCTAGGCCGGCATGACGCGGATCGCGATCGTCGGCGCGGGGCTCGCAGGGCTCACGCTCGCGCGTACGCTCGCAGGCCGCGCCGAGGTGCGCGTGTTCGACAAGGCGCGCGGCTTCGGCGGACGCATGGCGACGCGCCGCGCCGGGCCGTTCCAGTTCGATCACGGCGCGCAATTCTTCACCGTCAGGAGCGACGATTTCCAGGCTTTTCTCGCGCCTTTCGTCGACCGGGGCGCGGTCGCGCGCTGGGACGCCGAGTTCGTCGAGTTCGACGGGCCGCACATCGGTCACCGCCGCTGCTGGGCCGACGGCCCGCCGCATTATGTCGGCGTGCCGGCGATGAACGCGCTGCCGAAGGCGCTCGCCGAAGGCCTCGACGTGCGACTCGAAACGAGGGTCGGCGCGGTCGCGCACGCCAATGGCTTCTGGCAGCTGCACGCGGACGACGATAACGAACTCGGCGCCTGGGACTGGCTGGTGCTCGCGCTGCCGGCCCCGCAGGCGCACGAGCTGCTGCCGGATACCCGGAGCCTCGCACCGGAACCGCCGATGACGGCCTGCTTTTCGTTGTTGCTGGGCTTCGACGAGGCGCTCGCCGTCGACTGGCAGGCCGCCTTCGTCGCCGGCGCCGACATCAGCTGGATTTCGCTCGATCACAGCAAGCCGGGACGGTCCGCGGCAGTCAGCGTGGTGGTGCATTCGACCAACCGCTTCGCCGATGCGCATCTCGGCGACGAGCGCGAACGCGTCGTGGCCCATCTCGCCGGCGAGCTCGAGCGCGTCGCCGGCATCGACGCGGCGCGCGCCGTGCACGTCGATTTGCATCGCTGGCGCTACGCCAACGTCGGCCGGCAGACGGGCGGGAAGAGTTTCATCGACGCCGGCCGGCGCGTCGCCGCGATCGGCGACTGGTTCATCCAGGGCCGCGTCGAGTCCGCGTTTGCGAGCGCCCGCGACCTCGCGCGAACGCTGGAGTCGTTGTTGTGATCGCAAACGCTTCGCTGCCCGGCCGGATCTATCTCGTGCGGCACGGCCAGACCGAATGGAACCAGGCGGGGCGATTGCAGGGGCAAAACGATTCGCCACTGACCCCGCTCGGTCAAAACCAGGCGGCGCTTGCGGGACGATTGTTGCGCAGGCTTTCGGTCGGCGATGCCGCCCCAGCGCTGGTGAGCAGTCCGCTCGGGCGGGCGCGCGCTACGGCCGAAATCATCTGCCGCGAGGCCGGCTGGGATTCGTCGGCGATCAGGCTCGACGCGCGCCTCAAGGAGGCCGACTACGGTCGCTGGGAGGGACTGACCAAGGCCGAAGCGAAAGCGAGTTTCCCCGCTGCCTGGCGCGTGCGCCAACTCGATCGCTGGGGCAAGCGGCCGCCGGGCGGCGAGAGCTATGCCGACCTCGCGCGCCGCGCCGCCGACTGGTGGCTGACCCGCGTCGACGCCGAGCAGCCGGTCGTGGTCGTGACCCACGAAATGATGAGCCGCGTGCTGCGCGGGTGTTACGTCGGGCTGGATCCGTTGGGAACGCTCGCACTCGATCACCCGCACGAGTCGATCTTCGTGCTTGCCGAAGGGCGCGTCGAATCGCACCCACTCGAATAGCGGCGCGCTTGCGCCGCCCGGTTCAGGCCGCGGCGAGGTCGTCGATCAGCGCTCGCATCTTGCCCGCGGCGACGTCGCTGCCGTCGGCGCGCTGCCACTCGATGTACTGCGAGCAAAACGCTGCGACCTCGGCCTTGCCGGCGAGCGCGGCGAGATCTTTCCCGGTGCGTACGCCGAAGCCGACCGCCAGCGGCAGGTCGGTATGCTTGCGGATGCGCTGCAGGTACTGCTGGAATTGCTCGCCCCACTGGGTTTCGTGGCCGGTGACACCGAGCCGGGAGACGACGTAGACCATGCCGCGCGACGCGGTGACGATGCGCTTGACCCGCGCGTCGGCGGTGTTCGGCGTGACCATCAGGATCGGCTTGAGGCCGAGCGCGTCGAGCTTCGGCAGCCACGGCTCGATTTCCTCGACCGGCCAGTCGGGGATGATCATGCCCTGGATGCCGACCGCGGCGGCCTTGTCGAACAGTCGTTCGAGGCCATAGCGGTAGATCGGATTCAGGTAACTCATCAGGATGAATGTCACTTCAGGGTGACGCGCGCAAACCTTGTTCGCGAGGTCGAGCGTCGCCTGCACCGAGCCGCCGGTCTTGAGCGCGTCGTAGCACGCGTTGACCAGCGTATGACCGTCGGCGACCGGGTCGCTGAACGGCACCTGCAGCTCGATCAGTTTCACCCCGGCCTCGGCGAGGCCCGCGATCGCCTTCTCGTTTTCGTCGAGGCTAGGGAAGCCGACGACGGCATGCGACATGATCTGCAATGAATCGTGTTGCTGCGGAAACATTTCAATGCCCTCGCTTTTCTTTCTCGGCCAGCAATTCGGTCGATCGCGCCGCCTCGCGTTGCAGGAAGCCGGTCCATTCTTGCTGCGGGAACGCGCGCGCGATGTTGAAGATGTCCTTGTCGCCGCGTCCGCTGAGATTGATGACGACATTCTGCTCGGGGCTCATTTCGCGCGCGCGCTTGAAGCCGCCGGCGAGCCCGTGCGCCGATTCGAGCGCCGGGATGATGCCCTCGACCTTCATCAGCAGGCTGAACGCCTCGGTGACTTCGTCGTCGGTGGCGGAGTCCGGCGTGACCCGGCCCTGTTGCGACAGGTAGGCCAGGATCGGCGATACGCCGACGTAGTCGAGACCCGCGGCGATGCTGTGGGTATCGCCGAGCTGGCCGTCGTCGTTTTGAAGAAACAGCGTCTTGTAACCCTGCGCGATGCCGGTCTCGCCGGTGTCGTGCGACAGCCGCACCGAATGCTGGCCGTCGGCGAAACCGAGGCCGCCGGCCTCGATGCCGACGAGCTTGACCTCGGGGTCGTCGAGAAACGCGCCGAACGCGCCCATCGCGTTCGAGCCGCCGCCGACGCAGGCGACGATTTCATCGGGCAGGCGCCCCATCCGGGCGAGCGACTGCTCGCGGATCTCCTCGCTGATGACGCCCTGGAAATACGACACCATCTCGGGGAACGGCGCCGGACCGCAGGCGGTGCCGAGCACGTAGTGGGTCGATTCGACCGACGCGGCCCAGTCGCGCAGTGCCTCGTCGAGCGCCTCCTTGAGCGTTTTCGCGCCGGTATTGACCGGCTCCACGTGGGAGCCGAGCTGGCGCATCCAGAAGACGTTCGAGTATTGTCGCTCGATGTCCTCGGCGCCCATGTAGATCGTGCACTCGAGGCCGAGCCGCGCGGCCATGATCGCGGTCGCGAGGCCGTGCTGGCCGGCGCCGGTCTCGGCGATCACGCGCTGTTTGCCCATGCGCTGCACCAGCAAACCCTGGCCCAGCACGTTATTGATTTTGTGCGCGCCGGAATGATTCAGGTCTTCGCGCTTGAGCCAGATCTGCGCGCCGCCGAGCTGCGCGGAGAGCCGGCGCAGCGGCGTCAGCGGCGTCGGCCGGCCGCTGAATTCCTGGCACAGGGTCACGTACTCCTGCCAGAAGGCCGGGTCGTCGCGCAGGCCGAAGAACATGTCTTCGAGCTGGGTCAGCGCGGGCAACAGGATTTCGGGGACGAAGCGTCCGCCGAATTCGCCAAAATAGCCATTGTCGCTGCGAATCATCGGAAGGTCCTCGCGGTTTTTGATGTCGATTGATGACATTAACTAAACGGTTTAGTAAAGTTTGCATAATTTCGATTCTGAATCAAGTCCGCGATGCCACAACGATCGAAAAAAGGCCACATCGTCAGGTCGGCGTTGCCGTTGTTTCTCGAGCACGGCTTCAAGGGCACGTCGATCGACATGGTGGTCAAGGTCAGCGGCGTGTCCAAGCCGACCGTCTACAACCATTTTCCCGACAAGGCGTCGCTGATGCTCGCGGTGCTCGCCGACTGGGTCGACTCCAACCAGCCGGCGATCGAGCCGTTGCGCGACCGGCGTGCATTCGAGGAGCTGGTCGAACGCAGCTGGTTGTCCAACGCCGCGGTGCGCCTGTACGCGATCGTGATCGGCGAGGGCTTTCGCTTTCCTGATGCGCGGCGCCTGTTCTGGGAACGGTTCGATGCCCTCTGGCGCAAGGCGCTGCGCCATGCCGCGGCGCAGGCCGATGGTTCGAACGATGCCCCGGTCGATCCGTATCTCGACCAGCAACTCGTGCAGCGGTTGCGAGTGTTATGATACGGCGCCAATAATCGCATCGCGAGTAATATGGAAAAGGTCGGCAATCGTCTGCTCACGCTCATGCTCGGTCCACTGTTGCTGCTGCAGGGGCGGCGGGTCCGGCGGGTTACGCCGGTGCTGCCCGAGCCAGCGGGCGCGCGCAGCGGCACCCGCGGCGAGGGTCGCCGGCTCGGCCTGCTGATCGTCGGCGACTCGGCCGCCGCCGGGGTCGGCGCCGCGCACCAGGACCAGGCCCTGCTGGGTAAACTGCTCGAAAACCTGAGCCGCGACCATCGCGTCGACTGGCGGTTGCACGCGCAATCCGGGGCGACTACCGAATCGGCGCTGGCGACGCTGCGCGCGGCCGAACCGGTTAATTGCGATCTCGTGGTCACCTCGCTCGGCGTCAACGACGTCACCTCGCGCGTCGATCGCGCGCGCTGGCGGCGCCAGCAGGCGGCGCTGCGCGACCTGTTGCGCGACCGTTTCGCCGCGCGCCTGATCGTCAACTGCGGACTGCCGCCGATGCACGGGTTCCCGGCGCTGCCGCAACCGCTACGCTGGTATCTCGGTCGCCGCGCGAGTGCGCTCGACCGCGATCTCGAACGCGACGTCGGTCACGAGCCCGGCGCCGCCTATCTGAGCCTGCGCTTCGGCGATGCGCTCGACGGGATGGCCAGCGACGGTTTTCACCCGGGGCCGGCAATCTACGCCGAGTGGGCCGCGCGCGCGGCGGCGCTTGCCCGCCAACGTCTCGGGCTCGAGCCGTGAAATCGACATTCGATATCGACCGCGCCCGCGCGGACACGCCCGCCTGCGAGCGGGTCATCCATTTCAACAATGCCGGCGCTGCGTTGATGCCGCTGCCGGTCAGCCGTGCGCAGCAGGCATTCCTCGCGCGCGAGGCCGAGATCGGCGGTTACGAAACGACGGCCGAGTATGCCGACGAGCTCGATGGCCTCTACGCGTCGGCCGCGCGGCTGCTCAATTGCGCGGCCGGCGAAATCGCGTACGTCGAAAACGCGACGCGCGCGTGGGACATGGCGTTCTATTCGCTCGCGCTCGCGCCCGGCGACCGCATCCTGACGAGCGTGTCCGAATATGGCAGTAACGTGATCGCCTACCTCCAGCGCGCGAGCCGCGACGGGGTCCACGTCGAGTTCGTGCCCGACGACGTCCACGGCCAGCTCGACGTCGACGCGCTCGCGCACATGCTCGATGACCGGGTCAGGCTGATCTCGATCTCGCACATTCCGACCGGTGGCGGTCTCGTCAATCCGGCGGCCGCGGTCGGCAAGATTGCCAACGAGGCCGGCATCCCGTACCTGCTCGACGCGTGCCAGAGCGTCGGCCAGATCCCGGTCGACGTCGAGGCCATCGGCTGCGACCTGCTCAGCCTGACCGGGCGCAAGTTTTTACGCGGGCCGCGGGCGACCGGGCTGCTCTACGCCCGCCAGGCCTTTGCCGAACACCTCGAGCCGGTCTTTCTCGATCAGCACGCGGCCGAGCTGGTCTCGCCCGACGAGTACCGCGTGCGCGACGACGCGAAAAAGTTCGAGAACTGGGAACAGAACTTCGCCGGCAAGTACGCGCTCAAGGCGGCGATCGATTACGCGCTCGCCTGGGGGCTCGACGCAATCCAGGCGCGCGTCTACGAACTCGCCGCGACGCTGCGCGCGAGGCTCGTCGAAATCGACGGCGTCAGCGTGACCGACCAGGGCGCCGAGCGCTGCGGCATCGTGACCTTCTGCGCCGCGCAACGCGACGCCGGCGAAATTGCCGGCGCGCTTGCGGCGCGCGGGATTCACACCTCGGTATCGGACGGCTCGGGCACGCTGGTGTCTTTCGAACGCCGCGGTCTGGTCGCGGTCGTGCGCGCGTCGCTGCACTATTACAATACCGAGCAGGAAATCGAATCCTTCGTCGAGGCCCTGCGAGAGCTGCTATAGGCGCGACGCGGTCCGATGCTTTACTTCGTTCTGGCCGCGTTGATTCTCTACTACTGGTGGGAGAGCGGCGTCTACAAGGGTCGCGCACGCCAGCTCGCAACCGCGCATTGCCGCGCGCTGGAGCTGCAGCTGCTCGACGACGGCATGGTGATTACCGGAATTCGACCGGCGCGCAACGCCGCCGGTCGCCTGGTGTTACGCCGCAGCTATCGTTTCGAATTCGCGTCGACCGGCGACCGCCGCTACCGCGGCGCGATCGTGCTCGACGGCATGCAGCTGCGCTCGATCGAACTCGAACCCTACAAGCTGTCAGATTCGCAAGTATAATACCGGCGAAATCGAGGGCTGGTTCGCGATTCGGTCAAGTAGCTGCCGGGAAATCGACCGGTTAGTCCGTTTCGTTTGCTCGCGTCAGCCCGCCGGGTTCGAGCCTGCGCTCGGCGCCGACGGCAGGGTAAAGACGAACGCGCAACCCTGATTCTGGCCCGCGGATTCGACCCAGATGCTCCCGCCATGTGCCTCGATGATCCGTTTTACCAGGGTCGTGCCGATTCCGGTTCCCTCGATTTCCGGGTGCATACGTTCGAACAGATCGAAGATGCGGTCCTGGTAGCGCGGCTCTATGCCGATGCCGTTGTCCCTGACCGAGCATCGAATTTCATCGCCCTCGCGCCGGGCGCTGATTTCGATGCGGGGTGCCGGTTGCTCGCCCATGAACTTGATCGCATTCTCGACCAGGTTTTGGAACACCTCGATCAGGCGCAGCTGGTCACCCCAGTAATCCGGCATGTCTTGCTGGATCTCGAGGTGAATACCTCGTTGCCGTAGCTGTTCCCGCAGGGGTTCGATCGACTCGTACACCAGCTGGTCTAGCGAGCCGGCCTCTGGCGGATTGATGACTCGACCGACGCGGCTCAGTTCGAGCAAGCCATCCAGCAGGTCTCCCATGGTGTCCGCGGCGTGATCGATACGAATCAAATCGTTGCGGACCTTTTCGTCATCGTGGGTATCGAGATCCCTGTGCAGAAAGCCGACGAAACCCTTGATCGACACAAGCGGGGTACGCAAATCGTGCGAGACGGTGTAAACGAAGCGTTCGAGTTCGGCGTTTCTATCCTCGAGTTCGGCGGTGAAACGATCCTGGATCGTGCGCACCAGGTTGAAAGCCCAGCGAGTCAGAACGTACCCGAGCAGGGCCAGAATCAGCAGGAGGCCGATCAGGAACCGGTTGTCGCGGCTGGTATTCGTATCGAGGATTTGCCGCAACTCTCGTTGTCTCAGGGTGTGCAGGCCTTCGAGTTGCTCGGTGGTGAGCGCCACGCCCTGGATCAGCCGATTTGCCCGGCCGATCGAATCCGGAAGGGTCGAATCCAGCAACGGTCTCGCCTCGTCGAGGCGATCGAGCAGGGATTCCAGTTTTTCTAACAGCTCGTGCTCGGCCTCGATACGCCCGAACAAGCGCACCATCGAGTCGAACTGGGAGCGGATTGTGTACAGCGAAATCGCCAAATTGAATGTCAGCCCATACAAGTCATCTGCTGCCGCGACAGCCTCCCCGTCGACGGATTGCGCATGCGGGAGCCGACGCTGCATCTGCGCATGAATCTGCATCAGTTCCTGCCGAATCTTGCCGCTGTGAAAAGCGATTTGCCGATGCGTATCGATGCGCGCGGCGACTTCGCGTTGCCCGCGATCCTGCCAGAGCACAACGAAGATGGCAGTAGCCAGGATCGCCAGCGTGATCGTCAGGAAGAGGAATTGCAGGCGGTGATATCGTGCTTCGGTTTGCAAGTCGTTATTCGGCCGTGCTCAATCGGACGACCGCGCGCTTTCGTGCGAGCGAACGATCATCTCGAGGTTGTCGAAGTAGACGGGATCAGCAGGGATGAAGCCGGAAGCATCGAGCGCCTGCAGTATCTTCCGGTGCTCGTCAAAGTCGGGTGAGAGCGCGAGAAAGGCGTCCCGTATTGCCAGTGCCAGGTCTTCGTCAACCGATGGATGCAGCGCCCAGACGTAGTCCGCATAGGGCGGGGTCTCCCACAGCACGCGTAGCTGACCGGGCTCCAGCAGGTTGTCTTCGAGCATCGAGCGGAACTTGGTCGCGTTGAGCGCGCCGACGGCGACGATTCCGTCGCGCACCCAGTACGCGGTACGGTCGTGGGCGCCCGAGAATTCGACCCGGCCGAAAAAAGTCTCGGGATCAATGCTCATCTGCTCGAGGAAATACCTCGGCATCAGGTGGCCGGATGTCGACAGGCGCGAACCGAAACCCAGATGGCGGCCGCGAATATCCGCCAGGGTTTGCGCGTCACTCTCTGCCGCGACGACAAAAACGCTGGTAAAGCGCGTATCGATGCGGCGCATCACCAATGCCCTGGCAGCGTCCTGCTCTCTCGCCTTGATGAAGCTGTAGCCACCGAAAAAGGCCAGGTCGATTTTGCGGTCGTGAAACTGGTCGAGTAAGTCACCGTAAGAGTCGGGTATCCGCAGCTCGGCGGGAAGGTTCAGGCGCTGCGATAAATAATCGACCAACGGAATGAAACGCTGCCGCAACAATCCGGCGTTCTGGTCCGGAAGCACACCGATGCGCAGCAACGCCGGCGTGGCGCTCCGGTCGCCGTCGGCAACCTCGCCGATCGGCAGCAGCAGCACGCCGGCGAGCAGCGCGACGATGACGATGAGGGCTATCGATCGGATCGGCCAGCGCGGCTTTCCCGAGATTTTTTGCGAAGTCAGTGCCTGATCAACCGGTCTTGGCAACAAGTCTAATCTAGGCAAGTTCCGGCAAGATTGCAAACCGGCAGGGCGCGGCGATTCCCGCGAGCAGGGTCGCAGGATTCGCTCGGGATTTCCGGAGGTTCGGCGGGGTCAGTATCGATTGAACGGGCGGCTCGTTCGATCGGCACTGCCCCGGATTAATTTGGATTGCCCTGGTTCTGGCGAGGCGGGTCCTGCGAGGGCGGTCCTGAGTTGGCGTCAGCGCCCGGCGTGATCGCTGAGCCAGTAGAAGCCGAACGGCGGCACTACCAGTCGATCCGTGGCAAGGTCGGGCGAGGCGCCGCTGTACAGATCGTGCAGGCCGCCGAATTCGAAGCGCCGGCGGCTCGAAAGCTCGGCCGGCGTCAACGCCTGTGGCTCGGCGTCGAAATTGGCGACGACCAGCACGTCATCCTGCTGCAACATCGGGTTGCGGCGCAGGAACGCGAACAGGTGGGGATTGCCGGTCTCGAGCAGTTCGCGGTTATTGAAGTCGGCGAATGCCGGAGTGCTCTTGCGCACCGAGATCATTCGCTTCAGGCCGTCGAAGATGCGTTGCTCGGGGCTGCCGCGGTCGGAGCGCAGCGCCGCCTTGTCCCAGTCGATTCGCGGGCGATGCATCCAGCGGCTGTCGCTCGCCTTGGTGGGATCGTCGAGATAACTGCGATCGTTGAGCGTACCGATTTCGTCGCCGTAGTAGAGCAGCGGGATGCCGCCGAAGGACATGATCATCGCGTGCAGCGTCAGGATCAGGTCGATACTTTGCCGGATCAGCGTCTCGTCGTTTTGCTCGAGCGCGGCCTCGAGGCCGGCGAGCGATGCGAGCGACCCCGCGATACGCGCGTCGCCGGTCTTTTCATTTTGCGCAAAGGGCTTGCCGCGTGCCGGCGAATCGTCGTAGGCGCCGGTGAAATAGTCGACCAGGAATCGCCGATGGGCCAGCGGCGAGTAACCGGCGCGGGCGATATCGCGATCGTCGAAACCGAGCCCGATGTCGTCGTGGCAGCGCACGTAGTTGAGCCAGGTGGCGCGATCGAGCTTGTCCGGCAGGCTCTGGATGCCCTGGTTCAGCAGGCGCGCGTTGCGCGTCGCGACGGCGTCCCACAGCAGCGCCATGAAGGTCGCGTTGTAGGCGATCTCGCATTCCTTGGCGATCACCGCGTCTTCGCCGAAATACTTTGTCAGCTCGACCGGCGCGACGATCGCCTCGGCGATGAACAGCACGCCGGGCGCGGTGACCTGGCAGCAATCCTTGAACAGCTGCAGGATCAGGTGCGCCTCGCGTTCGTTCTGGCTGGTCGTGCCGATTTTCTTCCACAAAAAGGCGACCGCGTCGAGCCGCAGGATGTCGGCGCCCTGGTTGGCCCAGAACAGGATGATGTCGAGCATCTCGATGAACACCGCGGGATTGGTGTAGTTCAGGTCCCACTGGTAGTGGTTGAACACGGTCATGACCCACTTGTTCATCGCCTCGTCGAGGGTAAAGTTGCCGGGCGAGGTTTCGGGGAAAACCTCGGGCATGGTTTCCTCGAACAGGTCGGGGACCTTGCGGTCGTCGAACACGTAGTAATAGTCCTGGTATTTCTGCTCGCCCTGGCGCGCCCGCTGCGCCCAGGCGTGCTCGTCGGAGGTGTGATTGACGACCACGTCGAGCGTCAGCAGCATGTTGCGCAGCCGCATCTGTTCGGCCAGCGTGCGGATGTCGTCGAGCGAACCGACGCGGGCGTCGACGTCACGGAAATCGCTGACCGCGTAGCCGCCGTCGCTGGCGCCCTGCGGGCATTTGAGAATCGGCATGACGTGCACCAGGTTGACGCCGAGGTCCTGCAGGTAGCCGAGGTTTTCGCGCAAGCCCTCGAGGTCGCCGGCGAAACCGTCGGAGTAGAGCGCCATGCCGACCCATTCCGGGTTCAGAAACCAGTTGTGGTCGCGTTCGCGCGCGATGTCCGACGCCTTGAGGTTCTTGTCGCGCTCGAGATACTGCCGCGCCATGACCTCGACCAGGCGCAGCAGTTGTTCATCGAAATCGTCGCGATTGCCGTAGAGGTAGTGAAACAGCGAATGGATCGCGTAAAAATTGGCGCCGAGACGGGTATAGAAATGGCGCAGGTCGCGCTTGCGAATCTCCGGCTTGAGTTCGTCCAGGATTCGGTTGAGTAGCGAGTGGGACACCTGTTCGTACATAGTTCGATTCAATTCTCGGGATCATGGGATGTGGCGCGGCTGGAACCTGCCGTCGGTGCGAAAGACGCGAGCGCGGAATCCGTCGCGCAGCGACGGCCGATAGCGAAGACGGCGCTGGCTCGAGTCGTAATCATACGGATTGCTCGCCGGAATCGAAATCCATCCAGGCGATGGCCGCGGGATGATAATGGGCGATACCCTCGAGCACGCCGGCCGCGTAGTTGCCGTTCATGCCCATGAAATCGCCGCGCGCGACGTAGAGCCGGTCGGCGTGGCCGATTTCGCCGGCCAGTCGCTGCGCGCGCGCCGCCAGCCCGGATTCGAAGTTGGCCACGAGCACGGCCGGGATCGCGCTCGCGAGCACTTCGAGGTCGTTGCCACTGTCGCCGCAGAATACCGTCTCGGCCTCGGTGAAGCCCTCGGCGTGGAGCAGGGCTTCGATCGCATGCAGCTTCGAGGCGCTGGCCGGTAGCACGTCGAGCAGGCCGGTAGCGGCCGGTTCGTCGACGCTCCAGACGAGCCGCGCGCGCACGCCGAGCGCGGCGAGCCGCGCATCGATCCGCCGCGCGAGGTCGGCGCGGTCGCAATCGAGCGGCAGGTAATAACTGAGCTTGAGACGATTCTGCTTGCTCGCTTCCTGCGCGCGTAGTGGTTCCAGCCCCGCCAGCGCCTGTTCGAGCCCGGCGCGGTCCCGCCCGTTCCAGTCGCCGGCGATCCGTTCCTCCCAGTCGCTCCAGTGCGACCACTCGCCGCCCGGCCCGATCCGGTAAATCGTCGTGCCGACATCACCGATGACGAAATCGGGATTCGGCAGCGCGTATTCGGCGATGGCGTTTTCGACCAGCTCGCGGTGGCGGCCGCTGACGTAAGCGATGGTCGTTTCCGCGCGCGCGGCGAGGCGCGCGAAATGCGCGCGCGCGCCGGGCGACTCGGGTTCGGCGCCGTTCGGCAGCAGGGTCCGATCGAGATCGGTACAGATTAGCAGGCGCGCCGGCATCAGGCTTCCGGGGCGCGGCAGTCGCCGAAGAAGTCGTAGTGCTCGATGGCCTCGAGGATGCCCTCGGCGTGGGGCCGGTCGGCGAAGTAGATGCGCTCCTGCTCGACGAGCCCGGACAATTCCTCGTGGTGGCGATTGGCGACGACCACGGCCAGCGTATTGCCCCGCATCATGTCCTCGTCGGCGCCGGAGCCGCCGGCGACGAGGGTGCGTTCGAGCGGAATTTCGAGCCGCTGCGAGACGTAGCGCAGGGCCTGGCCCTTCGACGCGCGCGACGGAACGATGTCGAGATACTGGCCGAAGGCGCCGATCACGTTGGCGGTCAGCTCGCGCTTGTGCAGCCGGGTCACGATCGCGTCGACCGGCGGCGCCTCGCGCGCGTCGTAGTAGTAGGAGATCTTGTGAGGCGTCTGTTCGACCTTCGGTTGCAGTTCGAGCCCCGGCAGCTCAGCGAGCGAGCGCCGAATTTCCCGCGGGCTCCAGTGATGGTCGATGTGCTCGGCCCAGTAGTCGTCCTCGTCGAGCGAGCTGCCGTAGTGAATGCGCGTGCCGAGGCTGCTGATCAGCACGTCGGGCCGCGGGATGCCGTGCTTGCGCATCCGCGCGAGCGCGGTGTCGATGCGGCGGCCGGTGGCGATGCCGAAGACCACGTCCTGGCGGTGCGCGCGCATGATCTCGACGAATCGCTGGCGCGCGTCGGCATCGCCGAGGAGGTTCTGGTCGAGATCGGAAAACAGCGCGCGGTTGCGCTGCCGCCAGGCGCGCGGCGCCGGAATTTCGTCGGCCTTCGGCCGGCGCGCGCGCGGCAGCGCGTCGACCACGTCGAGAAAGCTGCGCGCGTGCGTCGGCCACGAGTATTGCCGGCGCACGCCCTCGATGCCGTTGCGGGCGGCGCGCTCCCAGGCCGAGCGGTCGCGCAGCAGGCGCAGCAGCGCCGCCGCGATCGCGGTCCGGTCGAGCGGGTCGACGAGGATACCGTTGTCGCAATTGCCGATGATGTCGACCGGCCCGCCGTTCTCGGTGGCGACGACCGGCAGCCCGCTGGCGGCGGCCTCGAGCAGGGTCAGGCCGAACGGCTCGGTCAGCGCCGGGTTGACGAACAGGCCGCGCCGCGCGGCCGCGAGCCGGTAGATTTCCGGCACCTCGTCGGCGCGGTGCGATTTCGGATAGGCGATTCTGCCGTACAGGTCGTAACTGTCGACCAGCAGCAGTATGTTGGTCAGCACCGACTGCGCGCCGCTGCCGAGGTCGCGGATGTCGTCGCGGTTGCCGGCGACGATCAGCAGGTTGGCGGTCTGCTGCAACGGCTTCGACTCGCCGTAGGCCTCGATCAGCGCGAGGATGTTCTTGCGCTCGTCGGGCCGCGACAGGGCCAGGATCAGCGGCTTGTCGGGGTTGGTCAGGAAGCGGTCGACCTGGCGCGCGAAGTCGTGGCGGTCGTCCGCGCGCGGCGGCCGAAACTGCTCGAGATCGGTTCCCGGCGGGATGACCCGCATGCGTTCCGGGTCGTAGTAATTGTAGAGCGCGTACTGCTCGTCGATTTCGTTATGCGTGCTGGTGATGACGAGCGACGCATTGGCGAGGATTTCCTCCTCGGCGTCGATGCGCCGGCCGATATTGTAGGTTTGCTCGATCTCGTCGCGCGCGAGGCCGCGCGCCAGCAGCCGCTTGCGCTTGTCGCGGCCGAGCGAGTGGCCGGTGTGCACCAGCGGCACGCCGAGCAGGTTGGCGAGGCGCACGCCGACGTAGCCGGCGTCGGCGTAGTGGCTGTGCACGAGATCGGGTTTGCGCGGCTGCTCGCCGAGCCAGTTGACGAGGTTGTCCATGAAGCTGTCGAGGTGATCCCACAGCTGCTCTTTCGGAATGTACTCGTCGCCGCCGGCGTCGATGCGCACGATCCGCGCCTTGTCGCCGAGCGTCTCGAGCGGCTCGGCGTAGTCTTCGCTGACGCGCTCGTCGACGATGCGG
This sequence comes from Gammaproteobacteria bacterium, assembly GCA_024638385.1. Classification (GTDB taxonomy): domain Bacteria; phylum Pseudomonadota; class Gammaproteobacteria. The sequence continues at coordinate 8,383 of JAHEKJ010000022.1, read as the reverse complement.
CGCGTGACCAGGTCGACCGCGTCCACGCCGGGTTCGGCCGCGAGCGCGCGGACCATGTCGACGACGTACTTGGTCTGGCCGCCGGTATCGGCGTCGCGCCCGAGCTCGAGATCGCGGCCGCGGATCAGGCCGTGAATGCTCAGCACGAGCAGATATTTCCCGTGGGCTTTGCGTGGCATTAGAGGTTCGACTGCGTTGCGGGCGGCTCGCGACTTTTCATGGGTCGGCTCGGAGCGCGGGAGAGCGCAGCGCGGTGAGCCGGATTGACGTCCGACCCGCCGACGGCGGCATCGCGGACGCGCGACTGGCGCCGAGTATAGCTCAATCGTTGTGCGATCGACAGGCGGCGCGCGCGGCCGGGCCGGTCGGCACGGCGCCGGGTCGGCAAGCGGTCAGTTGGGCTTGTGCGCGCGCAGGTGGGAGGGGCACAGCTGGGCCTGGTCGACGGCGACGATCATCTTGTCCCAGACCTCGATCTCGTGCTCGAGGAAGTCCTTGCCGACCTCGTCGGCGAGGCGGTCGTAGAGCTCGACCGCGAGGCGCTCGCGCTCCAGCCGCGCCTGTTCGCGATACCATTCGTTGCGGTCGAAGATGCGGATTTCGTGAAATCCGGCCGCGAGCAGCGCCTCGCGGTAGCGCGCCGCCGACGCGAGGCCGAAGTCGAGGCCCTCGGCGACGAGGTAGGCGCGCATCTCGGCCGACGGTTCGCCCTCGTAGCCGGCGAGCCAGTCGCTCGCGACGAACCAGCCGCCGGGCCTGAGCACGCGGAAGATGTCGGCCGCGAGCGCGTGCTTGTCGGCGATATGGATGATCGAATCCTTGCTCGTGACGACGTCGAAGCTGGCGTCGTCGAACGGCAACGGACCGGGCTCGACGCCGCGAAAATCGATCGCTTTGCCGAGATCGTGTTTTTGTGCGAGTGCCCGCGCGCGCTCGATCAGCGCCGCGTCGACGTCGATGCCGGTGACCCGGGCGGCGCCGTGCGCGCGCACCAGGTGCAGGTCGACGCCGCCGAGGCCGCAACCGATATCGAGCACCTGTTTGCCGGTCAGATCGATCCCGTCGAGGTAACGGTCGACCTCGGCGGTACCGCCGGGCGACATGAAGCCCTCGCCCCAGACGGCTTCGAGCAGCGCCATCAGTTGCGCGTCGTACTCCTGGGTCATTTCGGTTTCGGTCATCGGGTTGCCGGCGGGTACTGGATTTGCCGGCATTATACGGTCAATCCTCGCGCCTGCGACCGAAAAAACTGGGCCGATCACGTACATTCAATATACTGGCGGCACCTTACTACCGGAGAAGCCGATGGGCGATTCGGGCCAGTTCAGGAGCAAGCTCGAGCTCGACGACGCGCGCGTCACGCTCGCGGTCGACGAGGTCACGCGTCTGGTCGCGGCTGTCTTCGAGAATCTCGGTTGCGCGCCGGCGATCGCGCGCGAGGTCGCCGAGCACCTCGCCGATTCGAATCTCTGCGGCATGGAGTCGCACGGCCTGATGCGCACGCTGCAATACGCCGAACAGTTCGAGTCGGGCTACCTGCGCGCCGACGCCGAGCCGGAAATCCGCGTCAACGACGCCGGCGCGACCCTCGTCGACGGCCACGGCGGCATCGGCATCCCGGCGATGCGGCTGGCGGTCGAGGAGGGCTGCCGGCTCGCCGGCGAGCAGGGGGTGTCGGCGGTCGCGATCGTCGACGTCGGCCATACCGGACGGCTCGGCGCGTTTACCGAGTGGGCGGCCTGGCGGGGATTCCTGTCGATCTGCTTCGGCGGCGGCGGGCGCGAAAAATGGCGTCAGGTCGCGCCGCACGGCGGGCGCCGCGCGCTGCTGCCGACCAACCCGTACAGCATCGCGGTGCCGGGCGGCGAGCGCGGGCCGGTCATGCTCGACTTCGCGACGTCGAAGATCGCCGGCGGCTGGATCTACGCCGCCCGCAGCGCCGGCGCGCGCCTGCCCGATGGCGTGCTGATGGATCCGGACGGCAACATCACGCGCGACCCCGAGGACTACTTCCGCGGCGGCGCGATCCTTCCGGCCGGCGAGCACAAGGGGTACGCGCTCGCGCTCGCCGCCGAGATCGTCGCTGAGGCGATGCTCGGCCCGACGACGACCGAGGGCGGTTGGCTGCTGCTGACGCTCGACACGACGCGCTACCGCGAACCGACGGCGCTCGCGCGCGTCGCCGAGGAGATCCTCGCCGAGTTGCGCGACTGCCCGCCGGCGCCCGGCTTCGAGCGCGTCGAAATCCCGGGCGAGCGCGAACGCGAACACCGCCAACGCACCCGTGACGACGGCATCGCGCTGCCGCGGAAAACCTGGGAACAGATCAAACGTTTATCCGAAAGACTGGCGGATCCGCGCCGGCAATGACGTCGTAATCTGCAGGTCATTGCGAGGAGTGCGTGGCCCCGGCCACGCGCGACGAAGCAACCTCCTGGTTCTTGCCCGATCCCGCGAGATTGCTTCGCGGAGCCTGCCCCGGCGAAAGCCGGGGCTCGCAATGACGGTATGTATCCTAGTTTGTGGGCGGTACCCAGGGGGCCGGGGACAATTGCGGCGAATCAGTCGATCGCCTCGACTTCGGACTCCGAACTCGCGACCGGATTGCGGCGCACGATCTCGAGCAGCTTGTCGCCGTAGCGCTCGAGCTTGCTCGCGCCGATCCCGGGAACGAGCGCGAGCGCGTCGCTCGATTGCGGCCGCTCGGCGCAGATCGCGCGCAGCGTCTTGTCGTGCAGGATCACGTACGGCGGCACCGCCTGCTGTTCGGCCCATGCGCGACGTTGCTCGCGCAGCGCTTCGAACAGCGGCTGGTCGGCGGCGGCGAGATCGGCCGGCGCGGCCGCCTTGGCCGGCCTGGCGGTGCGCTTGCGCTTGTCGAAGCGGCGCAACTCGAGGCGCTCGGCGCCGGCCAGCAGCGGTTTGCTCGCCGGCGCCAGCGACAGCCCGCCGTGGCGTTCGTCGCTGCGCAGGTAACCGCGCGCGATCAGCTGGCGAAACAGGCTGCGCCATTCGTCGGCGTCGAGCTCGCCGATGCCGAAGGTGCTGAGTTCATGGTGGCGGTTTTGCAGGATGCGGTCGCGCTCGTTGCCCAGCAGCACGTCGATCACGTAGGCGGCGCCGAAGCGCTGGCCGGTGCGGTAGACGCACGACAGCGCCATTTGCGCGGCCTCGGTCGCATCCCAGGTGGCCGGCGGCTCGACGCAGTTGTCGCAGTGGCCGCAGGGTTCCGCCAGGGTCTCGCCGAAGTAGCCGAGCAGCGCCTGCCGGCGGCAACCGGTCTGCTCGCACAGGCCGAGCAGCGCTTCCATTTTCTGATGCAACACGCGCTTGTAGGCTTCGTCGGCGTCGCTTAGCTGCATCATCTGGCGCAGCTTGACGATGTCCTGCAAGCCGTAGATCAACCACGCGTCGGCCGGCTCGCCGTCGCGCCCGGCGCGGCCGGTTTCCTGGTAGTAGGATTCGATGTTCTTCGGCAGGCCGAGGTGCGCGACGAAGCGCACGTCGGGCTTGTCGATGCCCATGCCGAAGGCGATCGTCGCGACGATGATGACGCCGTCGTCGCGCAAAAACCGGCGCTGGTGCTCGGCGCGCGTCGCCTTGTCGAGCCCGGCGTGGTAGGGCAGCGCGACGCGCCCGCGCGCGGCGAGAAACTCGGCGACCGCCTCGGTGTTCTTGCGCGACAGGCAGTAGACGATGCCGGCGTCGCGTGGATGCCGCTCGCCGATGAAATCCCATAGCCGCTGGCGGCCGCCGTCGCCCTGCGCGATCCGGTAGAAGATATTCGGCCGGTCGAAACTGTGGATGTAACGCGCGGCATCCTCGAGCTGCAGCTGTTGTTCGATTTCGCGCAGCGTGCGCCCGTCGGCGGTCGCGGTCAGCGCGATCCTTGGTACGTCGGGAAAGCGCTCGTGCAGGCGGTACAGCTCGCGGTAGTCGGGGCGAAAATCGTGCCCCCATTGCGACACGCAGTGGGCCTCGTCGATCGCGATCAGCGCCAGCTCGCAGCGCCCCAGTAACTCGAGAAAATCGTCGCCGACCGCGCGCTCGGGCGCGACGTAGAGCAGGTCGAGCTCGCCCGCGAGCAGCCGCCGGCGGATCGATTGCTGTGCGTCGAGGCCCTGGGACGAATTGAGAAAGGCCGCGGCGATGCCGTTTTGCGCGAGCGCATCGACCTGGTCCTGCATCAACGCGATCAATGGCGAGATTACGATGCCGGTGCCGGCGCGCAGGATCGCCGGGATCTGGTAGCAGATCGATTTGCCGCCGCCGGTCGGCATCAGTACCAGCGCGTCGCCGCCGGATGTGAGCGTGTCGATGATGGCCTGTTGCTGCAGGCGGAAGCGGTCGAAGCCGAAGCGGCTTTGCAGGATTTCGAGTGCTGAAGTCATGGTGTAAAGTCTTCCTGATGGATATCGAGTCGAACTGTCCTTGTGGCTCGGGCCGAACTTACGGCCGTTGTTGCGGGCCCTTTATATCACAGACCGCGGTGGCCGAGAATGCGCCGCAGTTGATGCGTTCGCGCTATAGCGCTTACGTCCTGGGCGAAACCGCTTATCTCGCCGCGAGCTGGCACCCCGATTACCGGCCGGCCGAGCTCACGCCGGACCCGGCGCTGCGCTGGCTCGGTCTCGATGTCATCGCCGCCGACGAGCGGCAGGCGCGCGCGAGCGTGGAGTTCGAGGCGCGCTGGCTGAGCGATGGCCGCGTCGACGCGCTGCACGAGCGCAGCGAGTTCGTGCGCGAGGACGGGCGCTGGTACTACACCCGGGGCGATATCCTGCCGCCGACCTTCACGCCGTGGAAACCCGGCCGCAACGAAGCCTGCCCGTGCGGCAGCGGGCGCAAGTTCAAGCGCTGCTGCGAACCTCGCGGATAGCGCGGCCGTGGCGGATGCCGGGTCGCGAGGTTTATGCCGGGTAGGCCGGGTGATCCCAGGGTTTGAACAGGTAGTGACGCACGATCGACCAGTATCCCGGGTAAAAATAATTGCCGTTGCGCGCGAGCGTCGCCGAGCGTTCGCGCCGCCAGGTCGCCGGAATCCGGTACCACGCGAGGCCGGGGTGATCGTGATGCACCGCGTGAAAATTGTTGTTCAGGAACAGCAATTGCGTCAGCAAACAGCCTTCGACCACGACGGTGCGCTCATCGCGCTCGGGACGATAGCGGTGCTCGAGAAACGAACGCATCATCATCAGGCTGCTGCCGGGCCAGACGAAGGCAAGCAGGTAGAAATAAAAAGGCATGTCGCAAATTACCAGCACCCAGTAGAGCACCAGCGCGCAGCTGGTCGCGTGACGCGCGATGATTCCGGCATGGCTGAAATCGCCGCGCAGCAGCCGCTCCGCCACGGCGCGCCACAGCCGGTAGCTGCCGAGCCAGGGGCCGATCAGCATGCGCCCGGTAAAGGTTTGATTGAACAGCAATACGCGCCGATGGACGTCGCCGAGGCGCCGCCAGCGCGCGGGTGCGACGTAAAACGACTCGGGGTCGAGTTCCGGATCGGTCAAGTCGCTGTCGTGGTGGCGGGTATGTTGTTCGGCGTAAAACTCGAGCGGGTACCACAGCATCAGCTGCGGCCAGACCAGGGCGAGATTGATTCGGCGGTTGCGCGTCGGATGGCCGTGAATCGCCTCGTGCTGAAGCGAGCCGTGCAGCGTGACGAGATAACCCCCGGGGAGCCATAGCAGCCAGCCGGGAATCGATGTCCAGTTAAACGTCAGCAGCATCCAGCCGGCATAGACGGCGACCAGCACGAGCCAGGTCGGCCATTCGACGTTCGCGGAGACGAACTGCGCTGCGCGAGCGGGGGCGGGTTGCATCGACGTTAAATCACCTTTTTTTACGCGGTTTTTCCAGAATTTAGGGAGCGCACGTTGTTTTGTCGACGTTTTTATAAGAAGCATGAAAGCAAAAATGCTATTTAAATAAAATTTATGTAGTATTTAGTCACCAAATTTGACAGAACGGTTATGAATAAACGCGAATTCGTCGGGATTTTCCGCGTGCGCCTGTTCGAGGCGATGCAGGATCGCGGCCTCAATCAGTCCGAATTGTCGCGCGCGACCGGCGTCGATCGCTCGACGCTGTCGCAATTGCTCGCCCAGGATAACCTGCGCGTTCCGCGCGCCGACACGATCGCCGCGCTCGCCGGCGTGCTGCAGGTCAGCACCGACTGGCTGCTGGGTCTGAGCCAGGACAGTCGCCACGGCGCCGAGATCCTGCGCCAGTCGTTCGAGGTCGCGCCGCACGAGCCGAGCCCGGCCGACAGCAACCTGAAGCGCTGGTACGAGGAGGCCGCCGGCCTCAAGATCCGCTACGTGCCGGCGCTGCTGCCCGACATCGTCAAGACCGACCGGGTGCTCGAGTACGAGTACGGCGAAGTGGCCGAGCGTCCGGTAAGTCGCGCCAAGGAGCAGGCGCAGTTCCACCGCGACTTCATTCGCGGGCCGGACAACGACCTCGAAATCTGCATGCCGCGCCAGGCGCTCGAGAGCTTCTCGCGCGGCGAGGGGCTGTGGCGAGAGTTCGACGCCGAGGCGCGCGACGAGCAGGTCGACGTTATGATCTCCACGCTCGAAGAGCTCTACCCGAGCGTCCGCCTGTACCTGTTCGACGCGCGGCGGCGCTACTCGGTGCCGTATACGATCTTCGGCGCGCGCCGCGCCGCCATGTACGTCGGGCAGATGTATTTCGCCTTCACGACCACCGAGTACGTGCGCATTCTCGTGCGCCACTTCGACGATCTGGTGCGTTACGCCGACGTGCAGGCGCACGCGGTGGTCGACTACTTGCGCGCGCTCGCGCCTGCCGGACCGACGAAGTAGGCGGGTTTTTTGCGCCGGGACGGGAACCCCGCCGTGCTAAGCTCGTCTACCGGATAACGCGTCGAGTCGGGGAAGCATGCCTTACACAATCGGACAGCTCGCCAGGGAAGCCGGGGTCAGCGTCGAAACGATTCGCTACTACGAGCGCCGCGGGCTGCTGCGGCGGCCGCCCAGACCGGCGCACGGTTATCGTCGCTACGATCAGGTTGCACTCGAGCGGTTGCGCTTCATCGGTCGCGCCAAGGGCCTCGGCTTCAGCCTTGTCGAAATCGACCAGTTGCTGCAACTGTCGCGCGCGCAGTGCGACGTCGTCGCCGATGTCGCCAATCGGAAACTGGAGCGAATCCGCGCGCAGCTGGCCGACCTGCGCCGGCTCGAGGGCGCCGTCGCGACGCTGCTCCGGCAATGTCGCAGCAATTCCGGGATGCACGACTGCCCGCTCATCGAAGCGCTCGTCCGCGAAAACTGACTCGAAAATCGCTTGACTCCGTACCGGGGTCCGGAGTCTAGACTCGGCCGCAATGCGTGGACCCGAGATACGACGATGACCCGACACCTCGAACTCCTGACCCGGATCGGCGACAAGTCGGGCTCGCTCGGCGCGATCGTCGCGGCGATGGGCTGCGCGGTTTGCTTCCCGGCGATCGCGAGCCTCGGCGCCGCGCTCGGGCTCGGATTCCTGGCGCAGTGGGAAGGATTCCTGCTGACGCGGGTATTGCCCGCGGCCGCCTGGCTGACGCTCGTCGTCCACGCAGTGGGTTACCTGCAACATCGCCATTGGTATCGCGCTCTGGCCGGCATGGCCGGGCCGGCCGCGATCCTGTTGATTCTCGAATTCTACTTCGCGACGCCGTGGCGCGCCGACGCGATCTACGCCGCGCTCGCTCTGATGGTGATCGTCTCGGCCTGGGACCTGTGGCGGCCCGCCCGGCGCCGTTGCGAGCCCGGAACGTCGCCGACCGTCACGGCCGATACAGCGGACGGGCCGGGAGCGTCGACGCGGTGAGCGACGTGATTCTCGAGTCGACGCTCACCTGCCCGCACTGCGGTCATCGCGAAACCGAAACCATGCCGACCGACGCGTGCCTGTTTTTCTACGAATGCGTGGCTTGCGGCAGCCTGCTGCGCCCCGAGCCGGGAGATTGTTGCGTCTTCTGCTCGTTCGGCAGCCTGCCCTGTCCGCCGCTGCAAGCCGCCGCGATCGCGGCAGCCGCGAAGCGGCGACGCTAGCGGCGCGGCGAAGCGTCGGCCGGATACCGTGGCGCTACATAATCACCTGGACGCTGGAGCGCTCGGACCTGCGCAACGGCGCGGTCAACGCGGCCGGCAACGCGACGTTCTACTACGCGACGATCGGCCCGGCGGTGGAAAAGGACAGCGACCTGTACGAGGCGCTGGACGTGCTTGCAAGGCGGGTCGGCATTCTCGGGATTTTTAGCGATTGGCCGGCAACGACCACGTATTACGCGAACTGTTTCGGTCTCGAGTAACTGTTACTTTCACAACCAAACCCGGCCTTGCGCCGGGTTTTTTAATTCGACGCGGCGGCGGGGAGG
>JAHEKJ010000120.1 GCA_024638385.1 Gammaproteobacteria bacterium | reverse complement strand
GGCGTGATCGGGCCGATCTACTGGGCCACCAACGACGCGGTGCTGGCGTGGCAGGTCGGCATCGGCGCCGGCTTCATGGGCGGCATCGTCGCCGCGCTGGGCGCGCTGATCGGGCCGTTCCTGAAACGCGTGACGCCGCGCGCCGGCATGCTCGGCACGCTCTGCGGTATCGCGCTGGTGTTCATCGGTACCGTACCGTTCGCAGAGGTTTTCGAGGACCCGATTATCGGCTTCGTGTCGATGCTGCTGATCCTGTGGGGCCTGATCGGCCGCTTCAAGCTGCCGTACAACCTGCCGGCCGGCCTGGTCGCGCTGGTCGTCGGCACGCTGATCGCGTTCGGTCTCGGCGAGGCCAAGATCAATTTCGGCGGCGTTGGCTTCTACCCGCCGATCCCGTATTTCGGTGACCTGTTCGTCGGCATTCAGCACCTGTTCGCCAACATCGAGCTGTTCCTCGTGCTGGTGCCGGTGCAGATCTACAATTTCATCGAGACCATGAACAACGTCGAATCGGCCGAGGCCGCCGGCGACAAGTACCCGGTCGCGACCTGCCAGGTCACCGACGGCGCCGGCACGATGATCGGCGCGCTGTTCGGTTCGCCGTTCCCGACCACGGTCTACATCGGCCATCCGGCCTACAAGCGCATGAACGCGCACGCGGGCTACATCATCGGCGTCGCGGTCGTGATTCCGCTGGCCGCGTTTTTCGGCCTGCTCGCGTTCCTGTCCGACCTGATTCCGATCGCCGCGGCCGCGCCGATCCTCGTGTTCGTCGCGATCAGCCTGATCAGCAATACCTCGGCCAGCGTCAAGCCGAGCCACATGGCAGCGGTCGCGATCGCGATGATCCCGCACGTGTCGAGTTTCCTGATGGTCAAGTGGGGCTCGCTGATCAACGCGCTGCGCGACGTCGGCGTCGAGGGCTTGCCGAATTTGTCGGATCAGGCGCTGGTCGGCGCGCTGCTGCAGCAGGGCGCGCACCTCGAGGGGCACCTGGTGCTGTCGCAGGGCGCGATCATCACCGGGCTAATCTGGGGCGCGATCGCCGCCAGCGTGATCGACGGCGACTTCAAGAATGCCGGTGGCTTTTCGCTCGCCGCGGCGGCCATGGCGTCGATCGGCGTGATCCATTCGGCCAGCCTGCACCTGCCCGAGTTCGGCGGCCTGACGATCGGCTACCTGATCATCGGCGTGTTCCTGCTGGTCTACCCGAAACTCGTCAAGGTCGAGCACATGGACGCCGAAGAGGCCGGGGAACCGGCGCCGGTCACGCGCGTCGTCGATTGACTGCGACCGGGGTCGCGTGGCCGTCGACGAAGCCGGGCAGTAATAATCCGTCGCCGATCTCGAAGCACTCGGCGCCGAGCCGGCCGGCCTCGGCGACGACCTCGTCGCCGTCGACCAGCAACGCGTCGGCCCACGGCCGGTCGGAGTCGGCGGTGAAAATTCGGCCGCCGCCGAACAGCCTGGCCGGGTTAGCCATGCGTCCGACCGCCGATCAGCAAAACAGGGTCAGCACGCCGGTATAGCCGTAGAGCCGGTTGTGGAAGATTTCGCCGTTGGCAAAAAAGCCGACCAGCGGGATATCGCCGAGCGCGTCGCGAATGAATTTTAGCTCTTCCGAATCGTCGCCGAACTGGTAGCGGCCGCGGCCGAGGCAGGAATAGTAGACCGCGCCTTTCGGCTCCGCGTCGAGCCGCCCGCCTATGTCGGCCAGCATCCGCTGCATGTCTTCGCGCGCGCTGTTGCCGTCGCGCCGGCAGAACATGATTTCCTGGCCGTGGCCGACGATCTCGCCGATCGCGACGAGCCCGTCCTCGGCGTCGATGCCGAGCAGGTTGCGTACCATGTAATCGCCGGTATCCGAGCCGGTGATCGGCAGCGCGGCGAAAATGTAGCCGGCGAGGCGCTGCAGGTCCTTGGCGATGACCTCGCCGGCGTCCTCCTTGAGCACCTCGAGCGCCGGCCGGCCGTCGAGCTCGATCAGGATGTTGCGCTCGCAGGACGTGACGACGTGCTTGCCGGCAATCGGCGTGCAACCCTGGGTGTGGCCGCTGACCACCGGCACTTCGCTCGAGAACAGCACGCCGGACACGCCGCCCTCGGTCACGCCGTCGACGACCTGCAGGTTGGCGCCGTTCGAAGACGTTAGCCCGCCGACGAAAAACGCGCCCGGCGTGCGCTCGGCGAGGGCCTCGATCAGCGACGGCGTTGCGGGGTTGGAGGGATCGGCGTGCAGGATCCCGAAGTGAAATTCGTCCCGGCGCAGCCAGTCGGCGGCCTCGTCGATGAAGCCGTCGACGCCGTCGCGCTGCAGCGGCACCGCGTGGATGGCCGATTCCGGAAACGAAGCCAGCATGACGGCGAGCGCCGGCTGGTCGTAATACTCGCGGCCGGTCGCGCTGATACCGACGCCGACCGTACCGGTCCAGCGCTCGACTCCCGTCGCGAGGCGCAACTTCTCGACGACGCCGTCGAGGTCCGCTGCGAGCGCGTCGGTGGCGTAGACGAATCCTAAATTGGCGTCCGCCGGCACCCGGCCGATCTGCGTCAGGCAGTCGTCGATCAGCCGCACCGCGTCCTTGCCGCCGGCATGGCCACAGAGATAGCGCTGCATTTCCAACTCCGGGTTACCCACCGCGGCCGAGTATACCACTCGTGCCCGCGACCGTGCTCGAGCCTGGCGCAGGCACATGGTTGCAGGCACGGGTATAGCGAACAACACGATGCCGAAATCGCGGCGCTCGACGGGAAAACCGGACAACGACCCCGGCTCCGAACCGAAAATCCCGGCTGCGCCCTGATCCGGCGAAGAATCCGTCATTTTGGTCTTTAGCCCGGCGCACAAACACGGGTATCATTAGTCTCCTGGCCAATCGCCGATAGGATCGTCCGCAATCCAAATCATGGCGTCGACGGCCCGAAACAACCGCAACCTGACCATCGGATTACTCATGGCTGACAAGCAATCGAAAATCTACTACACGCTGACCGACGAGGCGCCGCTGCTGGCGACCTGCTCGCTGCTGCCGATCATCCGGACCTTCACCGCCCCGGCCGACATACAGATCGCCAAGAGCGATATCTCGCTGGCGGCGCGAATCCTGGCCGCGTTTCCGGACACCCTGTCCGCCGAGCAGAAGGTCGACGACAACCTCGCCGAGCTGGGCCGCCTGACCCAGGATCCCGACACCAACATCATCAAGTTGCCCAACATCAGCGCCTCGGTGCCGCAACTGACCGCGGCGATCGAGGAATTGCAGGCGCGCGGCTACGCCGTGCCCGACTACCCGGGCGACCCGCAATCCGACGAGGAAAGGGATATCGCCAGTCGCTATTCCAAAGTCCTCGGCAGCGCGGTCAACCCGGTATTGCGCGAGGGCAACTCCGATCGCCGCGCGCCGCCCGCAGTCAAGCGCTACGCAATGAAGAACCCGCATTCGATGGCGCCGTGGAGCCAGGCGTCGCGCACCCACGTGTCGCACATGCGCGGCGGCGATTTCTACTCCAACGAAAAGTCCATGACGATGGAAGAGGATTGCGTCGTGCGCATGGATCTCGTCACCGAATCCGGCGAGACCCTCGTGCTCAAGGACAACATCGCGCTGCAAAAAGACGAAATCGTCGACAGCATGTTCATGAGCAAGCAGGCGCTGTGCGATTTCTACGAAGAGCAGATGGAAGACGCGCGCGAAACCGGCGTCATGCTGTCGCTGCACGTCAAGGCGACGATGATGAAGGTGTCGCACCCGATCGTGTTCGGCCACGCGGTCCGGATCTACTACAAGGAAGCCTTCGAAAAACACGGCGCCCTGTTCGAGGAGCTGGGCATCAACGTCAACAACGGCCTCAGCGACGTCTACGACAAGATCGCCGACCTGCCGGGCACCCAGCGCGAGGAAATCGAGCGCGACCTGCACGCCTGCCACGAAAAGCGCCCCGAGCTGGCGATGGTCGATTCGGCGAAAGGCATCTCCAACCTGCACACCCCCAGCGACGTGATCGTCGACGCGTCGATGCCGGCGATGATTCGCAACGGCGGCAAGATGTGGGGCGCCGACGGCAAACCCAGGGATACCAAGGCGGTGATCCCGGAAAGCACCTTCGCGCGCATCTACCAGGAGGTGATCAATTTTTGCAAGACGCACGGCGCCTTCGATCCCGCGACGATGGGCACCTGCCCGAACGTCGGGCTGATGGCGCAAAAGGCCGAGGAATACGGCTCGCACGACAAGACCTTCGAGATTCCGCAGGACGGCACGGCCCGTGTCGTCCGCGAGGACGGCGAGGTGCTGTTCGAACACCGGGTAGAAACGGGCGACATCTGGCGTATATGCCAGGTCAAGGATGCCCCGATTCGCGACTGGGTCAAGCTCGCCGTGACGCGCTGCCGCCTGTCGGGCATGCCGGCGGTCTTCTGGCTCGACGAGTATCGCCCGCACGAGTGGCAATTGATCCAGAAGGTGCGCCGCTACCTGAAGGACCACGACACCGACGGCCTCGACATCCAGATCATGTCGCAGACGCGCGCGATGCGCTACACGCTCGAGCGGATCATTCGCGGCAAGGACACGATCTCGGTCACCGGCAATATCCTGCGCGATTACCTGACCGACCTGTTCCCGATCATGGAGCTCGGCACCAGCGCCAAGATGCTGTCGATCGTGCCGCTGATGGCCGGCGGCAGCCTGTTCGAGACCGGCGCCGGCGGGTCGGCGCCCAAGCACGTCAAGCAGCTGGTGGAGGAGAATCACCTGCGCTGGGACTCATTAGGCGAATTCCTGGCGCTGGCGGTCTCGCTCGAAGACGTCGCGATCAAGCACGACAACGGCAAGGCGAAGATCCTGGCGCAAACCCTCGACGAGGCGACCGGCAAGCTGCTCGACAACGGCAAATCGCCGTCGCGCCGCACCGGCGAAATCGACAACCGCGGCAGCCATTTCTATCTGGCGATGTACTGGGCGCAGGCGCTCGCCGCGCAGACCGAGGATGCCGAATTGCAGGCACACTTCGCGCCGCTGGCAAAGGCGCTGGCCGACAACGAGCAGAAGATCGTCGACGAACTCAATTCGGTCCAGGGCCGGCCCGTCGACATCGGCGGTTACTACTTCGCCGACCCGGAGAAGACAAAGTCGGTGATGCGCCCGAGCGAAACCCTGAACCACACGCTGGCGTCGCTCGCGCAGTAAGGGATCGCGCCGGGAGAGGTCACGGGGCGGGATCGGGCGTCACGAAACCGCGCGCTCTGTCCCGCCTTGTCCGTATCCGGGTTGCCTGTCGGACGCGCAATCGGTTATCGCCGCGGCCACTCGACGGTTCGGTAAAATCGGCGGCGCCTCGTGCTCCGGATACCGCGACGGTCGCGACTGCTTCGCGCACGCCGTTGCGTTTATACTTCCCGTTCCCCGCGGGGTTCAGCATGATACGCAGGCTCGGCCATCTTTGCAGACTATTTGCTTCGGCAACAATACTGCTTGCCGGCGCCGCGGCCTGCAGCGACGCCGACGATCCGCAGGCGTTGCTCCTCGACTATGTCTCGCGGGTGGAAAATGTCACCGAATCGGAGGCTGCCGCCGATGATGCGTTCGAGAGCGATCTGCTGCGCTACCCGGATCGCCGCGACCTGAGACTGCCGCTCGCCGACGTCCGCATCGGCATGCTCGAGTTCCTCGGCCTGATTCAATGCGGTCTGCAGGAAATCATCGGCGAACGCAACAGCAGCCTGGGCAAGGTGATGCCCGTTTCGCAACAGCTCATCTACGAGCACCGACTGCTGGTCAGCGCGCGCCAATGTCGCCGGCAACTCGAGGAAAAAGGCAGCAAACTCTTCGCGCTGCAGCAGACGCTCGACGAAATCGTCGCAATCAAAACCGCCGATCTGCCGAGGGCTTACTGGAACGCGACCTTCGGCAGTCCCGAGTTCGAGCAGATGTTCTCGCTGGCGGCGGCGCCGCTACCGATCGATGCGGCCGGCGCGCAGACCGCGGAAATCGAGCGCGCCCTCGAGCACCTGGCAAGCCTGGGTAGCCGGCTCGGCGACGCAACGCTGGAGCTCGAATCCGCGCGGCTGGAAGCGCACTACAAGGCGCTGACCTCGCGTCGCATGGCGGGCGAGCTGCTGGGTGCGCTGGAGCTGCTGCGGTTGCATCTCGATGCCGCTGCCCGGGCGATCGAGTCCCGGCTCGAGAATCGGCCGATGTGTTACAACCAGCGACCCACTCCCAATGCACGCATTCTGGACAACGTCTTTCGCAAGTACTACGTGGCGCAGGTGCAGCCTTATCTGGCCCAGGCGCATCGACAGGCCCGCAACTGGCTTGAGTCGGTCAATCGGCTGGCGGCGGCGCAACAGGCGCAAATGCCGCCGACATTCGCGGCCTATTTCGAAGCCCAGCTCAGCCTCGACGCACCGGAAGCGCTCTGGACCCGGTACGAACGAGCCCTGCACCGCCACACCGAGGCCTGGCAAACGGTGCTCGGCCAGTGCGGCCTGATGCCGGGGAATCCCTGAGCCGCTCACCGGGGCCAGTGCTGTTATATCGGTACGCGGATAGCCAGCAACGGCGGCCCGTTTACGCAAGGGTGTAGCGTCACAGAAGTCAATCGCAAACCGGGAAAAGAACCGGTAATGTCATTCGAGATAGGTTTTCAGGAGTGTTAAGATCTTTTTTCAGAGAAAAGGGAAGGATCTCCATGGGAGGAAGTATAAACATGCGCACCGACGTCTCGACCCTCGCGAGCCTGAAATGAATCCGCAGCGAGACACGAATGCCCGGCACTTTTACCTGAAACCACTCGCTGCCAATGATGTCGAACGTATTGCAGTTTGGTACGAGGACATCAAAGATCTGGCACAGATCGAGAGCAGGCTATCGGTGCCGTTGAACACGAGATCACTGGAAAAACTGTGGCAAAACGACCTGGAGCATTCGGAGCCCGGCACCGATTATCTTTATTCGATACGCGATGAGCAGGGCGATCCGGTCGGACATACCGGATTGCAGGAAATCAGTTACGCCAATGGCAACGGCGTCGTGTTTGTCTACATCAAAAAGGACATGCGGCGCCACGGGATCGCTTTGCGCGCCACCGCGTTATTGCTCGATCTGGCGTATTTCCAGCTGCGGTTGCACCGAATTACGACCTATGTTCACGCCGACAACACCGCCTCGGCAGGCCTCGTAAAACGGCTGGGTTTTACCGGCGAAGGGCGCATGCGAGAGGGATATTTCTATGACGGCGAATACGGCGATGTCGACATCGTCGGTTTGCTTTCGAGCGAGTGGGCCGCGTCCAGGGAGCCGTTGAGCGAAGCCCTGGACAAGGGGGTAGATGTCGCGTTCGGGCGCGACCGGGAGAACAGGTGGATCTGGCCACTCAGGCATGGGTAAGGCCTCGATGTGAAACCAACTATTGCAGATCCGATAGGACATGTTCAATGGTTGACAGTGACGACACCACGAATCGCCGGGAGCTGAAAGCAATCCTGTTCGCCGATGTCGTTGGCTATACCCGGCTGATGCAAGACGACGAAGAGACTACGCACAAGGGTATCAGCGAACTGACCGACCTGTTTGCCAGGGGATGCGACCTGTTCGATGGGGAAATTCTCGATATTCGCGGCGACGGCTTTTTTGCCGTTTTCTCGAGCGCGGTGAATTCGGTCCGATTTGCCGGCAACACGCAGGACAGCGTCGAAGAATACAACAAGGTCTTTCCGGAACATCGGCAGATTCGTTTTCGCATCGGCATCCACCTCGGTGATGTGCTTCACGACGACAAACACCACTACGGCGATGCGGTCAACATCGCCGCCCGCATCGAGGGCCTGTGTGATCCCGGCGGCGTTTTCATATCCAGCGCGGTGCACGAACAAGTCAAGGATTCGAAATACTTCGGTTATGAAAATCTCGGCCCGCAACGCCTCAAAAACATCAAGGAACCGATCGGCGTATTCCGCATCGTAAAAGAAACGACGGCGGCGATGATGGTCGCCAGCCCCCGCGGATCCGCCATGGTAACCGCACCGAAAGCGGACAAGGAACACTTGTCCGTGCGCCCTTCCATCGCCGTGCTGCCATTCAAGAACGCCACCGGCAACCCGGACTACGAGTATTTCTCGGAGGGAATCGCCGAAGACATCATCACCAACCTGGCCAAGTTCCACAACCTTTTCGTCATCTCGCGCAATTCATCGTTTACCTACAAGGGAAAGACGAGACCGGCAAAACAAATCGGCGCCGAACTGGGCGTTCGCTATATCGCCGACGGGAGTGTTCGCACCGCCGGTAACCGCGTTCGAATATCTATCCAGCTCGTCGATACGCTGAAGGATCAGACCGTCTGGACCGAGCATTACGATCGCGATCTAGACGATATATTCGAGGTCCAGGACGACATAGCCGCGATCATTTGCAACGTCTGCGCGGTAAAAATCAGCGCCGAGGAAAGCGCCAATCATGCGCGCATGCTGCCCGGTAACCACGAAGCCTACGACATGGTACTGAAGGGACAGCAACACATATATCGCTATACACGTGACGATTTGCGGCAGGCGCGGAAATACTACGAAACGGCCGTAAAACTCGATCCACGTTACGCGCGCGCCTTTTCGTCGATCGCCCAGACGCTGAACCTGGAATGGCTTTTCTCGTGGACCGAACATCCGGACGATTCGCTGGATTTCGCGTCGACCCTGGCCAGGCAAGCCGTATCGCTCGACGAGGGCGATGCGCGTGGCCATGCGCGCGTCGGGTTCGTTTCGCTTTACCAGAAGAACCATGATATCTCGATAAATGCGTACCAGCGCGCCCTCCAGCTGAATCCCAACGACGCCGACGTGATCGCGGACCTCGCCGACACCTATGCCCACTCCGGGCGCTCCGACGAGGCGGTCGAGTTGATCAAGAAAGCCATGCACCTCAACCCGTTTTACCCCGACGAATACCTGTGGAACCTGGGAGGCGCCTACTACAATCTCAAGCAGTACCAGAATGCAATCGACGCGGTCGAACAAATGAACAACCCCACCGAGGGCAGCCGCATCCTGGCCGCCAGCTACGCCCAGCTGGGGCAAATCGAGCTGGCGCGGAAACATGCCCGCAAAACGCTCGCCGCGCATCCGGATTTTTCCGTCGAGCAATGGAGCAAAATGCTGCCCGACAAGTATCCCGACGATACCGCGCATTTCATCGACGGCTTGCAGAAAGCCGGATTGACCTGACTACCGTTATTCGCCGCGGATCTTGCGGCCGCTGATACCGACCTTTCGGCCGCTCACCTTGCGCCCCCGGCCCAGGTAGCCGCCCACCTTTCTGCCGCTAACCTTGCGTCCCGCCATCTCGTCCGCCAGTTCCGCGTCGTCGATCTCGGCCTCGAGCAGAATCGATTCGAGCGGCCCGGAACAGGGGTCGAGTCGCAGCGAAAAGTCGGCCTTGTCGTATGGCCAGATCCTGACGTTGTCGGCGAAGTCCGGGAACGGCTTTTCGACCCGGCCGATGTAGGGCGTATCGGCGGACGCCTGGGCGGCAGCTGCAGCCACGCTCTCGGCGCTCGCTCCATCCTCGGCGGCGGCTCTTCGGGCGGCGTTGACGACGGCGCTTTCCGCCGCGCCTGGACCGTCAGCGGCGGACAGGGCGGCGGCAACTACGCTGTCCGGAGTAGCTTCGTGCGCTGCAGCGGCGGCTGCAGCCGCGGCGACGACCCGGCGGCCCCGGCTGTAATCGACGCCCTCGCCGTGCACCAGCATGATCGCGGGCGCCATCAAGTCGTGGTAATGCGCTTCGTACTCGAAACCGTAGATCATCGCGAAACAGGGCAGCTCGCCGTCGGGCGTGCTGGGATCGAACTGCTCGCGCAAGAATCGATTGCTTCCGAGCCCCGGTATCCCACCGACCCCGGCGTCGAAGACACGAACATTGATTTCGATGCCCCGTAGTACTCGACCATAGAGCAACACCCTCGACGGCATCATCAGGTTACTCATAACATTCCTCCTGTCGTGGTTCTAGTTGTCGTCCAACTTCACCATCCAGCCGCTGTCGACCTCGGCCGGGTCCTGCATTCTTTGGCCCTTGACCCCGCTCAATAGGCCCCTCGCAATTGCGCGTCGAACTCCCAGCGGCGCGGCGACATCCAGCGCGGCGAATCCATGTGATTCTCGCGCGGCAGCTTCGCCAGCTGCGGTCCCAGCGGCACCCGGCCGATCTCGCGATAGTCGAAGTTTTCGACGATGATCCCGGTGTACTCGCCGGCGGAGAAATCGCGGTCGACCGCGCACAGCGTGTCGCCCACCTGCAGGTAGCTGAGGTAGTCGGCCGGCAGGCGGCGCCAGGTTTCGGCCAGGTAAAGGCCGATGATGTCGCGCGCATCCAGCAGCGCCTCCCGGAATGCCGGCTTTTCTCCGGCATAGGCTTCGGCGAACATGTCCTGCACCAGCGCCTGGTAGCGCGGCTGGTACTCGTAGCGATCGGCCAGTTCTTCGACCGCAGGGCTGATTACCCCACGGTCGAGCAATTGTTCGTGGAAGACATCGATCAGCGTGTCGAATATCGCGCCCGTGAGCGGTTGCGAAAGCCGGTGCTCGCGGCGCCAGCCGTGGATGAACTCGGACATGGTCACCGCGTTCGACGCGACGCGAATCTGTTCGTTATGGCTCAGCTCGGCGATGCGATTAAGCCGG
>JAHEKJ010000021.1 GCA_024638385.1 Gammaproteobacteria bacterium | reverse complement strand
TGAAGGCCAGGTTCGGACATTGCGCCGCCGAATGCCAGGTCGTCCCCGAGGTCAGCTCGTCGCGCTCGACCAGGATCACGTCGGTCCAGCCCTCGAGCGTCAGGTGGTAGAGCGCCGACAAGCCGCCGATACCGCCACCGATGATCACGGCTCGAGCCGAGTCCCGCATCAGGCTTCACCCGCTGGATCTATCGAGTCGAGGAAACGATCGAACTCATCCCGCTCGATCGATACGTCGTGCTCTACCGCCGGGCTCATCGCGCAGTAAATCGACTCCGCGCCGGCCTCCATTGCCTGCATCGCTTCGCGCAACGCTTCCGCGGCGTTCGCCTGCCGGCCCCAGTCGAGGCCGAACTGGAAGTGGGAATCCGGCACCAGGGTCGGGAAGTGTCGCGTCTCGGGGCGGAACCCGGAACCGATCATATCGATCCCGGCGATCGCCGCGGCGATTGCTTCTTCGCCGCGCGTTACCTGCACGAACGGGATCTGGCGCACGCCCTTCAACTCGAGCAAGTCCTTGACGGTTAGTTCAGGCATTCGCTTTCTGCCGGCGTCGCGCGAGAAACTGCTGGTGCGATTCGGGCGTGCCATCGTGGAAATTGCCGGTCCATCGATCCATCGGGATTTCGAGGCCGCCGTAATTGCATTCGAAGTAGCGATGATGCAGCTGGTGGTGATAGGTGCCGAGCGGCAATAGCAGTTTGCCGCCGACGGCGATGCCCTCATAACCTGCGTGGGTCGTCGCCGCCGACAGCGTGAAGTATTGCAGGTGGAAAATGATCAGCAATGGGCTGGCCGGCACGACGAAGTGAATCAGTACCGTGCTCAGGTAGATCAGATGCTCGACCGGGTGCATCGACAGGCCGGACCAGGGTCCGACGTTGGTGTTGCGGTGGTGCAGCGAGTGTATGCGCCGGTACAGTGGTGGCCAGTGGATCAAGCGATGAATCAGGAAAAAATGGAAAGTTTCCCAGGCCGGCAGCAGCAGGATCATCAGCACCAGCCACGGCCAGTCGCCCGGCAGGTCGAGCATCGGTGCGTAACCGTTCGCCAGGGCCCACATCATCAGCGCCTCGTAGGCAGTCCAGATCGTTACGCCGCTGGCGCAGGACCAGAAGATGTTGTCGCGCACCTGCGAGTTGAACGTGAACACGCGATTGTTTTCGGGAAACGGCCGCGCGTCGTAGCGGCGCTCGTCGCCCTGGCGCCGCCAGACGTAGAAATACAGGTGCAGGCCACCGGCGACGAGAAACATCAACGCGAGGTTGCGCAGGTAGATTTGCGCGATCCAGTCGGGGGCGAATTCGCGGCAGCGCTCGAGCGCCGGGTGGAAATACAGCCACGACAGGATCGAAAGCAGCAGGATTATCGAGCGCTCCGACAGCGGCAGCCAGCCGCGCAGTAACCATTTCGCGCAGGCAAACGGCCGCGGCGGCCAGCTGAAGTAAGGCGACGCGCGCAGCGGTAGCGGCGGAGTGTAGTGCCAGGCCGGTTTCCGCTTGCGGTCGCCGCGGGCAGTTTCCAGCACTGCTTCAGGCATCGCCGAAAGCCTGTCGAAAAGACCGGGGCCTTGCCTGCATGAAGCAGTTTTTTAGACTCTGCGTAACCAACTGGAAAATACTGGTAAACCTGATATATCCATTTAAAGCAGTAGTTTATTGTCGGCACGATTCATGTTACAACCGAAATAATTTAGTCAATACATCAAATAATTTAATCTATGCGCCGATTCGGCAGGATCCCGTCACTCAAAGCACTACACGCCTTCGAGGCCGCCGCGCGGCATTCCAGTTTCACCCTGGCCGCCGCCGAGTTATCGCTGTCGCAGGGGGCGATCAGCTACCAGGTCAGGCAACTCGAAACGGGTTTCGGCAGCCCCCTGTTCCATCGCCGCACGCGCCAGGTCGAACTGACGCCGGCGGGCAAGGCACTGTTTCGCGCCGTATCTCGCCTGTTCGCCGAACTCGACGACGAAATCGCCCGCATATTTCCCGAGCGGGGCGATGCGCGTCTGACCGTCGCGGTGACCACTTACTTCGTCACCCGCTGGCTCTCGTCGCGGCTCGGCAGGTTCCTCAATTCGCACCACGGCTTCACCCTGCAAATCCAGCATTCGGTCAACGATCCGAATTTCTCGCTCGACAATGTCGACCTCGCGATTCGCTGGGGGGACGGACGTTTTCCCGGCAGCGAATCGGAACTGCTGATAGAAATGCCGATGTTCATGGTCTGCGCGCCTGCGCTACTCGAGCGCGCGGACGGCCTGGCTCGACCCGAGGACGTACTGCGCCAGACCTTGCTGCGCGACCAGGAAGATATCGATTACTGGCCACAATGGCTGCAGGCGGCCGGGCTCGAAGCGACGCACACCCCCGACGCGCCGGTCATCGTCGATCCGAATGTCCGCGTGCAGTCGGCGGTCGACGGTCAAGGCCTGGCGCTGGCCAACCCGCTGGTGCAGGCCGAAATCGACGCGGGGCTGCTGGTCGAACCCTTCGATATTCGCTTGCAGGGCTACGGATACTACCTGATCTGGAGCCGTAACTCGCGCCAGGATGAAGCGCTGCGGTTGTTTCGGGACTGGTTGCGCGATGAGGTTGCGAACTACCTCGCGGATTCCGGCAACGGCGCCAGCGGAGTCACGCCGACCGTCGTCAACGCCGATTGAGGCCTGCGCGCGCCAGGCCAGGCAACGGCACTCGCCGCCGCGATCAGAACGGATGCGTCTCGCCCGTTTGCGGGTCGCCGATATAGAGGCTGAAATTACCGTACTTCTTTTCGCGGATATAGCGTTCGAGCATCGAGATTACCGGCGCGTCGTTGATCTCCTCCCAGGTGATCAGGTCGAATTCGTAGAACTGCAGCGCGCCGGAGGTTCGCGCCTCTTCCGCCGAGCGCAGCTCGCCGAGGTAGTAGACGTGGCGCGCACCGTCGGCCTCGTAGGCGGCGTAGATGAACGGCAGGTCGACGTCGATGCCGGCCGCGGCGAGCTTGCCGAGCAGGCCGTCGCCGCGCGCCGCGGCGCCGACGCTGGCCGCGGTCGGCAGCGCGAGGCGCCCGCTTTTCGGATCGCGCTCCAGCAGGATCCGGCCGTCGTACTCGATGATCGCGCCGACCCTGAGCACGCCCGGCGACGTGACAAGTTGCAGCATGCGCGGCGACAGCGCCGAGCTGACGTAGGCGCCGCGGCAGAATCCGAGCGGCGAATGCGTGTTGTACTGGTAATGCGAGACCTCGCCGATCAGGATGACGTGATCGCCGGCGTCGACCTGCTGGTAGAGCGTGCAATCGAACCAGGCGACGACCCCGTCGATGATGGGCGAGCCGGCCGGCCCCGGCGACCAGGCGACCTGGGCGAACTTGTCCTCGCCGGCGCGCGCGAACAGGTTCGATAACTCACGCTGGTTGCCGGCGAGGATGTTGACCGCGAAACCCTGCGCGCCGGTGAATATCGGGCAGCCCCAGGCGGTGCGCGCGATATTGACCAGAACCAGCGGGGGCTCGAGCGATACCGACGTGAACGAGTTGGCGGTGAAGCCGCAGGGTTCATCGCCGGCGTCGACGGTCGTGACGATCGTGACGCCGGTCATGAAGCAGCCGAAGGCGCGTCGCAGGTCGCGCGGATCATAGTCGTTTTCGCTGACCGCAACCATTGGTGCCTAGTGGGACCGCTCGAGAAAATCGGCGATCTCGCCGATGAAGAACGACGGATTTTCGACCAGCCCCATGTGCTTCAGCCCGGGCACGACGACGACCGACGCGCCGGCGATCTCGCCCGCGATCGCCTGGCTCATCGCCGGCGTGCTGCCGCTGTCGTGCTCGCAGGTCATGACCAGTGTCGGGTGGACGATCGGCGGTTCGGGCCGGATCAACTCGGTCACGCCGAACGCCAGCACCTCGCGGCACTCGGCGTAGACCGCGGGCTCGTTGGCGAGCACCCAGGCGCGGACCTCGTCGATGGCGTCCGGGTGGTCGCGGCGGAACTCCGGCGTGAACCAGCGCTCGATCGTCGCGTCGAGGGTCGCGCCCGGGCCGCCGGCCGCGGAATCCAGCGCGCGTTGCTCGACCAGGCGCTGCGCGTCGGGCTCGCGCTCGTGCGGCGAGTTCACGATCACGAGCGCGCTGACGCGTTCGGGGTGATCGATCGCGATGCGCCTGTTGATCATCCCGCCGAGCGAGAAACCGACCAGCGCTGCCCGCTCGATGCCGGTCTCGTTCATCAGTTCGCAGAGCTGTTCGGCAAACAGCGTCAGGCTCGGCTTCGCCGGCGGTGCGACGCTGTCGCCATGCCCGAACAGGTCGTAACTGAGCACGCGGTAACGCTGCTGCAGGCGCGGCAGGTAGTCGCGCCAGACTTGCCGGTTCAGGCCGAGGCCGTGGATAAGCGCGACGACCGGCGCATCGGCCGGGCCCTTCAGTTCGTAATGACTGCCGTTGAAACTGCGCGCAATGCTCATCGGTCAGGATCCGCGCTCGGGGTATCGTCGTCGCGTGCCATGCCGGCGAGCACCGTGTCGCGCGCAGCGGTCAGGTGCGCGAGGCTTGCCGCGCGCGCCTCGATTCGATCGCGTTCGAGCAGCGCCGCGGTCAGGCGGCGCATTTCGTCGAGCGATTTCTGCCGCCGCTCGGGGTCCGACATCAGGCGGCCGCGCAGATAATGCACGCGGTCGATGATGTTCTCGAGCGCGCGCCGGATTTCGCGGTTGCGGCAGCCGCTGAACAGCAGTTCGTAGTAACGCTCCTTGACCAGCCGCATCTGTGTCACGTCGCCGCTGGCGACGCAGGCCTCGAGATCGGCGAGGTTCTGCCCGAGCTGCTCGAGCTCCGCGTTGCTGGCGCGCTCGGCGAACAACTCGGCGGAGAGGGTCTCGAGCGAAGCGCGCAGCTCGAAAATCTCGTACACCTGGCGCACGCTCAGCAGGCTGACGCTGTAACCGCGGTTGGACTCGCGCCGGATCAGGCCACTGGCCTCGAGGCTGACCAGCGCCTCGCGCAGGATCGAGCGGCTGGCGCCGGTCAGTTCGCACAGCTCGCGCTCGACCAGCTTGTCGCCGGCCCGGTAGCGACCGTCGAAGATCGCGTTGCGCACGGTGCTTTCGACGTGCGCGCGCAGGTTGCCGCGCTGCTGCTGTTCGCCGTCCGCTTCGGGTTTACGCAGTGGGTCTTCGAGGGCGTGATTCATTTCGGGTCTGGCCGATTGCGACGACGAAATTGTATGCAAAACCGGCGGCAAAGCCAAAGTCATTCGGCGTTTTGGCGAAAATATCGGAAATTTTGTCAGACTATCCGGCACCGATTCGAAATCCGGGCGGCGGCCCCGCCGCGGCGATCGGATCACGCGACGATGACGGCGCCGAGACGGTGCAATCGCAGCTCGCGTTTGCGCAACGGAGTCCGGCAATAGCAACCGGCGGCCCCGAACGGGCCGTCGGCGGTCGGCAGCCCGGCCCGATTTTCGGTATCATCGAAGGATCTCCCATCAGCCGCGACCGTCGACTCGACGACGGTCCCAAGCGAGGCGAGCATGAGCAAACGCTACGACATCGTCATCGTCGGCGCCGGCAACGCCGGCTTCGGCGTCTCCCAGGTCGCGCACGAAGCCGGCAAGTCGATCGCGTTTGTCGAACCCGACCTGTTCGGCGGCACCTGCCCCAACCGCGGCTGTACGCCGAAGAAGATTCTGGTCGCGGCGGCGATGGCGCTCGACGAAATCGAGCGCGCGCCGACGCACGGCATCGAGGTCGGCGCGGCGCGGCTCGACTGGACGCGGCTGATCGAGCGCAAGCGTGAAATGATCGCGGACCTGCCGAAAAATCTCGAAGCCACCGCGCGCGAGCGCGGTGACGTCTATACCGGCGCGGCGCGCTTCGTCGGCGAACGCGCACTCGACGTCGACGGCGAACGCCTCGAGGCCGAGCACATCGTCATCGCGACCGGCTCGAAGACGCGCCCGCTGTCGATTCCCGGCGCCGAGCTGATGATTACGTCAGATGAGGTGCTGAGCGAGCGCAAGCGGCCGGAAGAGGTCGTATTCGTCGGCGGCGGCGTGATCGCGATGGAATTCAGTCACGTCTACGCGCGCGCCGGGTCGAAAGTCACGATTCTCGAGGTCGCGCCGCGGCTGCTCGGCAACCTCGACGCCGACGCGGTCGCCGCGCTGCGCAAGGAAAGCGAGCGCATCGGCATCCGGATACTCACCGAGGTCGACGTGCAGGCGATCGACGAGGACGGCGAGCGCCTGCGGGTGCGCTTCGAACACGACGGCAAAGCACAGGCGCTCGGCGCCGACCGCGTCGTCAACGGCGCCGGCCGCGTCGCCAACGTCGAGGACCTCGATCTCGAGACCGGCGGGGTCGAGCATGACGGCAATCGCATCGAGGTCGACGATTATCTGCGTTCGAAATCGAATCCCGCGGTCTGGGTCGCCGGCGACGCGCTGGTGCACTCGGCGCAGCTGTCGCCGCTGGCGACCTATGAAGGCAAGGTCGTCGCCCGCAGCATCGTCGGCGACGAGTTGCAAAAACCGGATTACCGGGTCGTACCGAGCGCGGTCTACACCATTCCCGCGCTCGCCAGCGTCGGCCTGACCGAAACCGCAGCGAAAGACCAGGGTATGGATTTCGACGCGATCACGTCGGACATGTCGGACTGGTTCTCGACCCTGACCCAGGCCGAACCCGCGGGTTTCGCCAAGATATTGCTGGAGCGGGATTCGCGGCGAATTCTCGGCGCGCACCTGCTCGGCCACCACGGCTCCGACCTGATTCACCTGTTCGCGCTGGCGATGCGCCATGATCTGACCGCCGACGCCGTCGCCGAACAGCTCTACGCCTTCCCGACCTTCGCCGCCGACATCCCCAGCATGCTCTGACAATTCGGGGGACAGTTTACTTGATTACCCTAATTATGCACTGAAATAGGGCAGAATTGAGGTAGTCAAGTAAACTGTCCCCCTAACTCATTTGAAGGACTTTTCGCGGTGGCGGATGATCGCGGTGAGGACTTCATTGTAGGGCGTCGGGATGCCAAGTTCGCGGCCAAGTTCGACCGCCATGCCGTTAATCGCGTCGATTTCGGAGCGCCGCCCGGCATGGTGGTCGAGCAGCATCGACGGCCGCGCGGCGGGCATCCTGCGGCCGAATGCGTCGATGTACTCGGCCGGATCGCCATAGTCGACGGCGATCTTCCTTGCCGCCGCCAGCGCCGCGACCTCGCGCGCGCAACCCCTGGCGATCTCCCAGGCCGCCGGATCCGCCATCAGCTCGCCGAGGGTGTAATCGAACACCGTGCACGGCCCGCTGAAAGCGACGTTGCAGATGTACTTGCCCCAGATCAGCTGCTCGATGTCGGCGAATGCCCTGGCGTTGAAGCCGGCTTCCCGCCAGATGCCGGTAATCCGCTCGAGTCTTTCGGTCAGGCCGCCGTTCATTTCGCCGATGCGGATCAGGTTCATCGCGTTGTGATGCACATGCCCCGGGCCTCGCATCGACGCGCCGAAACCGTCGGCGACGCCGAGCAGCACGCAATCGGTCGGCATGAACCGCGCGATGCGCTCGCCCGCGCCGAGCCCATTTTGAATCGTCAAGACTATCGATTCTGGCCCCATTAAAGGCGCGATGGCCTCGGCCGCCGGACCGACGCCGGCAGCCTTGGTCGCGAGCACGTAGAGATCGCATTCGCCGGCTTCGGCAGTATTGGCCGTCGCCCGGATTCCGGTCACAACGCGGTCGCCACTGGCGCCTTCGACACGCAGGCCGTCGCGGTTGATCGCGTCGACATGATCGCGCCAGATGTCGATCGCCCAGACTTCGTGACCGGCCTCGGCAAACAGGCCGGCGTAGATCGAACCCATCGCGCCGGCGCCAACGATCGCAATCTTCACGCCGCCTCCATCGCGGAGCGCGGCAGGCGGATGTCGAAGCGCTCGCGCAGGCGCGTATCGAGCGCGGCGGACAGGTGCCGCGGATAGTGCGTCGCGAGCAGTTCACGCGTGCGCTCGAGCGCGATCGCGCGTATGTCCTTGCCGCCGTCGGCTTGCCATTCGTCGATGCCGCGGCGGTCGGCGACCCCGGGATAGACGAAATCCGACTGCATCCGCGCAAGCGTTTCCGGGCGGCCGAGAAAATGCCCTTCGCCGTGCGCGACCTCGTCGATCGCGGCGAGCGCGAGCGTCTCGTCGCTGACCTCGATCGGCGCGAGCGATTTCATGATCGCGCCAAGCATGTCGTTGTCGATGACGTAGCTTTCGAGCGCGCAACCCATCAGGCTCGCCTGCATGCCGCAGGCCTGGGTCACGAGGTTGGAGCCGGCCTGCGCCGCAAGGGTGACGGCCAGGCTCTTCTCGTAGCCGCTCTGCGCATCGGCGAGCTTGCTGTCGGTGGCGCCGGCGATGGTCGAGCCGGCGAGGCCGTAGTAGTTGGCCATCTGCGCGGTCGCCGCCATCGCCACGGCGCCTTCGGCGCTGCCGCCACTCATCGCGCCGGTGCGCAGATCGGTCAGCATCGGCCGCGTACCGAAAATCACTTTCGCCGCCGGATCGACGAGCCACGCGAAGATCATGCCGGCGAGCGTCTCGGCGACGGTTTGCGCGATCGTGCCGGCCGGCGTCACCGGGCTCGACGCACCCATCTGGCCGAAGGTGTTCGCGTGCAGCGGGATGCCGTGGCGTACCGCCGCGGCGGCGACCTCGCAGGACTCGGGGTCGAAGCGCAGCGGCGGCACCGGGATATTGCAGTTCAACGACAGGAAGGGCCGCGCGAGAAACGCGTCGCGCGAACCCGCAATCGCGTAACACATCTCCGCGATCTCGGCGACGCTGGCGGCCTCCGACGCGGCAGCCAACACGTGCTTGCGCGTGCCGGCGAGACACGCGTAGGCGGTATTGACGTCGAGCGTACCCAGGTCCGGCATGTCGCGCGCGACCAACGAGCGGCTGAAGAAGTCGATATGCTCGAGGCAATCGACCAGGCGCGCCGCGTCGTAGAGATCGCGTAGCGTCGATTCGCGATAGCGCCCGCTGTCGAGGTCGCGGATCATCGGCGCGGCGCCGCCGGAACCGACGTGCACGCGCGCGCCGCCGAGTTTCAAATCGTAATTCGGATCCTGACCGCAGAGCGTGAAATTGCGCGCGAGTCCGGCGAGCGCTTTTTCGGTCAGACCGGGCGGGAATCGAAGCCGGCCGTCGTCGCCGAGACGACCGCCCGCGGCGTCGACCTGCGCGATGACGATTTCCGGCGCTTCGGCCATGCCGACGTCGGCAAGGATCGCGCGCGCCGCGGCGTCGATTTTCGGTAAGTCGTCGGGATCGAGTGGTCGATAGCGACCGCCGACGAGACCGCCCAGACGAGTATCGGCGTCGCGCCTCGCGGCGTCGCCCGCCGCCTTGCGGCGGCGCCGGCGTTTACCGCGGGACCCCGGTTCAGTCATGCGCCGCCCGACCCGGCCGCCCGGATCGTTCGTCGGTCGGCCGCAGCGCACCGGCGAATCGCCGGAAGATGGATCGACGCCGCCGCCAGGGTCACGGGCTCAATGCGCCGTCGTCCTGACTTCGGTCTCGCGCTTGCTTTCGGGCACCGCGTCCGCCCTGTCGTCGTCGCCCTCGCGATCGGATTTTGCGATGGCCTCACCGAGTGCTTCGACATTGAGAACCGGTTCCAGGGGTTCCTCCGGGCGCTGCGCTTCGCGCGCCGGCTGCCGATCATCGGTCTCGCCGTCCGGTTCGGACTCCGCCGCAACCGGTTCGGCGCTCGCCACCGCTTCCGGGGCCCCCGCCGCGGGCACTTCCGCGACCTCTGCCGCTGCCACTGCCTCCACCGCGACAGTCTCGTCGCCGGCGGCCGGCGGAACGCCCGCATCGACCACCGCAGCGCCGGCGCTCGCGGCCGGCGTGATCGCATCGTCGTCGACCGCGATCGAAACCTTGCCCGACTGCTGTTCGAGCAGGTTGTCGAAGCGCTTGCCGTCGCCGAGCGTCTGCGCGCCTTCGGCGAGATGCTGGTAGACCTTGACGTAGTTTTGCGTCAGGTCGTTGACCAGTTCGGCGGTCTTGTCGAAGTGCTCGTTGACGTTGTCGCGGTAACTGCCAAGCTCGTCGCGGGCCTCTTGCAACTCGGATCTGACCCGTTCGGCCTGCTTGACCGATGGCGCGAACAGCCGGTACGCCAACACGCCGATCAGGGCGCCGGCGGTCAGCGCGATCAGGCTGATCAGCCAGATAGAACTCGTTATCTCCACAATGCCCCCTTCGATTTCGACAGCCGATTACGAGGCCCGATTATACCCGTAATCGGCTGGCGGTGGGGTTTTCGGCCAATCCACAGCGTGCGCCGCGAGATTCTGCGCCCGGGCCTCGTTCGGCACTCGACGGATTTTGTCAGCTTCGAGTGCCTCGGAACCTGGAGCATCGGGAAGTAATCCCGCCGGCGCGCAGACGGTGCCGCTACGAATGGCGGAAATGCGCGAGCAAGAGCAGCAACCCGGCGGCAATCGGCAGAATGGTGTAACCGAACAGGTGGATCGAATGCCCCATTTTCTCGCCGTTGCGTTCGATCATGATTCGCAGTCTTTCGATTTTTTCGGGCGCGGTCTTGCGCTGGATATAGCTGTATATGCCGTAGCAGATCGCGAGCACGCCGAGGATGAAATTGACGCCGAATTCCATGACGCGACCAGTCTAACCCATCCGCCTCGCCAGCCCTACCACGGAACGAGAATCCGGCGCCCGCCAGTTCGGGCGATATCCGCGCGGCCCGGCGAGCGCGATCGCGACATCACGACCTCGACGGCGAGCCGCCTTCTGGCGACCGGCCGCCCGCGGCGCCGAGCCCGGCCGGTTGCGAATTTCGATGCCTGCCTCGGTGTCGGCGCGCCCGAGCGATAAACTATCACCGGCCATTGAACCGACCCGAGGAGACCGAACCGTGCCACGTAAAATACTGACGCCCGAGCAATTGAACTTTCAACCCCGCCCGACCTATCCGTATTCGCCCGGCACCCGCGGCGGCAACCTGGTCTTTACCGCGGGCCAGGTGGCCTGGGGCAGCGACGGCGAGCTCGTCGGCGCCGGCGATATCGACCGCCAGACCCGGCAAACGCTCGCCAACGTCGAGGCCGTGCTCAACGAGGGCGGCGCGACCTGGGAAGACGTCCTCAAATGCAACGTCTATCTCAGGGACATG
Organism: Gammaproteobacteria bacterium; assembly: GCA_024638385.1. Lineage (GTDB taxonomy): Bacteria > Pseudomonadota > Gammaproteobacteria. The sequence continues at coordinate 27,498 of JAHEKJ010000021.1, read as the reverse complement.
CGCGATTTTCAGAAAATGAACGCCGTGTTCAGCGAGACGTTTCCGACCCGTCCGCCGGCGCGGACCACCGTGCAGACGCCGATGGCCGAGGCAGACATGCTCATCGAGATCGAGGCGGTGGCCTGGGTCGGCGATTGACGCCGACGAGGCCGGTCGGGGCCCGGGGCGGAGAGCCCGGCGTCGGCAACTATCCCGCTACAGGTAGTCGCCTTCGAGACCACCTTCCGACGAGCCGGCGAAGCGCGGCGCGTCGTCGGCAATCTCGTAAAAATCCGCCTTGTCGGCGACGAAGATATGGCCGATCGTCCGCAGGCCGGTCGGCGCGTCCAGCGAGCCCGCGACTATGCCCATCGCATCCTGCCTGCGATTCTCCCAGAACAGCGGCGAACCGCAGCGGCGGCAGAAACCGCGGCGCGCGACGTCGGTGATGTCGAACCACGCGAGGCCGGCGTCGCGGGTGATCGCGAGATCGGATTTTCGCGCCTTCGAATGCGCGCCGAAATGACCGTTGAGCCGCGTGCACTGGCTGCAATGACAATCGACCACGCCGCGCAGCGGGCCGCGGATTTCGTAGCGCACGGCACCGCAATAACAGCCACCGCTGGCGCTGCTGGTCTGTTCTTCAGTCATGGCTCGAACCGCCTTTTCAGAGTTGATGATCGGGTAGTCGGCGACCACCCGGGTTTGACCCGCCCGTCACCGACTCGCCGCCACCGCCGCCCGACCGGGCCGCGGGTCCTCGGGCGGCAGGGGGTCGCGCCCGAGAATCAGGTCGGCCGCCTTCTCGGCCATCGCGATCACGGTCGCATTGGGGTTACCGGTGATCTGCGTCGGCATCGCCGCGGCGTCGCACACGCGCAGGCCGTCGGCTCCGCGCACGCGCAAATCCACGTCGAGCACCGCGGCCGGATCGCCGGCGGCGCCCATGCGCGCGGTCGAACACGGGTGGTGTCCGGTATAGGCCGTTGCGCGAATCGCCGAGATGACTTCGGCCTTGCCGTGCACGCCCTTCCAGGCGCCGAGTTCCCCGTTCAGGTAGCGGGCGATCGGCGACTGCGCCATGACCTCGCGCATCGCCGCAACCCCCCGCGCCAGCTGCTCGAGATCTTCCGGCGCGGAAAAGTAATTCGGGTCGATCAGCGGGTAGGCGCGCGGGTCGGCACTGGCCAGGCGCACGCTGCCGAGCGAGCGCGGCCGCTCCAGGTTGATATCGATCTGCACCCCCGGCAAGGCCAGCTTGCGCCCCCGCACCAGCAGCCTGCGGCCCAGCCGCTGCGCCAGCGGCGCCGCCTCGACGGCGCCGCCGGTCAGGTTCTCGTCGATCACCATCGGCGTCATGTAGACCTCGAACTCGGGCAGCGCCGGATCCTCGAGCGCGTGGAACAGGATCGTCGAGAAGAAAGCCCCGGCGCCCGGACCCTTGCGCGACAGCAGCCAGCGGGCCAGCAGACCGGCGGCGCGATCGAGCCGCTGGTAGCGGGCCAGGCTCAGGTCGGGGAATCCCGATCCGTACTGGATCGACACGTCGACGTGGTCGGCGAGGCTGGCGCCGACCCCGGGCAGGTCGACCGCCGGCGCGATGCCGTGCGCGGCCAGGTGATCGGCCGGGCCGATCCCCGACAGCATCAGCGTCTGCGGGGTGCCGAAAGCACCCTGGCACAGGATGACTTCGCGGCGCGCGCGAATCCGCTCGCCGGTGACGGTTTCAACGCCGATGGCGCGCCGGCGGTCGAGGAGAACGCGCGCCACCTGGCGCCCGTGCAGGATCTTCAGGTTGGCCGGCGACCGGGCGAGATAGGCAATGGCCGTGGACTGCCTGATGCCCCGGCAGACGGTGCTGTCGGTGCGGCCGATTCCGCTGCGTTCGGCGGCATTGAAATCATCGACCCACTTATGCCCGGCGGCCAGCGCGGCGTCGACGAAAGCCTGTTCGAGGGGCCCGAAATTGGTCGACAGCTCGGTCTTGAGCGGTCCGTCGACGCCGTGCCAGGCGTCGCGCCTGTGCTGTGCCCCCTGCGCGCGCCGGAAATACGGCAGCAGCTCGCTGAAACCCCAGCCGCGAAGACCGCGTTCGCGCCAGCCGTCGTAGTCCGCCGGCACCCCGCGCATGTAGATCATGCCGTTCATGATCGACGAGCCGCCGAGCGCTTTGCCGCGCGGAAAATAGATCCGGCGTCCACCGAGCGCCGCCTGCGGCAGCGATTCGTAGCCCCAGTCGAGCCGCGAGTTGCCGAACACGAAACCATTGCCCGCGGGCATGCGGATGAACAGGTCGCGGCCGTTGCCGCCGGCCTCGACCAGGCCGATCGCGAGCGACGGATCCTCGGCCAGTCGCGCGGCGAGCACGCAACCCGCCGAGCCCCCGCCTGCGATCACGTAGTCGAATTCCGCCGTCGCTATCGCCATCGCTTACGCGTCGCGGAACTCGCGGATCACCGCGTCCGTCATCTCGCGCGTCGTGTGCTCGCCGCCGAGATCGCGGGTCAGGCTGCCGGCGGCCAGCGCGGCGTCGACCGCGGCGTCGACCCGGCGCGCGCATTCGACCTCGCCGGCGCTGAACTCGAGCAGCATCGCCGCCGACAGGATTGCGCCGATCGGATTGGCGATACCCTGCCCGGCGATATCCGGCGCGCTGCCGTGCACCGGCTCGTAGATCGCCGGCCTTTGCGAACGCCCGCCCGCCGGCAGCTCGGCGAGGCAGGCCGACGGCAGCATCCCGAGCGAACCGGCGATCGCGCCGGACTGGTCGGAGAGGAGATCCCCGAACAGGTTGTCGGCCAGGATCACGTCGAAATCGGCCGGCCGGCAGCACAGCTGGTAGGCCGCGTTGTCGGTGAAGAAGTGGGTCAGTTCGATGTCGGCGAACTCGGTCTTGCCGATCCGATCGACCACCTCGCGCCACAGCTTGCCGGCGACCAGCACGTTGGACTTGTCGACCGACAGCACGCGGCCGCGGCGGCGACGCGCGACCTCGAAACCGACGCGCGCAAAGCGCTCGATCTCGGCCTCGGTGTACTCGTTAAGGTCGTAGGCGCGACGGCCGCGCTCGCCGGCGTCGTCGATCCCGCGAGTCCGGCTGAACATCGCGCCGCCGCAGAGCTCGCGCATGAGCATGATATCGGCGCCGCGAATCACTTCCGCTTTGAACGCAGTGCGGTCGAGCAACGCATCGTGCGCGCGGGCATGACGCAGGCACGCGAACACCTGCAGTTCGTGGCGCAGTTTCATCAGGCCGTCCTGCTCTTCGGGCCCGCCGTCGACGACGATGTGATCCCATTTCGGCCCGCCGACCGCGCCGACCAGCAGGGCGTCCGAAGCGCGCGCGCTGGCGAGCGTTTCGACGCGGATAAACGTGCCGTGCGCGTCCCAGGCGGCGCCGCCGAGCAGGTCCTCGTCGATGTCGAGCCGCAGTCCGACGGATCGGGCGGCGACCTCGAGCACCCGCAGCGCGGCATCGACCACCTCGGGGCCGATCCCGTCGCCGCCCATTGCCAGTATCTTCAAAGCCATCGCGATTTACCCCGCGACTCCGGCCCGCGCGGCCCGGCGCCTGCGGCCGCCAGCCACGCGGGTACCGGGAAATGCAACGGCCGGCGCGCCTCGTCGGCGCCTGCAATCATCGGTCTGCCCTCGCGCGGATCGTTCGATCGAGACCCCGCAGTGTATTCGACTGCAACGGCAATTGGTATATGATGCAAGCCGCCTGGCGCTGCCCTGCCCACGCGACGAATTACCCGCCGAGCGCCCGCCAGGATCCGATCGTGCGCGTGCCGCGCGAAGCCGGCGCAGCGAAGGCCGAACCGCATGCCGGCGGGTCGGACGGACCGTTCGCGTCGAAAGCGGTCGGTATCGGTTGAAATCTGCAATCTCACGCCGGAGGACTCGATGATTACCGCCCTGTTGCAAACGCGCCTGCCCGAACCGGTCACGCCGGACGAAGCGCGCGAAATGTTTCGCCGCACGGCGCCGAAATACCAGGACAAGGATGGCCTGATTCGCAAGTATTACCTGCTGAGCGAGGACCGCCACAGCGTCGGCGGCGTCTACCTGTGGGAGAGTCGCGAAAAAGCCGAACGGGTCTACACCGACGAGTGGCGCGAGTACGTCAAGGCCACCTTCGGCGACTACCCGTCGCTGACTTACTTCGACACGCCGGTGGTCGTCGATAACCTGACCGGCGAAATCATCGAGTAAGCCCGATCGTTCAGACGTTGGTATTGATCCAGACGGTGACCGGCTTGGTGTACTCGTGCATCGCGGCGATGCCGCCCTCGCGGCTCTTGCCGCTGTCGCCGAAGCCGCCGATCTGCGCCATCGGCGCGCCGAGGCGGTAGGTATTGATCCACTGGATGCCGGCGCGCACCGCTTTCGACAGGCGCATCGCGCGGCCGAGATTGGTCGTGAAAAAGCCGGCGGCGAGACCGAACTGCGTATCGTTGGCGAGCCGGATCGCCTCGGCCTCGTCGTCGAACGGCAGCGCGACCAGCACCGGGCCGAACAGCTCGGTGCGCGCGATCTCGAAATCCTGGTTCGGAATCGTCAGGATCGTCGGCGCGAAGTAATAACCCTTGGCGAGTCCCGGCGGACGCCGCCCGCCGGTCCTCAGTTCGGCGCCGGCCTCGACCGCCCCGGCGACGGCCTGTTCGCAACGCTCGACCTGCGCGAGCGAGGCCAGCGGCCCCATCTGCGAATCCGCGCTGCGCGGATCGCCGACCTTGAGCGCCTCGGCCGCGGCCACCAGGCGGTCGACGAATTCGTCGAAGATCGAACGCTGCACCAGCGCGCGCGAGCCGGCGACGCAACTCTGCCCCGACGAACCGGCGAACACGCCGCCGATGACGTTTTGCACGGCGTTGTCCAGGTCGGCGTCGTCGAACACGATCACCGGCGACTTGCCGCCGAGCTCGAGCGTGGTCTCGGCGAGGTTGTGCGCGGTGTTGGCGACGATGTGGCGCGCGGTCTCCGGACCGCCGGTGAACGCGACCTTGGACACTTTCGGATGGCTCGTCAGCACGCGGCCGCAGGGCTCGCCCTCGCCGGTGACGAGGTTGATCACGCCGCGCGGAATCTCGGCGACGTCGTGCATCAGGCGCACGATCTCGATGATCGGCGTCGCGCACAGCTCCGACGGCTTGATCACGCAGGTGTTGCCACCGGCGATCGCCGGGCCGAGCTTCATCGACAGCAGCCACAACGGGTTGTTCCACGGGATCACCGCGGCGACGACGCCGACCGGCACGCGATGGGTAAACGCCTGAATGCCTGGAAACGGCGTCGCGAAGGTTTCGCCCGAGACCTTGTCGGCCAGCTCGCCGTAAAAACGGAAAAAGCGCGCGCAGAAGGTCATGAAATTGGTCGATTCGGTCAGGTTCTTGCCGGCGTCCGCAACCTCGAACTCGGCCAGCCGCGCGGCGTGGTCGGGCAGCGCGTCGGCAAGCCTGATCAGGATCTGGCCGCGCTCGGTCGGCTGCATGTCACGCCAGGGCCCGTCGAGCGCGGCGTACGCGGCCTCGACCGCGGCGTCGACGTCGTCCTGCTGGCAGTTCGGGATTTCGCACCAGGCTTCCTCGGTCGCCGGGTTGATCGACGCCAGCCATTTGCCGCTCGCCGGGTCGCGCCATTCGCCATCGATCAGTACCTGGAACCGGGGCAGGTCGGAAGCGGCCATGTCGTCACTCCTGGTAATTTTTGTCGGTCCGACCGCGCACGCGTCGCGGCGGTTTCAACGGAAGATCCGTTTGCCCGCCAGTATAGACCGTCGCCGCGACGAGCGAAATTCGCGCGCGCCGGGTCGGGCCGTCAGCTCGCGGCTTGCCTGCGCCGCGCGCGCTGCCGCTGCCGGTGCCGCTCGAGCGAGGCCCGGCTGCCGTCGTGCCAGCTACCGAAGAGCCTGTCGAACGGCGTCGGCGTGTTGCCATAGTTGAAGTTGAAGTACTGGTGATGCAGCTGGTGATACCAGTCACCGGTCGACAGTCGCAGCCTGCCGGCCTTGACGAAATCGAAACCCGAGTGCGATATCGCTGGCGAAAGACCCTGAAAGAATCCGGTCAGGATAATGACGATCGGATGCACCGGCACGAACCACCACAGCACGAACACCGAGAAATAAATCGAATGCTCGAGCGGATGCATCGAGATGCCGGTCCACGGACCGGTGTTGACGTTGCGGTGATGCAGCTCGTGGGCGACGCGATAAATCGGGCCGTAGTGCAGCAACCGGTGGACGAAATAGAAATGCGCGGTCGACCACGCGATGACGACATAGAACATCGCGAAGTGGTAAAGCGGGTTGGCGTATTCGACCACCGGCAGCCACCCGCTGGCGTAGATCCAGTAGGTCGTCGCCTCGTAGGCGGTCCAGAAGGTCACGCCGGACACCAGGCTCCAGAACATGTTGTCGCGCACCTGGTCGCGCCACAGGAACTTGTCGTCGTCGGTCGCTAGCCAGCGGCGGTGAAACTTGAATTCACCCTGCTGACTGCGGCGCAGGTACAACCACCAGTGCAGCCCGCCGGCGAGCAGGCACAGGAGTCCGGCATTGCGCAGCCACAGCAGCGCGATCCAGCCGGGCTCGAGTACGGCCATCGTCGCGAGGCTCGGCGTCAGGTATTCCCAGGTGACGAAGGCCAGCGCGAAGAAAAAATATCCCCACGGGAACAGCAAGTCGTAGAGCAGGTAGCGCAACGCCGCCAGCGGGCGCGGCGGCCACGCGTAGAGCACCGGCAATCCGATGGTAGTGGCCGGCTGGTAATCGCCGGTGGCGTTGTACGGCGTCGAGCCCATGGCGGCAGCCTCGCGGCGTCGGAATCCGTCCGATTCTAGCGCTCGCCGGCCTCCAGGGTAAAGCGTTATCCACAGGCGCCTCGTGCGCTTGCGCAAGGCCACGGGACGACGCCGGCGGCGCGCCCGTTGCGGCGGGTGCATCGATGCGTAAAGCTGCTTATAATCCGCCGTATCCATCGCGGCGGGAGCCCGCATGAACTATCAGACGATCGAAGTCTCGCGCCAGGGTCCGGTCGGAATCCTGAGCCTCAACCGCCCGTCCAAACTCAACGCCATCAACGCCGCGATGATCGAAGAAATCAATCGCGCGCTCGACAATTTCGAGGCCAACGACGTCGTCCGCGCGATCGTCGTGCACGGCAACGGCCGCGCGTTTTGCGCCGGCTTCGACCTGCAGGCCGGGATCGAAGCCAATCGCAAGACCGAGGCCGACTGGCGCAAGGCGATCAACATCGATCTCAAATTGATCATGCGCTTCTGGCATTCCACCAAGCCGACGATCGCGGTCGTGCATGGCCACGCGCTGGCCGGCGGCTTCGAGATCGCGCTCGCCTGCGACATGACGATCTGCGAGGAAGGCAGCCTGTTCGGCGAACCGGAACTCAAGTTCGGCTCGAGCATCGTCGCGCTGCTGCTGCCCTGGTACGTCAATCCGAAGCGCGCCAAGCAGATGCTGCTCGCCGGGCGCGACCACGTGAGCGCCGACGAGGCTTTCCTCTACGGTATCGTCAACGAGGTCGCCGCCAAGGGAAAAGGCGTCGATCGCGGCGTCGCGCTCGCGCGCGAGGTCGCGTTGATGGACCCGGACTCGGTACGCCTGACCAAGCGCGCGATCAACCAGACCTACGCGATCATGGGGCTCGACGAGGCGCTGCGCAAGGGCGCCGACACGGCGGTCAAGATCGAAACGCTCGAAACCGAACTGCGCCAGCGATTCAACCAGATCCACCGCAGCGAGGGCCTCAAGGCGGCGCTCAAGTGGCGCGAGGCGCGGCTCGACCCCGACGAATGAAACCGCGGTGACGGCGCACCGGCTAGACCCGCTGCTGCAACCCGCAAGCATCGCCCTGGTCGGCGCGTCCGAACGCGCCGGCAGTCCCGGCGCGGTGCTCGCCGAGATGGTCATGCGCGCGGGCTATGCCGGCGAGATCTACCCGGTCAATCCCGGCTACGCGCGCATTCTCGGCCGCGACTGCTATCCCGGGCTCGAAGACTTGCCGACCCGCGTCGATCACGTCGTCATCGCGCTCGGCAACGCCAGGCTCGAGGCCGCGCTCGACGCGGCCATCGCGCACGACGCCCGCGCGGCGACGATTTACGCCAGCGGCGCGCTCGAGGCGGACAGCGAACCGCGCCTGGTCGACCGCCTGGCGCGCAAGGCGCGCGTCGCCGGCCTCGAAGTCTGCGGCCTCAACGGGATGGGTTTCTACAATCCGCCGGCCAACCTCTACGTCGGCATCTTCCCGCGGCCGCGCGATGTCGAGCGTGGCGGCATCAGCTATATCGCACAATCCGGCTCGGCGTTTACGACCCTGTGCCACAACGGCCGCCGCCTCGGCTTCAACCTGTGCGTTTCGACCGGCAACGAACTCGTGACGACGGTCGCCGATTACATGGACTGGAGCCTCGCGCGCGCCGACACCCGCGTCATCGGCCTGTTCCTCGAGACCGTGCGCGACCCGGCGACATTCACCATGGCGCTTGCGCGCGCCCGCGACCGCGGGATCCCGGTGGTCGCGCTGAAACTCGGCAAGTCACCGCTCGGCGCGGCCCAGGCGCTGACCCACACCGGCGCGATCGCCGGCAGTCACGCCGCGTTCGAAGCCCTGTTTCGCCGCTACGGCGTGATCGAGGTCGACGATCTCGACGAAATGGCGGCGACGCTGATGCTGTTGCAAGGCGGCCGCGAAGCCGCGCCCGGCGGGCTCGCGGCGGCCTTCGAATCGGGCGGCCTGCGCGAGCTCGCGAGCGACGCGGCGCATGCGCTCGGCGTCGACTTCGCGCCGCTCGACGCGACTACCCGGGACGAGCTCAAGCAACATCTCGATCCGGGACTCGAGCCCGAAAACCCGCTCGACGCCTGGGGCACGCACGATCGCTTCGAGGAGCGCTTTGGCGCCTGCCTGCGGCTGCTGCTCGCCGATCCCAACGTCGGCGCCGGCGTCTTCGTCAGCAATGTCCGCGACGGCTATTTCCTGTCCGAGGCGATTTACCGCGCGGTCGAGTCCGCTGCCGCGGCCAGCGGCAAGCCAATCGCAATCGGCACCTGCTACGCCGATCTCGCCAACGACGATCTCTGCCGCCGCGCTCACGCGGCCGGCATTCCGCTGATCGACGGCCTGCGCGAAACCCTGCTCGCGTTTCGCCACCTGTTCGCACGACGCGATGCGCTCGCGCGCAGGTCCCGCGCCATCGAACCGCCCGCGCTCGACCCCGCGCGCATCGAGACCTGGCGCGAGCGGCTCGCGCGGCACCCGTCGGCGAGCCTCGGCGAAGCCGACGCACTCGCCCTGCTTGCCGATTTCGGCATTCCGGTGGTCCGCCACCGCGTGGTCGAAGACAAGGCCGGGTTGCTCGCAGCGGCGCGGGATTTCGGCTTCCCGCTGGTGCTCAAGACCGCCGTGCCCGGGATCGAGCACAAGAGCGATTGCGACGGCGTCTTCGTCGGCATCGATGACGAGGCCGAACTGCGTGCGCGCTACGCCGACCTCGCCGCGCGGCTCGGCGCGCCGGCATTGCTCGCGCCGCTGGCGCCGGCCGGCGTCGAGGTCGGTCTCGGTAGCTTGAGCGACCCGCAGTTCGGCCCGCTGGTCATGGTCGCCGCCGGCGGGACCCTGATCGAGGTTCTCGCCGATCGCGGCGTCGCGCTCTGCCCGGTCGATCCGGTCGAGGCCGACACGTTGCTGGGGTCGCTCGCGATCGACCCGCTGCTGCGCGGCGCGCGCGGCAAGCCCGCGGCCGACCGCGCGAGCCTGGTCGAAGCGATCGTGCGCCTCGCGCTACTGGCCGACGCGCTGCGCGAGCAAATCGATTCGATCGACGTCAACCCGGTCATTGCCGGGCCGGACACTGCGCTCGCGGTCGACGCGCTGGTCGCGCTGCGACGCTGAGCTTGCGGCCAGATTGTCAGCCGAAGTCGACGATCAGCACCTGGCCGTTGACGCAACCCTCGACCGCCTTGCTGTAGGCGAGCCCGACGGCTTCGCCGGAGACGTGGTGATGGCCGCGGAAGAAGCCGTCGAAACGCTCGCGCGACACTTCGAGCACTTCCGGGCTGACCGAATTGATGCGGATGCCGCGCGGCATGTCGACCGCGGCGCCGCGAACGAAGCCGTCGAGCGCGCCGTTGGCGGCCGCGGCGCAGGCGCCGCCGCGAATCGGATCGCGGTTGAGCACGCCGCTGGTCAGCGTGAACGAGCCGCCGTCGTTGACGTAATCCATGCCCAGCAACACGAGATTCACCTGCGGCAAGACCTTGTGATTGATCCCTTCCATGAACTGCTCGCTGGTCATGCCGTCGACCGGGCCGAAGTGTCCGTGGCCGACCGCGCTGACGATCGCGTCGACCTTGCCGGCCTGTTCGTACATCTTGCGAATACTGTCGGCATCCTCGATATCGGCCTGCAGGTCGCCGCTCGAGCGGCCCACGGCGATGACTTCGTGGCGCGGCGACAATTCGTCGTACGCGGCCTTGCCGACGGCGCCGCCGGCGCCCACGATGATAATTTTCATTAAGTTTCTCCGGATTGATTGAGCTCACTGCCGCTCAGGCGCGGCTGCCGCCGTCGAGCACCAGCGGGTAGCCGGTAACGAACGCGGCCGCGTCGCTGGCGGCATAGAGTACCATTTGCGCGACCTCCTCGGCACTGCATACCCGGTTCAGCGGCACGCCCCCGGCCGATTGACGCAGCCCGGTCTCGGCGTCGAGACCGCGGTCGCGGAATTCGCCGCGCAGCATCGGCGTGTCGACGTCGCCTGGGCAGATCGGCACGACGCGCACGCCGTCGCGCGCGTAGTCGAGCGCCATCGCGCGCGACATCTGCAGCACCGCGCCCTTGCTTGCGCAGTATGCCGTCAGGTGATAGCTGCCGGACAGCGCCGCGTCGGAGGCGATGTTGACGATCGTGCCGCGGCTCGCTTTGAGCCGCGGCAACGCCGCGCGGCAGACGAAGAAGACGCCGTCGACGTTGACCGCCATGGTTTGCCGCCATTGTTCGTCGCTGGTCTCCTCGGCGGTTGCATGGTAGATCACGCCGGCGCTGTTGACCACGACGTCGAGCCCGCCGAGTCGCTCGTGCGCGGCTTCGACGACGCGATCGCAATCCTCGCGCCGGGTCAGGTCGCCGGCCACGAACTCGACGACGGCGCCGCCGTCGCGCACGAGACTCGCGCCGCGTTCGACGTTGCGCCCGCTGATGACGACCCGCGCGCCGGCCGCGGCGAAGGCGCGCGCGCTGGCCGCGCCGATGCCCGAGGTGCCGCCGGTGACGAGCACCCGCCGGCCCCCGAAGTCGAAGCTGAGCCTGCCGCCGGCGCCCGAATCGGGCTGGTTTGCCGTCACCATGTGCTATTCCCCGCTTGCCTGCAACGGCCTCAATGTGCCCTGCCGCGGCGCCGCTGGCAAGCCCGCCGCGCGAACGCGGCCGAAAAAACCGATATCGCCGCGGCGGCGGACATTCTGTAATCGCCGGGCCCGCCACCGCCGGAGCGCGCCGGCGATCATGTTCGAGCACCGCCTGTTTCCGTGCCTGCTGATCATCTGCGCGGGCCCGCTGTGGAGCTCGTCGTTTTCGCCGACGCCGATCGCGACCTCCGAAGGCGTGCATCCGCCCGGCCTGCTGGCCTGGCAGATCGCAGTGACGGTGCCGATCATCTTCGTCATTGCGCCGCTCGGCCGCGTGCGCCTGTTCGCGTGGCGGCATTTATGCCCCTGCGCGTTCATGGCGATCGTCGGCATCACGCTGACCAGCGCGACCGCCTGCGGCCTGTTCTTCCATTCGTTCCGGGTCGCCGGACCGGTGTTCGCGAACCAGTGCTCCTGCATCAACACGCTGGCCGGGGTATTCAGGGGGATGCTGCTGCCGGCCGGGTCGCCTGCGCTCCGGGTCCGGGCCTCGGTCGCCGTCATGCTGCTCGGACTGGCGATGGTCAATCCGGACGAGAACCGGCAGAATAGCGGCATCGGCGATGCCGAAACGGCGAAATCGACGCTATGTTAATCTCCTTTTACGGCGTGCGCGGCTCGACTGCCGCACCCGGGCCGAGCACGGTCAAGTACGGCGGCAACACGTCTTGCGTGCACGTCGAGCTCGACAATGGTCACGATCTCGTATTCGACGCCGGCACCGGCATTCGCCTGCTCGGCAAGCAGCTCGCGAAAAAGCGAACCCCCGCGAATATCCTGATGTCGCACGGCCACTGGGATCACGTCCAGGGCTATCCGTTTTTCGACCCGATCTACCAGCCCGACCGCGACATCAACGTCTATATCAGTATCCCGTCGGGGCGCAAGCTTTTGTGCTCGCTGTTCGAGCAAATGGACGGCGTGACTTTCCCGGTAAACGCCGAGGATTTGCCGTCGAACAACATCTGCAAGTTCAAGGGCATCGAGAGCGAGCTCTACGAGCGCGCCGGCGTGCGCGTCATCAAGCGCAAGCTCAATCACCCGGGCGGCGGCGTTGCCTACCGCATCGACGACGACGGTGTATCGGTTGCCTACGTCACCGACAACGAACTCGACCCGCCCGGCGAACCGGCGACGAGCTTCGACCAGTGGGCCGAGTACCTGCACGGCGTCGACGTGCTGATCCACGATGCGCAGTACACCGACGACGACATGCCGCACAAGCACGGCTGGGGGCATTCGCTGATCGGCGATGTCCGCCGGCTCGCGACCGATGCCGAGGTCGGCGCGCTGGTCATGTTTCATCACGACCCCGACCGCAGCGACGGCGAGCTCGACGAGATCCAGCGCGAAAACGAGATCTACCTCAAGTCGCACCGCGCGCCCGCGCAGAGCGTCTGCGCCGCTGAGGGCATGCAACTGCGCCTCGAGCGGCCCGTGCGCCGGGGCAAGACGCGGATCCGCGTCGAAGGCTGAGGTCTCCGCATGCGCGCATCGTCGTCCGATCTCGCCGCGCGCCGCCGGCAAACGCTCGGCCCGACCTACCAGAATTTCTACGATCAGCCGCTGCACCTGGTACGCGGGGAAGGCGTGCGCCTGTGGGATGCCGACGGCCGCGAGTATCTCGATTGCTACAACAACGTGGTCTCGGTCGGCCACTGCCATCCGCGCGTCGTCGACGCGCTGTGCCGCCAGGCGGCGACGCTGAACACGCACACGCGCTATCTGCACGCCAGCGTCGTCGAACTCGGCGAAATGCTGGTCGCGCGCCTGCCGGCCGGCATCGACACCTGCGTATTCACCTGCACCGGCAGCGAGGCCAACGATCTCGCGGTGCAGATCGCGCGCGCGGTCACCGGCAACCGGGGCGTCGTCGTCAGCGAGGCTTCCTATCACGGGGTCACCGAACTGACGCGCACCCTGTCGACCGACAGCTACCCGGCCGCGCGGCGGCCCGACTGGCTCGCAGTCATCGAGCCGCCTAATCGCTACCGCGGCCCGGCCGGCTATGACGATCCGGAAGCGGCGACGCGCTATCTCGAGCTCGCCCGCGACGCGCTCGACGCGCTCGACGCGCGCGGCCACCGGCCGGCGGCGCTGCTGATCGACCTGGTCTGGGATTCGAACGGGCCGCTGGTCGCGCCTGGCGGCTACGTCAATGCGCTCGCCGCCGAGGTCCGGCGGCGCGGCGGCCTCGTCATTGCCGACGAGGTCCAGTCCGGATACTGTCGCAGCGGCGCAAACTGGTGGGGTTCGACCAATTACGCGCTCGAACCCGACATCCTGACCTGCGGCAAGCCGATGGGCGCCGGCCACCCGCTCGCGTTGATGGCGACGCGACGCGACATCGCCGAGGCCTATGCCGAGCGCTGTCACTATTTCAACACCTTCGGCGGCAACCCGGTCTCGGCCGAGGTCGGCAAGGCCGTGATCGACGTGATCGACGACGAAGGCCTGCTCGACAATGCGCGCGAGACCGGGGCCTACTTCGAATCGCTGCTGCGCGAGCTCGCGGCCCGGCACGCGACGATCGGCGACGTGCAAGGCTGCGGGCTGTTCTGGGGCCTCGACCTGGTCGTCGACCGCGACGCGCGCACGCCGGTCACGCGCGAGCAAATGCGCCGGCTATGTAGCCTGATCGTCGCCGAGGGCGTCGTCACGGGACACTCGGGGCGCTACGGCCAGATTCTCAAGCTGCGCCCGCCGCTGGTGTTCGCCCGCGCCGACGCCGAGCGCGCAGTCGCCGCGATCGATGCCGCGCTCGCGCGCTTCGAGGTCGAACCCGATGGCTGACACCGGTGCCGGCGGGCTCGACCCGGCGGGCCTCGGGCGCATCGAGGCGATGATGGAGCGCTACGTCGCCGAGCGGCGAAGCGCCGGCATGTTGACGCTGGTCAGTCGCCACGGCCGCATCGAACACCTCGCCTGCCGTGGCCACGCCGACATCGCCGCCGCGCGGCCGATTCGCGAAGACACGATCTTTCGCATCTTCTCGATGACCAAACCGATCACCAGCGCCGCGTTGATGACGCTGTTCGAGCGCAGGCAATTCGAACTCGACGACGTGGCCCGGCGCTTCGTGCCCGCGCTCGGCAAGCTGAAAGTCGAAGATGGACAGCCGCTAGCGCGCGACATCACGTTTCGCGACCTGCTGACGCACACCGCCGGGTTCAGCTACGGTTTCGATCCCGACAATATTCCGGTCGACAAGCACTATGCCGCGGTCTGGCGGGATGCGCCGCAGACGAAAACCGTCGCCGAGATTCTCGATATCCTGCTCGAGCTGCCGCTGATCGCGCAACCCGGCACGCGCTGGCACTACAGCATCGCGACCGATATCTGCGGCTACCTGGTCGAGCTGATCGCGGACATGCCGTTCGCCGATTACCTGCGGCAAACCATCCTGTCGCCGCTCGGCATGAGCGACACCGGATTCGAGGTCGACGCCGGCGACGTCGAGCGTTTCGCGACGCTATACGGATACAGCGAAGACGATCCGCTGGCGCAGCTCGAATTCGTCGAAAGCTCGCCGTTCATCCCGTCGCACTCGGGGCTGCCGGTGCGCTTCAATTCGGGCGGCGGCGGACTGGTTTCGACCGCGCGCGACTACTGGCGCTTCGCGCAAATGATGCTGAACGGCGGAGAGCTGGACGGGGTCCGAATCCTGCGGACGGAAACGGTGCAAGCGATGACGCGCAATTATCTCGAGCCGGCGCTGCTGCCGATCGCGTTCAACGGTATCGTGCCGAAGCCGAGCCCCGCCTACGGCTTCGGCCTCGGTTACTGCATCAACATGGATCCGGCAGCGGCGCCGGCGCGAGGCTCGCAGGGCGATTTCGGCTGGGGCGGGCTGGCCGACACCTATTGCTGGATCGACCCCGAACGCGACCTGGTTGCGATCCTGCTGCAGCAATTCATGCCGTCGCTGCACCATCCGGGCCGGCGGGAATTTCGCGACGCGGTCTACGCCGCGTTGACGTGAAACCTGGCAGTTGGTGCCGCCTGCGTGAAATATCCGGGCTAGGGAAGTTCGCGCAGATAGGTATCGTCGAGCGCCTGCATGACGTCCTGGCGGCTGATCTGGCCGACCAGCTTGCCGTCGTGCATGACCGGAAAGCGACGGTAATTCGAGCGGATGAAGCGCTCGGCCGCCTCGATGATGCACATGTCATCGGGGATGTGTTCGATCTCGGCGCTCATGAATTCCTCGACCCGACCGCCCCAGTCCTGGTGGTAGGCGGTGCTGTAGACGATCGACAGGCAATCCTTTTGCGACAGGATTCCGATCATCGCGCCGTTATCGTCGAGCACCGGCGCGCCCGAGACGCGCCGTTCGAGCAGGATGCGCATCGCGTCGATGATGCAGTCGTCGGGACGAAAGCTGACCAGGTCGGTCGCCATGTATTGTTCGACGGTCGGTATCATCGCCGTTCTCCCCGCGCATCGTCGCGCTTGATAGCGCCGCGTATCCGGCGCGGTGACGGGGCCCGGTAAGTCAGCGCGAACAGGGCCAGCGCCAGATAGCTTATCGCGAGTAGCATGCTGAGCATTTGCAAGTCTCCCGTTTCGGTTTGGCAATCTTCGCCGTCACGCGACGCGCGGGCCGGCCCAGGCAGGCCGCCGGCATCGCGATCTACCGCTGTATCGGCCGCCCGCGCCACGAATTGAGCTTAATTTATCCGGAATTTGCGCCCGACGGCGCACGCGATGGCGCATCGCCGGCAACGAAACGCCAGGCCGCGACGACCGCGAGCAGCGCGAACGGCAGACAGGCGGCGAAAATCAACGGCGCGGCGCTGGCCGCGATGGCCTGAGTCGGCATGCGTTCGAGCCCGACGGCATTGCCGACGATGCCGATACAGGCGGCGCCGAAGGCGCAGCCAAAACGCTGGATCGTCGGCATCGCCGCGGTTTCGATTGAGAATGTCCCGCCAGGCGGCGGTGGCGGGCTCGGTGCCCAGCGTCAGTCCCCGTACGCGGCGAGCATTTCCTTAAGCGCGCGGATGTGCTCGGGCCCGGTACCGCAGCAACCGCCGACGATTTGCACGCCGTGATCGTCGATCCAGCTCCGCACCACCGCGGTATAGTCGGCCGGGGGATAGAGTTCATCGAAGTGGAAGTCGGGCAGCACCAGGTTACCGGTTTCGGCGTAGGCCAGCAGCGGCCCGGGCCACTGCCGCGCGAGCACCTCGAGGGCCGGCGCAACCTGCTCGACGCGGGTGTGCATGATGCCGGCCGCCTGCGCGCCGGCGGTGTCGAGTTGCTCGAGCATCTGGTCGAAATCGTGGGCCG
This sequence comes from Gammaproteobacteria bacterium, assembly GCA_024638385.1. Classification (GTDB taxonomy): domain Bacteria; phylum Pseudomonadota; class Gammaproteobacteria. The sequence goes on along the minus strand of JAHEKJ010000021.1, from coordinate 10,799 downwards.
TGGTCGTATCGTCGCGATTCTTCCAGCGCAGGCTGCGCACGTCGACGCCGTTGTCGGCCATCATCGTGCTGTAGCCGATCCAGACCGGCAATCCCGTGGCCAGCGCCGCGGCGATCACGATGCCGGCATTTTCGACGTCGCGCATCATCTCGCAAATGATCAGGTCGACGCCGGCCTCGGCGAGCACCGCGGCCAACTCGCGATAGCTGGATTCGACATGCTCGCCGGTCGCGACCTCGTATTGGCTGGTCAACGGCGGCATGCTCGACATCGAACCGGCGACATAGACGTCATCCTCGGCGACCGCGTCGCGCGCCTGCTGCGCGAGCTGCACCGATTTCAGGTTCAGCAGCTTGGCCTCGTGGCCGAGGTTGATACTCTCGAGAACATGGCGCGCGGTCGAGTAGGTGTTGGCGGTAATCACCTGCGCGCCGGCACGGATATAGTCCTCGTGCACCGCGCGCACCTCGTCCGGATGGGTCTTGGTCGTGAGCCCGCTCCAGACGTTTTCGTCGAGGGCGACGCCGCGGCGGCGAATTTCGGTGCTGACGCCGCCGTCGAGCAGCAGCAACTCGTGGTTGTCGAGACGTTCGCTGAGAGGGGTCATCGGCCCGCCCGGGGTGAGATTGCCTGCCGGCGAGTTTAGCAGAGATGGCCGCCGAATCGCTCGACAAAATCGGCCGCTTTGGCTAAGTTGTGCGGCCATGCAGATCGATCACGCAATCCGACAGCGATCGCCGCGCGGAATCCTGCGCGCAGCGCTGCTGGCGGCGTTGCTCGCACTTGGCGGATGCGCCGGCGGCCAGTCGCCGCTCGAAATCTCGGCCGAAGCTCACGAGCAGCGGGTCGCGGCGCTGGCGCGCGACATCCGCGCGCTCGGCGCCGCCGTCGACCCGGTCGAAGCCGGCCGCGCCGCGCGGCTCGCGATCGAGTATTCGCTGACCCTGGCGGAGCGCTACGAGGTTAGCGGCTCGTCGCCGGTATACCACAACCTGCTGGTCAATCTCGGCTTCAAGCCGCGCGGGCTGTGCGTCGACTGGACCGAGGACCTGATGCGACGTCTGAAAAAGGCCCGCTTTCACAGCCTCGACCTGCACTGGGCGATCGCGAACTACCGGAGCGCGTTTCGCCTCGAGCACAGCACCGTGGTGATCAGCGCGCGCGGCGACTCGCTCTACGAGGGTCTCGTCCTCGATCCGTGGCGGCACTCGGGACGCCTGTTCTGGGCGCCGACCCGCGCCGACGTCGACTATCCATGGGAACCGCGCGCGACGATCCTCGCGCTCAAGCGCGAACGCGAGGCGCAAGCCGACGCGCAGGCGCAATCGCGTTGATCGCGTCGCGCGGCATTCCGGGACAGTCGCGATGACGGCCCGGCTCGGCCTGGTCAGCGACGTGCATTCGAGTCCGGTACCGCTGGCCGAGGCGTTGCAATTTTTTCGTCGTGAAGGCGTGGACGCTATCGTCTGCGCCGGCGACATCGCCGGCTACTACGAAACGCTGCGCCCGACCGTCGACCTGTTGATCGAGTCCGGGTGCAAGGCGATCGCCGGCAACCACGACCAGTCCTGGCTCGACAAGGCCGGCGACGACGCCGACCAGGTCGTGCGCGATTACCTCGGCGGTTTGCCGCCGACCCTCGAATTCGAATACGCCGACAAGCGTATACTCGTGGTCCACGCCGAGCCGCCGGCGCAGCAGACGGGCGGCATTCGGCTGCTCGACCCCGAGGGCCGGGTCAAGCCCGATCGTCGCGCGTTGTGGGACGCGGCGCTCGCCGGTCTCGCGCATGACGTGCTGATCGTCGGCCACACCCACCAGGTCTTTGCCGAGACCCTCGGCGGCGTTTTCGTCGTCAATCCGGGCAGTTCGGCGTTCAACCATAGTTGCATGATCCTGACGCTGCCTGACCTCGCCGTCGAAACCCGCGCGCTCGGCGGGCGCGACATCGTCAAGTGCTGGAATTTCGGCATGCTCGTCGACTGAGCTCATGGACACGTCCTCGGCGATCCTGCAGGTGGCGGCGATCCTGATCTTCGCGCGCCTGCTGGGCGAACTCGCCGCCCGGGTGGGCGTGCCCCCGGTCATCGGCGAAATTCTCGCCGGCGTCGCTGTTAACGTCCTTCTGGCTGCGTCTCTACTACCGCGTCTTCGGCCGCTACGTCGACGGCTGATCCGGTTGGCGGCCCCGCCCGTAACAACGCCTATGATTCGACCTGTCGCGACACCCATCGATGGCTGACGCGCCGCAACGAGTCCTGCTGCCCGGCGGTAGCGGCGGCATCGGCGCGGCGCTCGCGCGCGCGCTGCTCGACGCTTACCCGGAGGCGCGCATCGAGGCGACTCACCACCGCAGCGAGCCGCCGTTCGCCGACGATCGCCTGCAATGGCGACGGCTCGACCTGCGCGACGAGGACGCGATAGCCGACTGGGCGGGCGAAACCGACCGGGTCGACTGGATCGTCAACTGCGCCGGGTTCCTGCACGGCGACGGCGCCGGCCCGGAGAAGAACGTGCGCATGCTGAAACCAGAGTTCCTGCTGCACTGTATTCGCGTCAACGCGCTGCCGACGCTGCTGCTGGCCAAGCATTTCGACGCGGCCCTGAAACTCAGCCCGGCGCCGCTACTGGCGGCGATTTCGGCGCGGGTCGGCAGCATCGACGACAATCGTCTCGGCGGCTGGTACAGTTATCGGATCTCGAAAGCCGCCCTCAACATGGCCCTGAAAACCCTCAGCATCGAATGGAAGCACAGCCACCCGCGCGGCCGCGTCGCGGCGCTGCACCCCGGCACCAACGATACCGCGCTGTCGCAACCGTTCCAGCGCAACGTCGCACCCGAACAGCTATTCGACCCGAATTACACCGCCGAGGCCTTCGTCACGCTGCTCGCCGGGCTCGAAGCGGCCGACAGCGGTCGCTTCTGGGCCTGGGACGGCAGCGAACTGCCCTGGTAACTGCATCGGAGATCCCGTGAGACGCGCAAAACCCGTATTAATTCTTCTGCTCGCGCTCGGTGCGCAGCCGGTCGCCGCCGCCTGCGGCTCGCTGCTCGATTTCGAGACGCGCAAACTGCGCTCGGAGCAAACCGTCGACTTTTGCGAGGCCTACGCCGGCAAGCTGCTGCTGGTCGTCAACACCGCGAGCCAGTGCGGCTTCACGCCGCAATTCAGCGGGCTCGAGCAGCTCTACGAAAAATACCGCGGACAGGGTCTCGAAATCGTCGGCTTTCCGTCGAACGATTTCCGTCAGGAGTACGCCGACGAGAACAAGACCGCCGACATGTGCTATCTCAATTACGGCGTCAGTTTCACGATGGTCGCCCCCGGACCGGTGCGCGGCGCCGACGCGAACCCGCTGTTCAGGCAGCTCGCGCAGCGCAGCGGCAACACGCCGCGCTGGAATTTCAACAAGTATCTCGTCCAGCGCGACGGCCAGCGGGTCAAGCACTACGACTCGACGGTCGAGCCGCTCGACAGCCTGCTCGAGCGCGACATCGCCGCCGCGCTCGCCGACTAACGCGTGGCCGATACGACGCTGACGTTTCGCCTGCTCGGCTACGGCGGGCTGATTCCGTTCCTCGTGCCGGCCATCCTGATCGTCGCCGGCGTCGGGCCGCTCGGCACCTTGCTCTGGCTCGTCAACGCCTATGCCTTCGGTATCGTCTGTTTCCTGACCGGTAGCTGGTGGGGCATGGCGCTCGAATCGGGCCGCTGGCGCGCGCTCGTGATGAGCAACCTCTACTTTCTCGTCGCGGCCGGCGTCTTCGTCTTCGTGCCGACCTGGTGGCCGGTGGTCGCCGCGGTGCTGTTCGTCGCGCTATTTTTCGCCGAGCAGGACCGCGGTCTGTTGCCGCCGCCGAGCCCCGCCTACCGCAGCCTGCGCCTGCATTTGACCGTCGTCGCCAGCCTGTCGATGCTCGCGGTGCAGTATTCGCTATGACGTCGCGGCGGTGATCCGTGCCCCCGGGTCGCGGCGTATTTAGCCTGTAGCCTTTGACACGACGACCCATGAAGACGCTTCGCCAGATGCACACCCAGACCGCGCCCGCGACCATCGGACCAGCGCGAATCGACATCGAAAACCTGCGCCTGCGCACCTACATCGGCTTCAACCCCGACGAAAAAACCAAGCAGCAGGACATCGTCATCAACGCCAGCATCCACTACCGCGCCGAGCGCGCCTTCGCCAGCGACGAAGCCGAAGATGCGCTCGATTACAAGATCATCACCAAGCGCATGATCGCCCACGTCGAGGGCGGCCGCTTCCAGCTGCTCGAGAAACTGGCATCCGACCTGCTAGCGATCGCGATCGAGTCGGAACAGGTCGCGCGGGCCGAGGTTCGCGTCGACAAGCCGCACGCGCTGCGCTTCGCCGATTCGGTTGCGGTGACGCTGTCGGCCAGCCGGAATCAAGGTTAGCCCGTGACTTCGCCGATCGTCATCACCGGCGGCGCCCGGCGCCTCGGCCTCGCCGCCGCCCGCGCGCTGCACGGCGACGCGACGCCGGTCGTCATCACCTACCGCAGCGAGCGCCCGGCGCTCGCCGGGTTGCGCCGCGACGGCATCACGACGATTCGCGCCGACTTCGGCGATCCGGGCGGCATCGAAGCTTTCTGCGACGAACTGCATGCCCGCTATGACGCGCTGCGCGCGATCGTGCACAACGCGTCCGAGTGGCGCGCCGAGGGCGGCGATCTCGGCGACGCCGAGTTGCTCGAACGCATGTACCGCGTGCACGTCGCCGCGCCCTACCTGATCAACCGCCGCTGCGGCGGCTTGCTGCGGCGTCACGGCGAACGCCACGGCCACGCCGACATCATCCACCTCAGTGACTACGTGACCGCCACCGGCAGCGGCAGGCACATCGCCTACGCCGCCAGCAAGGCCGCGCTCGACAACCTCACGCTGTCGTTCGCGACCGCGCTGGCGCCGCTGGTCAAGGTCAACGCGATCGCGCCGTCGCTGCTGATGTTCAACCCCGACGACGACGCGGCCTACCGCGAGCGCGCGCGGCGCAAGGCGCTGCTCGAGGTCGCGCCCGGCGAAGCCGAGGGTGTCAACGCGATCCGCTACCTGCTCGACAGTAAATATCTGACCGGCAAGACGATCGCGCTCGACGGCGGACGGCCGCTGGCGCGGGCGAGCTGAGCAAGATCGTCACGGTCGCTTACCGATTTCACTTTAGCCAGGGGAAAAAAAATGGAACCCAGTCTCGCGCATCAATCTCTCGACCTGCCCTCGCCGTATTCGGCCGAGGCCGACCAGGTGCGCCAGGCGCTGCTCGCGCGTGGCCTCGAGACGCCGCTGCTGCCGCATCAATACGAGCGCGATGAAAAATACCGCCGCATTCGCAAGGCGTTCACCGACATCGCGCAGACCCTCGGCCTCGATCTCGGCGACGACAGCTTGAGCGAGACGCCGCACCGGATCGCGAAGATGTATGTCGACGAAATCTTTTCCGGGCTGGACTATCTGAACTTTCCCAGGGTCACGGTGATCGACAACAAGATGGGCGTCGAGGAAATGGTCAAGGTCAGCGCGATCAGCCTGACGAGCACCTGCGAGCACCACTTCGTCACGATCGACGGCACCGCGACCGTGGCCTACATCCCGCGCGGCAAGATCATCGGCCTGTCGAAAATCAACCGTATCGTCCGCTTCTTCGCGCAGCGCCCGCAGGTGCAGGAACGGCTGACGCAGCAGGTGCTGGTCGCGCTGCAGTCACTGCTCGACACCGACGACGTCGCGGTGACGATCGACGCCACCCACTACTGCGTCAAGGCGCGCGGCGTCATGGATGCGAACTCGCGCACGCAGACCACGGCGCTCGGCGGCCTGTTCAAGGACAGCCACAAAACCCGCGCGGAGTTTCTCGCCAGGTGAGCCAGGCCAGCAGCATCGACCCCGACGAAGTCGCCTACTACGATCGGCTGGCCGAACAATGGTGGGATCCGCAAGGCAAGTTCTGGCCGATCCACCATCTCAACCGCCTGCGCGTCGACTATCTGCGGCACCGCATCTGCGCCCACTTCGGCCGCGCCGAAGTCGAGCGGCAGCCGCTCCAGGGCTTGCGCGTGCTCGATATCGGCTGCGGCGGCGGCATTCTCAGCGAATCGATCGCCGCGCTCGGCGCGCGCGTCCATGCCATCGATGTCGCCGAAAAAAACATCGAAGTCGCCAGGCGGCACAACGAGTCGAGCGGCCTGCCGATCGATTATGAGCTGGTCAGCGTCGAGACGCTGGCCGAGCGCCGCGATCGCTACGATGTCGTGCTCAACATGGAAGTCGTCGAGCACGTCGCCGACCTGCCGGCCTTCCTCGCCGCCTGCGTGCGCCTCGTCGACGCCGGCGGCGTCATGTTCATCTCGACGATCAACCGCAACCCGCTGGCCTGGATTACCGCGATCTTCGGCGCCGAGTACGTTCTCGGCTGGCTGCCGAAAGGCACCCACCAGTACCGCAAGCTGGTCAGGCCGGACGAACTCGAGCGCCTGCTCGAGCGCGACGCGATGCAAATTACCGACCGCCGCGGCGTTCGCGTGAACCCGCTCTCGCGGGGCTTTTCGCTCTCCGACAGCCTGCTCGTCAACTACATGATCGAGGCCAGCTTCCGCGGCTGAAGATCTCGCCCGCCGCTTCGCTCGCGTCGCGGCAATCGCTATACTGCGCGCATCGCCGGGGAGATACCCGGTCTCGCGATCGCAAGAGGATCTTCCCGATGGCTGCGCAACGGCCGGCGCTCGACCCCGCCGACGACCTGACTCACGCGCTTAACGTCGATTTCGACGCGGCGCTAGAGCCGCTGTTTGCGCAACGCCCGCGCTCGCCGATTGTTCGCCCGTCGACCGAAGCCGACGTGCGCGCGTTGATCGACGATCGCTGGCCCGCAGGCGACGAACCGCTCGCAGCGCTGACCGCACAAATCACGCAGGCATTCGACGCCTACCCGCGACGCAACACCCATCCGGGCTTCTTCGGCTGGGTCGCCCCGTCCGGCTTGCCGACCGATCCGCTCGCGCACGCGATGGTCGCGGCGATCAACGCCAACGTCGGCGGCTACTGGTCTTCGCCGGTCGGCACGACGATCGAGAAAACCGTGATCCGCTGGCTCGCCGAGCTCGCTGACTTCCCGGCCACGGCCGAGGGCGTCATCCTCAGCGGCGGCTCGATATCGAATCTCTGCGGCATCGCGACGGCGCTGGCACGGGCCGCCGGGCCCGATTTTCGGGAACGCGGTATGGCCGCGTTTGCCAACGACGCGCGGCCGGTCGTCGTCTGCTCGACGGCGGCGCATTTTTCGATCCGCCGCGCCGCGATCCTGCTCGGGCTCGGCAGCGACCAGGTCGTCGCGGTCGAGACCGACGCCGAGTTCCGCCTGCGGCCCGACCGTCTCGAGGCCGCACTCGAGCAGCACGCCAGGGTCGTCTGCGTCGTCGCGTCGGCCGGCACGACCAACACCGGCGCGATCGATCCGCTCGCCGAAATCGGCGCGCTGTGCCGGCGCCACGGCGTCTGGCTGCACGTCGATGCGGCGCTCGGCGGCGGCGGCCTGATGTCTCCCGAGCTGCGCCCGCGCTACGCCGGCATAGAGCTGGCCGACTCGGTGGTCATGGATTTGCACAAATGGTTTTTCCAGTCGCTCGCCGGCAGCCTGCTGCTCTACCGCGACGCCGAGCCGGCCCGCGACCTGTTTTACGACAGCCCGGACTACCTGCGCTCCGGCGACGACATCCACACGCCGGAACAGTACATGTTCTTTCATATCGCGCCCGAGCTGTCGCGGCGCTGCCGCGGGCTGCCGTTCTACCTCGCGTTTCGCTTCTACGGCTTCGACCGGCTCGGCCGCAACGCGCTGCACAACGTCGAATGCGCCGAGTATCTCGCCGCGCTGATCGAAGCCGAGGACGAACTCGAACTCGTGGTCGCGCCGCAACTGTCGATCCTGTGTTTCCGCTACCGCCCTGCCGGCGTCGACGACGAACGCATCGACGCAATCAACAGCGAGATTCGCGACCGCATCCAGCTCGAGGGCGATTACCTGATGTCGGCGACGCAGATTCGCGGCCGGCCGGTGCTGCGCGTCTGCATCCTCAATCACGCGACCCGCGCCGACCACGTCGAGGGCCTGCGTGACAGCGTGCTGCGCATCGGGCGCGCGCTGGTTGACGGGATATCCCGTTGAGCGACGTCGAAAAGGTCACCTGCGGCCGATGAAACTCGGGCTGATCGATCATCCGAGCGGCGATCGACCGATCGCCGCCCTGTCGCTGCTGCTGACCGGCGTGTTCGTGCTCGCGTTGCAGGATTCGCTGGTCAAGCTGATGTCCGGAGACACCTCGTTCTGGCAGTTCCAGACGCTGCGCTCGCTCGGCAATCTCAGCTTCATCCTAATCCTCGCGCTCGCCAGCGGCAGCCTCGGCCTGATGCTGCCGCGCAACTGGCGCCCGGTCTACCTGCGCGCCGCTTTTCTGACCGTGTGCATGTTTTTCTTCTTCGCCGGCGCACCGTTCCTGACGGTGCCGCAGATGGCGGCGGGACTCTATACCTACCCGTTGTTCGTCTCGCTGCTGGCCGCCCCGGTGCTCGGCGAAACGGTCGGCCCCTGGCGTATCGGCGCGCTGCTCGCCGGCGCCGGCGGCGCGGCGCTGGTCCTCGCCCCGTGGCACGAAGATTTTTCGGCGGTGCAGGTGTTACCGGTCATCGCCGGGTTTTTTTATGCCTGTAACATATTGACGCTGCGCCGCGCCTGCCGCAACGAAAGCCCGCTGGCGCTCGCGTTCGCGGTCGGCATCGCCTTCGTCGGCTCGGGCTGCATCGGCATCGCGCTGTTGAGCGCGTTTCCGCTCGACGCCGGGCTGCGCGCGGCGATGCCGTTCGTTGCCGTCGGCTGGCCCGAGTTGACGCTGATGGTGGCCGGCTTCGCGCTGTTCGCGTCGGTGCTCAATCTGACCGGCAATATCTGCCTCTCCCGCGCCTACCAGACCGCCGACGCGAGCTGGCTCGCGCCAATGGATTTCAGTTACCTGGTGTTTGCCGCGCTGTGGAGCAAGGTCATCTTCGACCAGTGGCCGACGCCGCAGGCGCTCGTCGGCATGACGCTGATCGGCGGCGCCGGCGTCGTTACCGCCTGGCGCGAGCGCGTCGTCGCGCGGCGCGGCTAATGGCCATCGGCGAGCGAACGCAGGTAAATCACGAGCTGCCAGATCTCCTCGTCGCTGAGAAAACCGAACGACGGCATCGCCGTCGCCGGCGAACCGTTCTCGATGATCCAGTGCAGTTGCCCGTCGGGAACGCCGTTGACGGTTTGCCGGCAGGCGAAGTTCCGCGGCCGCGGATCGAACTGGCTCGCCAGCGGGCCGTTGCCCTCGCCGCGCTCGCCGTGGCAATCGACGCAGGCCGGCTGCAACAGTTCGTGGTAGAGGTCTTCGCCGGCGCGCCGATTGACGCGATTCGCCGCCAGCGGATTGACGCGGTTATACAGGGCCGCCGGTGCCTGGCCGGTAAAACGCGGCTGCGGGCACTCGGCCGGCGGCGGGTTGCGATGCGCGGCCGCAACCAGCGTCGCGCCGAGCAGCGACAGCGTCGCGCCGAGCGCGGCCGCCCACCACGTTCTCCGCACTCTCATCGACTCGAGTCTCGAAGCCACCACGATTGCACCCTAATCGCCCGCGGACGACGCGTTTTGACCTGCGTCACGAACCGGCGCATCGGCCTGATCCGGCGCGCCCGCGGCGGCGTAAACATTGTATGTCTCCGCAACCAAAACCGGCCGGCCGCCGCCGCCTGTTGCGCTCGGCCGTTGCCGGCCTCGCGAGCCTGCCGCTGCTCGCCGCCTGCTATACCCACCTCGGCCCCGGCGCCGGCGCGAAAGCATTACCGCAATACGCGATCGACCGCTCGCTCGGGGATATCGTCTTCACGCGCCCGGGCTGGCCGGCCGAGTTGCGCGCCGATCTGCTGCTGCCGCGCAAGCCCGGTCCGCACCCGGTCGTCGTGACGATCCACGGCGGCAGCTGGGCCAACCGCGAACGCGCCGACATGGAGCCGCTCGCCGCCAGGCTCGCGCGTCACGGCTATGCCGTGTTCAACATCAGTTACCGCTTCGCGCCGACGCACGTCTACCCGGCACAGCTCGACGACGTGCGCGAAGCGCTGCGCTGGATCGATCGCAACGCCGCGCGCTACGCGCTCGACGTTACGCGGATCAATACCTGGGGATTTTCGTCCGGCGCGCACCTCGCGGCGCTGGTCGCCGGGCACGATGCCAACGATGAGGACGCCGGCAACCCGCCGGTGCGAGCGGTGGTCGCCGGCGGCATTCCGGCCGACCTGCGCAAGTATGACGACAGCCCGGTCGTCGAGCGCTTCATCGGCGGCGCCCGCGACGCGCTGCCGGCAATCTACGCCGATGCGTCGCCGGTGGTGCACGTCTCGGCGGACGACCCGCCGGTCTTTCTCTATCACGGCGCGCTCGACCGACTCGTCACGCCCGACCAGGCGCGCGACTACTATGCCGAGCTACGCCGCCACGGTGTCGCCGCGGAACTCTTCATCCACCGCTGGCGCGGCCACGCCAGCCTGTTTTTGTTCGGCGGCGAGGCCGAGGACCTGGCGATCGATTTTCTAAACCGCAAGAACCGACCCCGCACCGCAGTCGGCGCCTGGAATCGGGCCGGCCTCCCCGCCGCCGCGTCGAATTAAAAAACCCGGCGCAAGGCCGGGTTTGGTTGTGAAAGTAACAGTTACTCGAGACCGAAACAGTTCGCGTAATACGTGGTCGTTGCCGGCCAATCGCTA
>JAHEKJ010000229.1 GCA_024638385.1 Gammaproteobacteria bacterium | reverse complement strand
GCGCTCGCAATGACGCGACAGCTGCGATCGCAATGAAGAGAGGGAGCTACGGCGCGATGCTGCGAGAGTCGGTGCGCACGCCGAGGGGACCGCGGGCGAGGTAGAACTGCAGCGTGTCGCCGTCGCGCTCGACCTCGACCGCGATCGTGTCGGTGATGCTGCCGCCCGACATCGCCTCGCGCAGGTCGCGCCAGTTGTAGATGCGCTGGTTATCGTAGCGGAGAATGCGGTCGCCCGAGGCGATGCCGGCCTGGCCCGCCTGCGCGCTCGCCAGCACGCTGGTCACGACCAGCCGGTTGGGCCGCCCGGCGGCGTACAGATACGCATCGTAGGCCGCGTCGCCGAGGCGCTGACGCATTTCTTCCTCGCGGTTATCGAGCGTCTGCAGTGCCGTGCGCAGCTCGGCGTCGCTCCAGTCTTCGCGCCGCGCCTGGTCGCGCAGCGTCAACCGCTGGAGCTCGAGCTCCTCGTAGAAGCGCCTGAGCGTGTCGGCCTCGAACGCGTCGATGCCGGCGTCGAGCAGCGACTGCTCGTCGAACCATTCGCGCCGCGCGAGCGGGTCGTCGTCGGCCGGCGCGTCCGGATCCGCAACGGCGAGTGGCTCGTTCTCGGCCGGCGCCGCCGGCAGCGCCGCGCGCAGCTCGGCGAGTTCGCGCGCAAGCGCGTCGACCTGGCGCTCGAGCGCGCGGCGCGCGGCGATTTCGCGCTCGAGCCGGGATTCGAGATCGCCCACCGGAGTCGACCGCGCGGCACTCCCCGGTTCGAACTCGAGCAGCGTCGCGTCGGCCGGCGCCGCTTCGCGCGGCAATTCCGCAGGCGAGATCTTCGCCGCCGGCGGCGGCTCGGGCCGCAGCAACACCGCGGCGAGGCCGAGCACGCCGGCGAACAGCAGGTAGGGCACCAGTTTCCGAAACGTCACGACGATCCTCTATCGGTCCAATGTTGAAACGCTAATCCGAATTGACCCCGATTTGCAAGTCGAGTTCGGCGCGGGCCCGGCCTCTACACTTCACAGCTGCAAAGCGTTATCCTGATCGACCAACACGCAGGCGACACGACCATGGAAATCCGTAACGGCTTCATCGACGCGATCGGCAACACGCCGCTGATCCGCCTGAACGCCCTGTCGGACGAAACCGGCTGCGAAATCCTCGGCAAGGCCGAGTTCATGAACCCGGGCGGCTCGGTCAAGGACCGCGCCGCCTGGTGGATGATCCGTGAAGCCGAGAAAGACGGCCGCCTCAAACCCGGCGGCACCGTCGTCGAGGGCACCGCCGGCAACACCGGCATCGGCATCGCCCACATCTGCAACGCGCGCGGCTACCAGTGCGTAATCTACATGCCCGACAAGGTGTCGCCGTCGAAGGTCGAGATCCTCGAAACCCTCGGCGCCGAGGTGCGCAGCGTCGAGACCGTGCCCTACGAGGACGAGATGAACTACCAGAAGCAGGCCGACCGCTTCGCGCAGACCCTCGACGGCGCGGTCTGGGTCAACCAGTTCGACAACCTGGCCAATCGCCTCGCGCACTACGAATCGACCGCCCCCGAAATCTGGCGCCAGACCGACGGCAAGGTCGACGCCTTCGTCTGCGCGATCGGCACCGGCGGCACGATCGCCGGCGTGTCGAATTTCCTGAAAGAAAAGAATCCCGACATCCAGATCGTGCTCGCCGACTGCATGGGCAGCGCGATGTACAGCTACGTCGCCTGCAACGAGGTCGTCATGAGCGAGGGACCGTCGATCACCGAGGGCATCGGCAACGGCCGCGTGACCGCCAATACCGGGATGGCGCAGATCGACTGGGCGATGCAGATCACCGACCAGCAGGCGGTGTCGATGGTTTATCGCCTGCTGCGCGAGGAAGGCTGGTATTTCGGCTCGAGCACCGGCGTCAACGTCTGCGGCGCGGCCGAGGTCGCGCGCCGGCTCGGCCCCGGGCATACGATCGTCACCGTGCTGTGCGACACCGGCAGCAAGTACCAGGCGCGGCTTTTCAACCCGGCGTGGCTCGCCGAGCAGGGACTCGCCGCCGGCTAGCGCCTACCGGTCCTCGGTACCGACGTCCTTTTCCGATTTCTCCCACGCCTGGCTCATCGCATGGTAGGCATCGGAAAATCCCTTCTTCAGGTGGCCCCAGGCATTGGCGCTGCTGTTCTTGAGCCCGCCGAACCACTCGGCGACCTCGGTGCGCTGCGCGCGCAGGGCGTTGAGGCTCGCGCGCGCCTTGTCGCGCGCGGCCTGGTCCATCTTGTCCCAGTTCTCGAGCATGCTCGCCTCGAGCGCCTCGATGCGCCGGTCGATGTTGTCGAGCGCGGCCTGGGTCTGTTCGATCGCCTCGTCGCGCTTGTCGACGCCGTAGGCCTTGAGCGCCTGCATCAGTTCGCGCGACTCCTGGCGAATTTCGCTGGCGCTCGGTTCGCCGCCGTCCGCGGCAGTGGCGGTGGCGCTTGCAGCGCCAGCGCCGAACAGTGCCATGCCAAGCACGAGCGCGCCGGCCAGGCGCCGTGCGCGGCGCCCCGTGTCCTGGTTGGAAAATTTCATTTCGGTCGCAGCGCTCCGTTCCGCTCGTTCGCGATCAGTAATTCAGAATCCGGATCTCGTGCACGACCAGCACGCCGTCCTCGTCGGACTCGTACTCGATCTCGATGCGATCGCCCGACTTGATCGCGGCCGGCAGCGGCTGCTTCATGCCCTCGAGCGACCACGCGGTCTTGT
>JAHEKJ010000228.1 GCA_024638385.1 Gammaproteobacteria bacterium | reverse complement strand
CGAAGTCGATCGGCGCGACGCGCTTGAGGCCGAGCAGCAGCTCGAGCAGCGTGTAGCTGTCGGCGCCGCCCGACAGGCAAACCATCACGCGGTCGCCGGCCTCGATCATGCCGAAATCGGCTACCGCGCGGCCGATGCCGCGGCGTAGCTTGCGCGCGAGCCGGTCGACGTCGGGCCGCTCGAGCGCGCGGACGTCGATGGACGGTGACGAAGCCGGCATGGGTTCATTTCCTCCAGAAGGTCGGCGTGAACAGAACCAGCAGCGTAAAAATTTCCAGCCGGCCGAGCACCATCGCGACGCACAGAATCCATTTCGCGGTATTGCTGATCGACGCGAAGTTGCGGCCGACGTCGCCCAACCCCGGGCCGAGGTTGTTGAGGCAGGCGGCGACCGCCGAAAACGCCGTGACCTGGTTGAGCCCGGTCGCCATCAGCAACAGGATCAGCAGCGCCGAGATCGCGAAGTAGGCGGCGAAGAATCCCCAGACCGCCTCGATGACCCGGTCCGGCATCGCCTTCTTGCCGATCTTGACCGCGATCTGCGCGTTGGGATGGACCAGCCGCTTGAGCTCGCGCACGCCCTGCTTGACCAGCAGCAGGATGCGGATCACCTTGATGCCGCCGCCGGTCGAGCCCGAGCAGCCGCCGATGAAGCTGACGTAGAGCAGCAGCACCGGCAGGAAGCCCGGCCAGGTGTAATACTCGGCGGTGGTGTAGCCGGTGGTCGTGCCGATCGACACGACCTGGAACAGGCCCTCGATGATCGACTCGGCGGTGGAATCGAAAGTCCGGGACAGCTGCAGGTAGCCGATCGTGATGACGCTGACGATGAACAGCACCAGGATATAAGTACGAAATTCGGCGTCGCGGCGATAGGGTTGCAGCGAGCGATGGCGAAACGCGGTGAAGTGGATCGCGAAATTGACCCCCGACAGCAGCATGAACACGACCGCGATGAACTGGATCGCGGTGCTGTCGAAGTAGCCGATGCTCGCGTCGTGGGTCGAGAAACCGCCGATCGCGACGGTCGAAAACGAGTGCGAAATCGCGTCGAAGATCGACATGCCGGCAAGCCAGTAGGCCAGCGCGCAGGCGATCGTCAATCCGAGGTAGATGTACCACAGCGCCTTCGCGGTCTCGGTGATGCGCGGCGTCAGCTTGGTATCCTTGACCGGCCCCGGCGTCTCGGCGCGAAACAGCTGCATACCGCCGACGCCGAGCATCGGCAGCACCGCGACCGCGAGCACGATGATGCCCATGCCGCCGAGCCATTGCAGCTCCTGGCGGTAGAACAGCAGCGCGTGCGGCAGGCCGTCGAGGCCGACGATGACCGTCGCGCCGGTGGTGGTGATGCCCGAGATCGATTCGAACACCGAGTCGGTTATCGATATATCATTGACGCCGGACAGATAAATCGGCAAGCCGCCGGCGACGCCGAGCACCGTCCAGAACAGCACGACGACGAGAAAACCGTCACGCAGGCGCAATTCCTTCTTGTGCTGGCGCACCGGCAGGTACAGCGCGAAGCCGACGATCAGCGTCAGCACGAATGCCTCGATGAACGGCGCGATCGCGCCGTCGAGATAGATCAGCCCGACCGCGATCGGCGGCAGGTGGGTGACGCTGAAGACGATGATCAGGAGCCCGAGAATGCGTTGAATGACGAGAAATTGCATGCGCGGGCCGGGTCGTGGCTAAACGTAGGTAATGCCGACCTGGAACAGCTTCTCGACCTCGGTGATGCGCTTCTTGTCGGTCAGGAACAGGATCACGTGGTCCTCGGATTCGATCACGGTGTCGTGGTGCGCGATGATGACCTTGTCGCCGCGCACGATCGCGCTGATTTGCGTGTCCGGTGGCAACTTGATCTCCTCGATCGCACGGCCGACGACCTTCGACGAGGTCTGATCGCCGTGCGCGATGGCCTCGATCGCCTCGGCCGAACCGCGCCTGAGCGCGTGCACCGCGACCACGTCGCCGCGGCGGATATGCGCGAGCAGCGCGCCGATCGTGACCTGGTGCGGCGAAATCGCGATGTCGACCAGACCGCTCTCGACGAGGTCGACGTAGGCCGGCCGGTTGATCAGCGACATGACCTTCTTGGCGCCCATGCGCTTGGCCAGCATCGACGACAGGATATTGGCTTCGTCGTCGTTGGTCAGCGCGCAGAACACGTCCATGCTCTCGATGTTTTCCTCGAGCAGCAGGTCCGGATTGGCGGCATCGCCGAGCAGCACGATGGTCGAACCGAGCACCGCCGACAGCTCGCGTGCGCGCGGCGGATAGGCTTCGATGACCTTGACCTGGTAGTCGCGCTCCATCAGCGCGGCGAGCTGCCCGCCGATGTTGCCGCCGCCGGCGAGCATGATGCGCTTGTTCGGCTTTTCGAGTTTGCGCATCTCCGAGATTACGGTCGGAATGTGCTCCTGCGCGGCCAGCACGAAGACTTCGTCGCCGGCCTCGATGACGCAGTCGGCCGAGGGCTCGATCGATTCACCGTCGCGAAAGATCGCGGCGACGCGCATGTCGATGCCGGGGACGTGCTCGTTCATCGTCTTGAGCGCGTGCCCGACCATCAGGCCGTCGTCGTAGGCCTTGACCGCGACCAGCTGCACCCGGCCCTCGGCGAAATCGAGCACCTGCAGGGCGCTCGGATGCTCGATCAGATGATAGAGGTACTCGGTGACCAGCGACTCGGGGCTGATCATGACGTCGACCGGGATCGAGTCCTCGGC
>JAHEKJ010000227.1 GCA_024638385.1 Gammaproteobacteria bacterium | reverse complement strand
CGGATCGACGTCGCGCCGCTGCTGAGCGCGACCATTCCGATCGACGAGGCCCCGGAGGCTTTCCGGATCGCCGGCGATCGCGAACAGTCGATGAAAGTCCAGATCGCCTTCAACCCGTAATCCGGGTTCATTCATTGCAACGGCAGGTATCGAAATGGATCAAGACAGAAAAACCGCGATCGTCACCGGCGCGGGTTCGGGCATCGGCCGCGCGGTCGCGCTCTGCCTGTTGGCCCACGACTTCAACGTCGTCCTGACCGGCCGCCGCGAGGCGCCGCTCGAGGAGAGCCTCGCCGAGGCCGGTGACGCCGGCGAGCACGGTCTCGTCGTCAGCGCCGACGTCGCCCGGCCGGACGATGTCGATCGCCTGTTCGAGCGCTGCGTCGAACGCTTCGGCCGCGTCGACGTGCTGTTCAACAACGCCGGCATCGGCGCGCCCGCGGTCGACGTCGACGAACTCGACGTCGACGTCTGGCTGCGCGTCATCGATACCAACGTGACCGGCGCCTTCCTGTGCGCGCGCAGGGCTTTCGGGCAAATGAAAAAGCAATCGCCGCAGGGCGGTCGCATCATCAACAACGGTTCGATCTCGGCCTACCTGCCGCGGCCGAACAGCGCGCCCTACACGGTCAGCAAGCACGCGATCAGCGGGCTCACCCGCAGCCTCGCGCTCGACGGGCGGCCCTACGACATCGCCTGCGGCCAGATCGATATCGGCAACGCGGTCACGCCGCTGGCGAAGCGCCTCGGCGAGGGCGCGCGCCAGGCCAATGGGGAGATCGTCAAGGAACCCCTGATGGACGTCGAGCACGTCGCGTCGAGCGTGCTGCACATGGCGCAGCTGCCGCTAGACGCCAACGTATTGTTCATGACCGTGATGGCGACCAAGATGCCGTTCGTCGGCCGGGGATAATCTTAAGGAATCTCTGAAAAACTCGTCATTGCGAGGACCGCGAGGCCGAAGGCCGCGGCGGGCCGAAGCAATCTCTCCGGATTTGCCCGATTACGGGAGATTGCTTCGCTGGCGCTCGCAATGACGTTGCTCCCCCGGAGATTGCCTCGCGGAGCCTGCCCCGGCGAAAGCCGGGGCTCGCAATGACGTTGCTCCCCCGGAGATTGCCTCGCGGAGCCTGCCCCGGCGAAAGCCGGGGCTCGCAATGACTCCAGGTATCGAATTTTTCAGAGGTTCCCTGGGTCGCCTGACAGCCGGAGTCAATGGTTGTCGCGAGGTAGCTTGCTCGACGTCCGCCGGTAGCGGGTCGCGAACTCGAGGCAGCCGCCTTCGCCGAGCTGGCCGACGTGGTTGCGGTAGAGTTCCTGCCACGGCGTCTGGTTGTCGAGTTCGGGCGGCGTCCAGGCTTCGCGCCGGCGCGCCAGCTCGTCATCCTCCAGCATCACGTTCAGTTCGCGCCGGTTCAGGTCGAGCCGTACCGGGTCGCCGGTCTCGAGAATCGCGAGCCCGCCGCCGACGACCGACTCGGGCGATGCGTTCAGGATCGACGGGCTCTCCGACGTGCCGCTCTGGCGCCCGTCGCCGGCGGTCGGCAAGTGCGTAATACCTTGTTTGAGCAAATGATCCGGCGGCTGCATGTTGACGACCTCGGCGGAGCCCGGGTAGCCGACCGGGCCGACGCCGCGGATGAACAGCATGCAGTGCTCGTCGATCCCGAGCGCCGGGTCGTTCAACCGGTGGTGGTAATCCTCGGGACCCTCGAACACGATCGCGCGAGCTTCGAATACGTTTTCGTTGCCCGGCGACGACAGGAACCGCCGGCGGAAATCGTCGGAGATCACCGAAGTTTTCATCAGCGCCGAGTCGAACAGGTTGCCGGACAGCACGACGAAGCCGGCGTTGTACTTGAGCGGGTCGTCGCAGGTCCGAATGACCGCGGTATCGACGATCTCGATGCCTTCGAGATTGTCGGCCACGGACTTACCGGTCGCGGTCAGCGGGCTGCCGTCGAGCATCCCCTGACGCAGCAGCTCGGCCATCACCGCCGGCACGCCGCCGGCGCGGAAAAAAGCTTCGCCGAGAAACTCGCCGGCCGGCTGCAGGTTGACCAGCAGCGGTAGCTCGAAGCCGTGGGTCTGCCAGTCGTCGATCGCAAACTCGACGCCGGCGTGGCGCGCGACCGCGATCAGGTGCGGCGGCGCGTTGGTCGAGCCGCCGATCGCGGTGTTGAGCCGCACGGTGTTGAGAAATGCCTCGCGGGTCATAATTTTCGACGGCCGCAAATCCTCGTGCACCATTTCGACGATGCGCTTGCCGGTGCGGTAGGCCATGGTCGCGCGCTCGCGGTACGGCGCCGGGATCGCGGCGCTGCCGGGCAGCGCCATGCCGAGTCCCTCCGCGAGCGCGTTCATCGTCGACGCGGTGCCCATCGTGTTGCAGTGCCCGAGCGACGGCGCCGCCGAGCAGACTCGCTCCATGAATTCCTCGTAATCGATGCGGCCCTCGGCGAGCAGCCGGCGACTGTCCCAGACGATCGTGCCGGAGCCGGCGAGCTTGCCCTGCCACCAGCCGTCGAGCATCGGCCCGCCGTTCAGGCAGATCGCCGGGATGTCGACCGTCGCCGCGCCCATCAGCTGCGCCGGCGTGGTCTTGTCGCAGCCGGTGGTCAGCACGACGCCGTCGAGCGGGTAACCCTGTAGCACCTCGACCAGGCTCAGGTAGGCGAGGTTGCGGTCGAGCGCCGCGGTCGGGCGTTTGCCGGTTTCCTGGATCGGGTGGACCGGGAA
>JAHEKJ010000226.1 GCA_024638385.1 Gammaproteobacteria bacterium | reverse complement strand
GATTGCTTCGCTGCTTCGCAGCTCGCAATGACGGCAGGTACTGGGAGATCCCTCGCTGCGCTCGGGACGCCTTCGGCGGATTGCTTCGCTGCTTCGCAGCTCGCAATGACGGTGTTTTTTCGGGCTCGAGTAATGAATACGCGGTGAAGAATTGTGAGAACAGAGGCTGAAACGATCCCGGAGGGGTCGTCCCGGAAGCCGCGAAGGCCTGCGCGGCCCGGGCTATCCGGGATCTCCTGAAAACTTGAACGAATAAAGGACCTTTACAAGTGAGAACAGAGGCTGAAATAGTAGTAATAGGCGGCGGGGTCGTCGGCTGCAGCGTCATTTATCACCTGACGAAGCTGGGCGTCAAAGACGTCGTCCTGATCGAGCGCTCGGAACTGACCTCGGGCTCGACCTGGCACGCCGCCGGCGGTTTTCATACGTTGAACGCCGACACCAACATGGCCGCGCTGCAGGGCTACACGATCCGCCTCTACCGCGAGCTCGAGGAAATCACCGGGCAGTCGTGCAGCCTGCACCACGTCGGCGGCATCACGCTGGCCGAGTCGCCCGAGCGGCTCGATTTCCTGAAGTCCGCGCGCGCGATGCACCGCCACATGGGCCTCGACACCGAGCTGATCGGGCCGGACGAGATCCGCGAATTGAGCCCGATCACGAACACCGACGGCGTGCTCGGCGCGCTCTACGACCCGCTCGACGGCCATCTCGACCCGTCCGGCACGACCCACGCGTATGCGAAAGCGGCGCAGATGCAGGGCGCCGAGATCGTGTTGCGCAACCGCGTGCTCGAGACCAGTCCGCGCGCCGACGGCGGCTGGGACGTCGTCACCGAGCAGGGCACGATCCGCGCCGAGAAACTGGTCAACGCGGCCGGGCTGTGGGCGCGCGAGGTCGGCGCGATGGCCGGCGTCACCCTGCCGCTGCACCCGATGGAGCACCAGTATTTCGCGACCGCCGACATCCCGGAGGTCTACGAGCGTGGCCAGGAATTGCCGCACGTGATGGATCCGGGCGGCGAGAGTTACCTGCGCCAGGAGGGCCGCGGCCTCGTGATCGGCTTCTACGAGCAGAACTGCGTGCCGTGGGCCGTCGACGGCACGCGCTGGGATTTCGGCCACGAGCTGCTCGACGACAACCTCGACCGCATCGCCGACTCGACGGAGTTCGCGTTCGGGCGCTACCCGGTGCTGGCCGAGGCCGGCATCAAGACGATCATCAACGGCCCGTTCACGTTCGCGCCAGACGGCAACCCGCTGGTCGGGCCGGTGCCGGGGCTCGTGAATTACTGGTCGGCCTGCGCGGTCATGGCCGGCTTCAGCCAGGGCGGCGGTGTCGGCCTGACGCTGGCCGAGTGGATGATCGACGGCGAGCCGTCGCGCGACGTGTTCGCGATGGACGTCGCCCGCTTCGGCGACTACTGCACGCCGGCCTACACCCGCCTCAAGGTGCGCGAAAACTACCAGCGCCGCTTCAGCGTGTCCTACCCGAACGAGGAATTGCCGGCGGCGCGGCCGCTCGATGCGACCCCGGCGTACCCGATCTGGCGCGCGCAAAACGCCGTGTTCGGCTCGATGTACGGCATGGAACACGTCAACTACTTCGCCCCGCCGGGAGAGGAGCCGTGGGAGATACCGAGCTTTCGCCGCTCCAACGCGTTTCCGGTCGTCGCCGAGGAAGTGCGCGCGGTGCGCACCGCGGTGGGTTTGAACGAGGTGCACAACTTCGGCAAGTACGCCGTTTCCGGCCCGGGCGCGCACGCCTTTCTCGACACGATCATGGCCGGGCGCATCCCTCCGGTCGGGCGCCTCGCGCTGAACCCGATGCTGAGCCCGAAGGGCCGCCTGATCGGCGATTTCACCGTCGCGCAGGTCCGCGACGGCGTTTTCCAGGTGACCGCGTCCTACGGCGCGCAGGCTTACCACATGCGCCATTTCGAGCAGCATCTGCCGGCAACCGGCGTGACGCTCGAGAACGTTTCGAAAACCCGCATCGGTTTCCAGGTCGCCGGCCCGAACGCGCAGGAATTGCTGTCGCGGGTCACCGACGCCGACGTGTCGACCGCGACGCTACCGTTTCTCGGCGTGCGCGAGCTCGATCTCGGTCCGTGCCGCGCGATCGTCCAGCGCGTCAGCTACACCGGCGACCGCGGTTACGAAATCTACGTGCCCTGGCAGCACCAGGTCGCGCTCTACGATCGGCTGGTTGCCGCCGGCGCGGATCTCGGCCTGCGCCCGTTCGGCATGCGCGCGATGATGAGCCTGCGGCTCGACAAGTCGTTCGGCTCGTGGATGCGCGAATTCAAACCCGACTACACGCCGCTCGAAACCGGGCTCGACCGCTTCGTCGCCTACGCCAAACCGGCCGATTTCATCGGCAAGGCCGCGGCGCTGGCCGAACGTGACGCGGGGGTCGCGCGCAGGCTCTGCACCTTCGAAGTCGACGCGACCGACGCCGACGCGGTCGCGTGGGAACCGATCTGGCACGAAGGCGTCGTCGTCGGCTTCGTCACGTCGGGCGGCTACTCGCACTGGGCGCAAAAGAGCATTGCCTACGGCTTCCTGCCGGTCGAACTGATCGACGAGGACCGGGCGGTCGAGATCGAGATCCTCGGCGAGATGATACCGGCGCGGCTATACACCAGGCCGCTGTTCGATCCGGACAACGAGTATTTGCGGGGATAGTCGGCGCCAAGCCGTCATCCGGCGAAAGCCGACAGGTCGGATCGCGGGATTCAGGGCCGGAGCCGTTTACCTGGTGAGCGCCAATCTCCCCTGGATCCCGCGGTCGAGCCGCGGGATGAC
>JAHEKJ010000225.1 GCA_024638385.1 Gammaproteobacteria bacterium | reverse complement strand
CGCGGCGCCGGCGCTGATCGCGCCGAGCTCGCGCCTGACGTCGTCGATCGACGGTGCCGCGCCCGGCGGGGTCGCGTCGAGCGCGGCGCGCATCGCGGCGACGTGGGTCGGCGACGTGCCGCAACAGCCGCCGACGATACGCGCGCCGGCGTCGCGCGCCATGACCGCGTAGCGCGCCATGATCTCGGGCGTGCCGTTGTAGCGGATCGCGCCGTCGACGAATTCGGGAATGCCGCAATTGGCCTTGGCGACGAGGATCGGCGCGTCGCCGTCGCCGCGGCTCGCCTGCATGTTCAGGATCGTCGCGACGACCTCGGACGCGCCGATGCCGCAATTGGTGCCGCAGGCGTGCACGCCGAGCCGCTGGTGCAGCCGAATCACGTCGGCCGCGCCGACGCCCATCATCGTCCGCCCGTTGGTATCGAAGCTCATCGTGAACACGATCGGCAGGCCGGTTTCGCGCGCGCCGGCGACCGCGCACTCGACTTCTTCCTGCGACGACATGGTCTCGATCCAGAGCACGTCGGCGCCGCCGGCGGCGAGCGCGCGCGCCTGCTCGGCGAAGCCGGCGATCGCGTCTTCGGCCGAAAGATCGCCGAGCGGGGCGAGAATTTCGCCGCTCGGCCCGATCGAGCCGGCGACGACGACGTCGCGCCCGCCGGTGGCGACGACTTCGCGCAGGATCGACGCCGCGGCCTCGTTCAGCTCGGCGACCCGGTCCTGCGCCTTGTGCAGCTTGAGGCGAAAGCGGGTGCCGCCGAAGCTGTTGGTCAACACCAGGTCCGAGCCGGCGTCGACGAACGACCGGTAGTGCTGCGCGATCCGCTCCGGATGGTCGACGTTCCACAGTTCAGGCGCGTCGCCGCTTTGCAAGCCGAGGTCGAACAGGTTGGTGCCGGTCGCGCCGTCGGCGAGCAGGCAGGGCTTTGCCTCGAGCATTTGAAGAAACGGATTGGTCATCGGCGGCGGCTTCGTGGTCCGGCGGCGAGCGAGGCGGGTGTTATGCCACTAACGCGAACGCTTGGCAAGGCCCTAGGCGACCTGTCGATCGCTTTCGCTGGCCGGTTCGTAGCCGAGGTTCGGCGCGAGATTCAGCTCGGCCATCGCCGGATCGAGATCCTCGCGCCGGGCGTAGTCCGCGACCTGGTCGCGATCGATCTTGCCGACCGCGAAGTAGCGCGATTCGGGATGCGAGAAATACCAGCCGCTGACCGCGGCCGCCGGCCACATCGCGAGCGATTCGGTCAGGCCGATGCCGGCGTTCGCGTCGACGTCGAGCAGTTCCCAGATCGCGAGCTTTTGCCGGTGGTCGGGATTCGCCGGATAGCCCGGCGCCGGGCGAATGCCGCGATAGCGTTCCTTGATCAGCGCGGCGTTGTCGAGGTCCTCGTCGGGCGCGTAGCCCCAGGCGTCGACGCGCACGTGGCGATGCAGGTATTCGGCGAAAGCCTCGGCGAGGCGATCGGCCAGCGCCTTCGCCAGCATCGCGTGGTAGACGTCGTGCTCGCGCTCGAAATCGGCCACGATCTCGTCGAGACCGATGCCGGCAGTGACGGCGAACGCGCCGACGTAGTCGGCGACGCCGCTGTCCCGTGGCGCGACGAAATCGGCCAGCGCCAGGTTCGGCTGGTCGCCGACCGGCAGCGCCTGCTGGCGCAGGCCGACGACGCGACGGCGAGGCTCGGCGCGCGATTCGTCGACGTAGATCTCGATGTCGTCGTGCTCGACGCTGTTGGCCGGGAACAGCCCGTAAACGCCGTTCGCGCGCAGCGCGCCGGATCCGATCCAGTCGGCCAGCATCGCGTCGGCGTCGGCCTTCAGGCGGCGCGCCTCGGCGCCATACTCGGCGTGCTCGAGAACGCGCGGATACTTCGCCCGCAGGCCCCAGGTCGAGAAGAACGGGGTCCAGTCGATGTAACCGACGAGCTGCTCGAGCGGGAAATCCGGCAGCCGGTGGACACCGGGCCGCGCCGGCCGCGGCGGGGTGTAGCCGCGCCAGTCGGCAATGAGCCGATTGGCGCGCGCCGCGTCCAGGCTCAGGAATTCGCGTTGCTCGAGCTTGGCCTGGTAACGTTCGCGGAAATGATCGTATTCGCGGGACAGCGCGGTGCAAAAGTCGCCCCGTCGCGCCGGGTTCAGCAGCTGGCTGGCGACTCCGACGCAGCGCGACGCATCGGCGACGTAGACCACCGGCGCGGCGTAGTGCGGGTCGATCTTGACCGCGGTGTGCATCTTCGACGTGGTCGCGCCGCCGATCAGCAGCGGCAGCTCGAAGCCCTGGCGTTGCATTTCCTTCGCCAGGTGGCTCATCTCCTCGAGCGACGGCGTGATCAGGCCGGAGAGACCGACGAGGTCGGCGCGCTCGCGCCGCACGGTGTCGAGAATTTTCTCCGCCGGCACCATCACGCCGAGATCGATCACCTCGAAGCCGTTGCATTGCAGCACCACGCCGACGATGTTCTTGCCGATGTCGTGGACGTCGCCTTTCGCGGTGGCGAGCACGATCTTGCCGGCGCTCTGGCGCTCGCGCGTCTCGGCCTGCATCAGCGGCTCGAGCCAGGCGACGGCCTTCTTCATGACGCGCGCGGATTTAACGACCTGCGGCAGGAACATCTTGCCGCTGCCGAACAGGTCGCCGACGATGTTCATGCCGTCCATCAACGGTCCCTCGATGACCTTGAGCGGCGATTCGAGTTCGCCCAGTGCGGCCTCGGTATCGGCCTCGATGTGGTCGGCGATGCCCTTGACCAGCGCGTGCTTGAGGCGCTCGAACACCGGCCAGTCGCGCCACTCGGCCTGCTCGACCTCGG
>JAHEKJ010000224.1 GCA_024638385.1 Gammaproteobacteria bacterium | reverse complement strand
GCCCGAGGTCACGTAGCCGACGCATTCGCCGTCCTTCAGGATAGCTTCGTCCAGGGTGACGTCGATGTCGTCGGTGTCGATGGACATCGTCACCAGCTTGATCGTGGGGCCGGCGTCGCGTTCTTTTTGCGCCGCTGCCTTGCCGATGAAGTCCTTGTCCCAGTTAATGAACACGTCGAGGCCCGATTGCGCCGCGGTGAAATCCGGGCGGAATTCGAGGGTCCACGCGCCCCAGTTCTTTTCCAGGCGTAGGCTCATCAAGGCGCGCAGGCCGTAGTGGGTGAGCCCCAGGCCTTCACTGTTGGCGAGGATTTCTTCGTAGAGTTTCAATTGATATTCCGGCTCGACGTAGATTTCATAACCGAGTTCACCGGAGAACGACAGCCTTGTGAGGATCGCCGGCACGGTGCCGACGAAGGTTCGCTTGATATCGCGGAACTTGAGCGCATCGCCGGACACGTCGTCGCGCGTGACGCGCGACAGCAGTTCGCGCGCGTTCGGGCCCGATAAACCTATACCGTGATAGCGGCGCGACTCGTTGGCGTAGCGCACGTCGTAGCCGTCGAGATGGCTTTCGAACCAGCGGCGGTGCATTTCCTGCGCGGCGCCGGAGCCGAAGATCATGAAATCGTCCTCTTTGAGGCAGGCAATGGTGAGATCGCCGTAGAGCTTGCCCTTGTGGGTCAGCATCGGCGAGAGGTTGATCCTGCCCGGCAGCGGCACGCGTCCGGCCATGACGGTGTCGAGAAACTTGCGCGCATCCGGTCCCTTGACCGAGTGCTTGGCAAAGTTGGCGATTTCGGTGATGCCGACCGCTTCGCGCACCGCCTTGCATTCGCGCGCGACATAGTCGTGCGCGCGCGAGCGGGCGAAGGTCGGTTCTTCGTGCGCGTCTTCCGGGCCGTCGGCATACCACAGCGCGGCTTCGAGGCCGAAACCGTCGCCCCAGACGGCGCCGAGCTGCGTCAGGCGGTCGTAGAGCGCAGTCGTGCGCATACGCCGACCCTTGGGCAGGGTTTCGTTGGGGAAGGTCATGACGAAGCGGCGTTCGTAGTTTTCGCTCGACTTGATGGTGCCGTAATCGGGCGAGGCGTAATCGCCGAAGCGCGCGATATCCATCGCCCAGACGTCGATTTCGGGTTCGCCGTCGATCATCCATTCGGCGAGGCACTTGCCGACGCCGCCGGCCTGGCAGAAGCCGGCCATGACGCCGACCGCGGCCCAGTAGTTCTTCATGCCGGGCACCGGGCCGATCATCGGGTTGCCGTCGGGGCCGAAGGTGAACGGGCCGTTGATCATGTCCTTGATGCCGGCCTCGGCCAGCGCCGGGATGCGCTCGAAGCCGAGCTCGAGGCGTTCGGCGATGTGGTCGAGCTGCGGCTCGAGCAGTTCGTGGCCGAAGTCGTTGGGCGTGCCGCCGACCATCCACGGCGTTGCCCTGGGTTCATAAGTGCCAAGCAGCATGCCCTGGCCTTCCTGGCGGAAGTAGATGTTGCCCTCGTAGTCGATGCCGGCGGGCAGGCGCTCTGCGCGTGCCGCGATCTCGGGGATGGTCTCGGTGATCAGGTAATGGTGTTCCATCGGCTGCACCGGCAGGTTAAGGCCGGACAGGTGCCCCACTTCGCGCGCCCACAGGCCGCCGGCGTTGACGATGTGCTCGGCGTGGATCGTGCCCTCTTTGGTGACCACGTCCCAGCTGCCGTCCTTGCGCTGGTTGGTTTCGATGACCTGGGCATGCGTGTGGTAGTTGCCGCCGAGTTTTTTCGCCGCCTTGGCGTAGGCGTAGGTCACGCCGGACGGGTCGATGTCGCCATCGAGCGGGTCCCATAGTGCGGCGAGGTAGCGGCTCGGGTCGATCAGCGGGTGCCGGTCGGCCAGTTCCTTCATCGAGATGAATTCCTGGTCGAGGCCCATGTAACGCGCCTTCGAGCGCTCGCGCTTGAGGTAGTCGTACCAGGTCTGGTTCGACGCCACGTAGAAACCGCCGGTCTGGTGGTGGCCGACCGATTGCCCGGAGAGCTTTTCGAGCTCGGGGTAGAGTTCGATGGTGTAACCCTGCAGGCGCGAAATGTTGGGATCAGAGGAGATGGTGTGGATCTGGCCCGCGGCGTGCCACGACGAGCCGGAGGTGAGTTCGTTGCGTTCCAGCAGCACGCAATCTTTCCAGCCGTGCTTGACCAGGTGGAACAGGATCGAACAGCCGACGACGCCGCCGCCGATGATGACTACTCTTGCTTGGGATTCCATGGTTTGTCCTCTTTACTTATTCGTCATCCCCGCGCAAGCGGGGATCTTATTGTCGTGCCACGATCCCAAGATTCCCGCTTGCGCGGGAATGACGTGAGTGATTTGGAATGACGGGGTGATTTGGAGTGACGGAGTAACTTGATTAATACCAGGCATCGGGAATCTCGGCTTTGCGTTGTTGGATGTAGGCTTGCAGCTCTTCGTCTTTGGCCTCATCGAACGGGGGCGGCTGGTAATCCTTCAGCAGCTGATTCCAGCGGTCGTAGGCGCGGCGCGCGGTGTCTTTGGCACCCTGCTCTTCCCAGTTTTCGAGGTTGTCATTGTCGGACAGCGCGGCCTCGTAATAGGCGGTTTCGTAATTCGCCATCGTGTGTGCGCTGCCAAGGAAGTGCTCGCCGGGTTCGACCTCGAGGTAGGCGTCGCGACCGAGCGCGTTGTTGTCGAGCGGCAGGCCGTTCAGCATGACCTGGTAGGCGCCGAGACGGTCGGCGTCGATGACGAGTTTTTCGTAGCCAGTGCACAGGCCGCCTTCGAGCCAGCCGGCCGCCTGCAGCACGAAATTGGCGCCGCCGAGCACGG
>JAHEKJ010000223.1 GCA_024638385.1 Gammaproteobacteria bacterium | reverse complement strand
TCGATGCCGGCGGCGACCTGCTCGTCGATAAAATCGACCAGCAGGATCGAATTGCGCACGATGATGCCGGCGAGCGCGATCATGCCGATCATCGAGGTCGCGGTGAACTGCGCGCCGAGCAACGCGTGGCCCGGCAGCACGCCGATCACGGTCAGCGGAATCGGCGCCATGATCACGAGCGGCACCGCGTAGGAGCGGAACTGCGCGACCACCAGCAGGTAGATCAGGATCAGGCCGACCGAGTACGCGAGCCCCATGTCGCGGAACGTCTCGTAGGTCACCTGCCACTCGCCGTCCCACTTGATGCTGTACTGGTAGGGGTTCGCCGGCGGGTTGACGAGGTATTGCTCGATCGGCGCGTCGAGCAGCGGCGAGAACACGTCGTCGCGCAGCCGCAGCAGCACCTCGAACATGCCGTATAGCGGGCTGTCGAGGTCGCCGGCCATGTCGGCGGTGACGAACACGACCGGCAACAGGTCCTTGTGGTAGATGCTCGGGTCGTTGCGGCTCTCGACCACCTCGACGACTTCCGACAGCGGCACCAGCGCACCGCCGGCGGCACGCAGTTTCAGCGCGAGCAGGCTGCCGGCGTCGCGGCGGTCGCCCTCGGCGAGTTGCAGGCGCAGCGGCTGCGGGTATTTCAGATCGTCGCGGTGCAGGTAGCCGACGTCTTCGCCATCGGCCAGCGTCGCCACCGCGCGCGCGATCGCGGCCTGGTCGAGCCCGAGCCGGGTCGCCTTTTCGCGATCGATGCGCAGGATCAGTCGCGCCGACTCCTGCTCGCTGCTATCGTCGACGTCGACGATGTCCGGGGTTTCCTCGAGCACCGCGCGCAGGTCGCGCGCGAGCGCGATCTGGCCGGCGTAATCGATGCCGTAGACCTCGGCCACCAGCGGCGCCTGCACCGGCGGCCCCGGCGGCACCTCCACGATCTTGACGTTGGCGCCGTGCCGCTCGCCGATTTGCTGCAACGGCGCGCGCAGCGCGCGGGCGATCTCGTGGCTCGAGCGCTCGCGCTGCGACTTGTGCCGCAGGTTGACCTGGATGTCGGCGAGGTTCGCGGCCTCGCGCAGGTAATACTGCCGCAACAGGCCGTTGAAGTTGATCGGCGCCGCGGTGCCGACGTAGAGCTGGTAATCGGTGACCTCGGCCACGCCGGCGATATGCTCGCCGAGCTCGGCGACGACCCGCGCGCTGCGCTCGAGGCTCGCGCCCTCGGGCAAATCGACGACGACCTGGATCTCGGACTTGTTGTCGAACGGCAGCATCTTGAGCACCACCAGCTCCACCGCGGCGAGGCTCACCGACGCCGCGATCAGCACGCCGATCAGCGCCCACAGCAGCCAGCGGTTGCGGCGGCCGCGCTCGCGTCCGAGCAGCGGCCGGAACAGGCGGTCGAAGAGCATATGGAGGCGCGTATCGCCGTCGTGACTGCCCTCGTCCGCGCGCGCCTTGCCGCCGAGGAGTTTCAGCGCGAGCCACGGCGTCACGCTGAACGCGACCGCGAGCGAGATCAGCATGCCGATGCTCGCGTTGATCGGGATCGGGCTCATGTACGGCCCCATTAGCCCGCTGACGAAGGCCATCGGCAGCAGCGCCGCGACCACCGTCAGCGTCGCGAGGATCGTCGGCCCGCCGACCTCGTCGACCGCGAGCGGGATCGCCTCCACGAGGCCGCGCCCGCCCTTCGCCATGTGCCGGTGAATGTTTTCGACCACGACGATCGCGTCGTCGACGAGGATACCGATCGAGAAGATCAGCGCGAACAGCGACACCCGGTTCAGCGTGAAACCCCAGGCCCAGGACGCGAACAGCGTCAGCGCGAGCGTGACCGCGATCGCGACGCCGACGATGACGGCCTCGCGCAGGCCCAGCGCGAACACCACCAGCAGCACGACCACCGCGGTCGCGAACGCGAGCTTCTGGATCAGCGTCAGCGCCTTCTCGTTGGCGGTTTCGCCGTAGTTGCGCGTGACCGAGACCTCGACACCTTCCGGAATCACGATGCCGCGCAGTTGCGCAATTCGCTCGACGACCTGGTCGGCAATCTCGATCGCGTTGCTGCCGGGCTTCTTCGCGATCGCGAGCGTCACCGCCGGGAAGCGGCCGCGCGCGGCGATGCCCTTGTCGGCCGCCGCCGGCCCGGTGCCGAACCAGACGTATTGCGACGCCTGCGTCGGCTCGGTCTCGATCATCGCGACGTCACGCAGCGATACCGGCACGCCGGCCGACAGGCCGACGACGAGATTCTCGACGTCGGCCGCCTCGCGCAGGAACACGCCCGCCTGCAGCGTGATTTCGCGGTCGTCGCGCACGAGCGTACCGGCGTCACGCGACTGGTTGGCGGCGACGATGCCGGCGCGCACCTGCTCGAGGTCGATGCCGTAGCCCGCCAGCCGCACGGGATCGAGCAGGATGCGGATGCGCTGCGGCGTGCCGCCGAGCGCGTAGATGTCGCGCGTGCCCGGCACGCGCTTGAGCTCGGCCTCGAGCGAGTGCGCGACCTGCAGCAATTCGAGCGAGGTCAGGTTTTCGTCCGGGCTCCACAGCGTCAGCGCGACCACCGGCACGTCGTCGATGCCGCGCGGCTTGATGATCGGCTGGCCGACGCCCATGTCGGCCGGCAGCCAGTCGGCGTTGGAGAAGATCTTGTTGTAGAGTCGCACGATTGCCTGGTCGCGCGGCTGGCCGACCTCGAACTGCACCGTCAGGATCGAAAGCCCCGGCCGCGACACCGAGTAGACGTGCTCGATGCCGGCAATTTCCGACAGAACCTGCTCGGCCGGCGTGCTGACGACCTGCTCGACCTCGAACGCGGTCGCGCCCGGAAACGGGACGAATACGTTGGCGAAGGTCACGTCGATCTGCGGTTCTTCCTCGCGCGGCGTGATCA
>JAHEKJ010000119.1 GCA_024638385.1 Gammaproteobacteria bacterium | reverse complement strand
CCCACGCGATCATGTCGAGCTCGCTGATCGGCGTGTCGCTGCCGACCTTCCTGATCGGCGTGCTGCTGATCTGGGTGTTCGCCGTCGAGCTCGGCTGGCTGCCGAGCTTCGGCCGCGGCGAGACCGTGCAAATCGGTTTCTGGAGCACCGGTTTCCTGACCGCCTCCGGTCTCAAGTCGCTAATCCTGCCGGCGATCACGCTCGGGCTTTATCAGATGACACTGATCATGCGCCTGGTTCGCTCCGAGATGCTCGAAGTCCTGCGCCAGGATTTCATCCGTTTCGCGCGCGCCCGCGGCCTGCCCGAGCGCGTGGTCTATTTCGGTCACGCGCTGAAAAACACGATGGTGCCGGTGATTACGATCGCCGGTTTGCAGCTCGGCGCAATCATCGCCTTCGCGCTGATTACCGAGACCGTGTTTCAGTGGCCCGGCGTCGGCCTGATGTTCGTCAACGCGGTCTTCTTCGTCGACATCCCGGTGATGTCGGCCTACCTGCTGCTGGTTGGCACCGTATTCGTCGTCATCAACCTCATCGTCGATCTGCTCTATTTCGCGATCGACCCGCGGCTGCGCGACGGCCAGCTGAATCGGCGGGCGACATGAGCGTCGAACGCAGCGCCTGGCAACGCTTTGCCGAAAGCGATTTCTTCTTCGATTTCAAGCGCTCACCGGTCACCATCGTGTCCTTCACGATCGTCGTCACGCTGATCCTGCTCGCGTTGCTAGCCGATTTCGTCGCGCCCACCAACCCCTTCGACCCGGCCTCGCTGAACCTGATGAACGGCTTCACGCCGCCGCTCGAGCCGAACGAGTTCACCGGCGAAACCTTCGTCCTCGGCACCGACGACCAGGGCCGCGACCTGCTGTCGGCGATCATTTACGGCTTACGCGTATCGCTGTTCGTCGGCCTGACCGCGGTGATCCTGGCGATGCTGATCGGGGTTAGCCTCGGCCTGCTTGCCGGCTACCGCGGCGGCTGGATCGATTCGCTGATCATGCGCGTCGCCGACATCCAGATGACTTTCCCATCGATCCTGATCGCGGTGCTGATTTTCGGCGTCGCCCGCGGCCTGCTGCCGCCCGATTTGCGCGACGAGCTCGCGATCAGCGTGCTGATCATCGCCATCGGCCTGTCCGAATGGGTGCCGTTCGCGCGCACCGTGCGCGGCACGACCATGGTCGAGAAGGAAAAGGAATACGTGCAGGCCGCGCGCCTGATCGGCCTCGGCAACGTGCAGATCATGGCGCGCCACATTCTGCCGAACGTGCTGTCGCCGGTGCTGGTCATCGCGACCATTACGCTCGCGCTCGCGATCATCGCCGAGGCGACGCTGTCGTTCCTCGGCGTCGGTGCGCCGCCGACCGAGCCGAGCCTCGGCACGCTGATCCGCATCGGCCAGGATTTCCTGTTTTCTGGCGAGTGGTGGATCCTGCTGTTCCCATCAGTAACGCTGCTCGCGCTCGCGCTGTCGGTCAACCTGCTCGGCGACTGGCTGCGCGACACGCTGAACCCGAGGCTCAAATGAGCCAGCCGATCCTGCGCGTGCGCAACCTGCGCGTTGTGTTTCCGCACCGTCACGGCGAGCTGGTGGCGATCGACGATATCTCGTTCGACGTCAACAAGGGCGAGATCCTCGGCTTCGTCGGCGAATCGGGCGCCGGCAAGTCGATGACCGGCGCCGCGATCATCGGCCTGATTGACCCGCCGGGTTACATCGAGCGCGGCGAAATCTGGCTCGACGACAAGCGCATCGACGAGCTCGACTCCGGCGCCATGACCCGGATTCGCGGCGATCGCATCAGCATGGTGTTCCAGGACCCGCTGACGAGCCTCAACCCGCTGCGTACGATCGGCGATCAGCTGGTCGAAACCATTCAGACGCATTTGCCGATCAGCGACGACGAAGCGAAACGCAAAGCAATGGCAGGGCTCGAGGAAGTCGGTATCGACCCGTCGCGTTTCGATGCCTACCCACATGAATTCTCGGGCGGCATGCGCCAGCGCGTCGTCATCGCGCTGGCGCTGTCGGCCGAGCCGGAACTGATCATCGCCGACGAGCCGACCACCGCGCTCGACGTATCGGTGCAGGCGCAGGTACTGAAACTGCTGCGCAGCCTGTGCCAGGAGCACGGCGCGTCGGTCATCCTGATCACGCACGACATGGGCGTCATCGCCGAAACCACCGACCGTGTCGCGGTGCTCTACGCCGGGCGGCTGGCCGAAATCGGCCCGACCGCCGAGGTGCTGAATGAGCCGCAGCATCCTTACAGCCGCGGCCTGATCGCGTCGACGCCGTCGGTCGAGCAGGGCGATATCGACACCCGGTTGTTCCAGATTTCGGGCGCGATGCCGCGTCTCGACGCGCTGCCGGCCGGCTGCGCGTTCAACCCGCGCTGCGAGCACCGGATGGACCGCTGTGTCGTTGAGCGCCCGGACCTGCTGCAGGACCGTGTTTCCTGCTGGTTGTACGCCGATGGATGAGTTCATCCGCGTCGAGCAGCTGCACAAACGCTACGACCTGTCGGAGC
Source organism: Gammaproteobacteria bacterium (assembly GCA_024638385.1). Taxonomy (GTDB): domain Bacteria; phylum Pseudomonadota; class Gammaproteobacteria. Next base: position 9,031 of record JAHEKJ010000119.1, on the reverse strand, counting down.
CGTGGCTCGCGCGCCTGATCTACCGGCGGCCGAAGCGTTTCCTCGACGCGGTCGACGACGTTTCCTTCAGTATCGAGCGCGGCAAGACCTTCGCCCTGGTCGGCGAAAGCGGTTCGGGCAAGTCGACGATTGCACACATGGCTGTCGGTTTGCTGGCCCCGACCCGTGGTCGAGTGCTGATCGATGGTCATGACCTGCACGACAAGCACCTGTCGCAAGTCGAGCACCGGCGTATTCGTCAGCGCCTGCAAATGGTCTTCCAGTCGCCTTACGCGTCGCTGAACCCGCGCTGGCGCGTCGGTAGCATCCTCGCCGAACCGATACGTGTTTTCCGTCTGGTCGAGAACCGGGACGCCGAGCAGGCGCGCGTGCGCGAACTGCTCGAACAGGTCGGCCTGTCGGCATCGGACGCGCGGCGCTACCCGCACGAGTTCTCGGGGGGCCAGCGCCAGCGCATCTCGATCGCACGCGCGCTCGCGTCGAAGCCCGATTTCATCGTTTGCGACGAACCGACCTCGGCGCTCGACGTGTCGGTGCAGGCGCAGGTGCTGAACCTGTTAAAGCAGTTACAGCGCGACCTCGGCCTGACCTACCTGTTTATCACGCACAACCTCGCCGTGGTGCGCGTGATGGCGCACCGCATTGGCGTATTGAAGTCGGGCAAACTGGTTGAGGAACAGGACACCGAGGAACTGATCGAGTCGCCGCAGTCTGACTATACCCAGATGCTGATCCGTTCGGCGCCGCGCATCCATCGCGCCGCGTCCTGACGAATTATGGTGACAGTTAACTTAATTCGGAAATAAGTTAACTGTCACCATAATTGCGTTACAGAATTTGGAGGACACCCGGATGCCCTGGAATGAAGATAACCGTATGGACTAAAAAGTAAAATTTGTGGCCTGCCTTCTAGATGGCGAGAAGATGGTTTCGGATTGCCTGGGCGATGACGGGAAATCGGGCCGGGATGACTCGCGGCGTTATCCGCGCTTCCGTTCGCCACCCGGATCACAGGGTGGTGAAACAGGTATTCTGTTGCCAGCATTGCTTTATCGAATAATCGCTCGGCCGCGGCTTCCCCGCGCGGTTATAATCCGTGCTATGGCAACCGGCATTTCACGATTCGCGTGCGTTTTCGCTATGGCCGCATCGACGGCGCTCTGGGCCTCGGCGGCAGCCGCCGCCCCCGAGTGCAGCGGCGACGAGGTCAAGAGCGCCCACGCGATCGCGATGCACGGCGAAGCGAAATACGCCGAGACTTTTCCCCACTTCGACTACGTCAACCCGGATGCGCCCAAAGGCGGTGCGCTGCGCCGCGGCGCGCTCGGCACCTTCGACAGCTTCAACCAGTTCATTCCCAAGGGCAACGCGGCGTCCACCGGCTCGACGGAGACGCTGCTCACCGGCAACGAGGACGAGCCCTATTCGCTCTACGGGCTCATCGCCGAGCGCATCGAGTGGCCGGCGGACCGCTCGTGGGTCGTCTTTACCTTGCGCGAGATCGCGCGCTGGCACGACGGGCGGCCGATCACCGCCGATGACGTGGTCTTCTCATTCGAGACGCTGACGACGAAAGGCTCGCCGCAGTATCGGTTCATTTACCGCGGCGTAGCGGTGGAGAAGCTCGGGGAGCGGCGGGTCAAGTTCACGTTTGCCGATGCGAGCAATCGCGAGCTGCCGCTGCTGTTAGGGCAGCTGCCGATCCTGCCGAAACACTATTGGGCGGGGCGCGATTTCGACAAGACCACGCTCGAGCCGCCGCTCGGCAGCGGGCCCTACCGGGTCAAGCGGTTCGAGGCCGGGCGCTTCGTCGAGCTCGAGCGGGTCGCGGATTACTGGGGGCACGAGCTGCCGGTCAACGTTGGGCAGAACAATTTCGACCTGGTGCGCACCGACTATTTTCGCGACGACACCGCGATTCGGCTCGCGCTCAAGTCGGGCGACCTCGACCTGCGCCTGGAGAACCAGGCCAAGGCCTGGGCCCTCGATTACGACGTGCCGGCGGTGGCAAAAGGCTGGCTCAAAAAAGAGCGCGTCGAGCACCGCCAGCCGACCGGCATGCAGGCCTTCGTGCTGAACACGCGCCGCGAAGTCTTCCGCGACCCGAAGGTGCGCGAGGCGCTGGCCTACGCGTTCGACTACGAGTGGACCAACAAGAACCTGTTCTTCGGCGAGTACACACGCACCCATAGTTACTTTTCCAACTCGGACCTCGCCTCGCGCGCGCTGCCCGAGGGGTTCGAGCGTGAGATCCTCGAGCGCTACCGCGGGCGCGTGCCGCCGCGGGTGTTCAGCGAGGAATACCGGCCGCCGTCGACCGACGGCAGCGGCTGGCCGCGCGACAACCTGCGCACCGCGTTTCGCCTGCTGCGCGAGGCCGGCTGGGAGGTGATCGACAATCAACTTGTGCATAGCGAGACCGGACGGCCGTTTCGCTTCCAGTTCCTGCTGGTCTCGCCCGACTTCGAGCGCGTCGTGCTGCCGATGATCCGCAACCTAAAACGCCTCGGCATCGACGCCAGCGCGCGCGTGGTCGACTCGAGCCAGTACATCAACCGCCTGCGCAGCTTCGACTTCGACACGCTGGTGTTCGTCTGGGGGCAGACGGAGACTCCCGGCAACGAGCAGCGCGTATTCTGGAGCAGCGCCGCCGCCGAGCAGCCCGACAGCCGCAACTTCGCCGGCGTCCGCGACCCGGTCGTCGACGAGCTGATCGAGGGCATGATCGCGGCCTGCACGCGCGAGCAGCTGGTCGCGTGGACGCGCGCGCTCGACCGGGTGCTGCTGTGGGGCTTCTACGTGATCCCGAACTGGCACCTGCGCTCCGACCGGGTGCTCTACTGGGACAAGTACGACCGCCCCGGGATGCCGGTCAAGTCGGGCGTCAATACGAACCTGTGGTGGTACGACGCCGAGCGCGCCGCGGCGCTCGAGCGGGTCATCGACGATCTCGAGGTCGAGAGCGAGACCTCCGCACCGGGCGATACGCCTGGCTGGGGCTGGACGATAGCCTGGCTCGCGGCCGGGCTCGCGGTCCTGTTCTGGTTGCTGCGCCGCGCTTTGCGGCCGCAAGACCCGGTGGAGCGGCGCTGATGGGCGCGTACATCGTTCGCCGGCTGCTGCTGATGATCCCGACGCTGTTCGCGATCATGGTGATCAATTTCATCATCATCCAGGTCGCGCCGGGCGGGCCGGTCGAGCAGATCATCGCTGAGCTCACCGGCACCGGCGCCGACATCACCGGGCGCGTGACCCGCACCGACGTCGGCGAAACCCTGCAGTCCACCGGCACCGAGGGCGACGGCAGCGGCTATCGCGGCGCGCAGGGGCTCGACCCCGAATTCATTAAAGAACTCGAGCAGCGCTTCGGCTTCGACAAGCCGCTGCACGAGCGCTTCTTCGAAATGATGGGCAACTACCTGCGCTTCGATTTCGGCGACAGCTTCTTTCGCGACCGCTCGGTGATCGACCTCGTGCTCGACAAGATGCCGGTGTCGATCTCGCTCGGGGTCTGGACCACGCTTCTGGTGTACCTGATTTCGATCCCGCTCGGCATCGCCAAGGCGATGCGCGACGGCAGCCGCTTCGACTGGTGGACCAGCATCGTGGTGGTGGTCAGCTCGGCGATCCCGAGCTTCCTGTTCGCGATCTTCCTGCTCGTCATCTTCGCCGGCGGCAGTTACCTCGACTGGTTCCCGCTGCGCGGACTCGTCTCCGACAACTGGGAAGAGCTGACGTGGCCGGACCGGATTCTCGATTACCTGTGGCACATCACGCTGCCGGTGATCGCGATGACGATCGGCGGCTTCGCCACGCTAACGATGCTGACCAAGAATTCGTTCATGGACCAGATCGGCCAGCAGTACGTACTGACCGCGCGCGCCAAGGGCCTCACCGAGCGCCGCGTGATGTACGGTCACGTGTTCCGCAACGCGATGCTGATCGTCGTCGCCGGCTTCCCGTCGGCCTTCGTCGGCATGCTGTTCACCGGCTCGGTGCTGATCGAAATCATCTTTTCGCTCGACGGCCTCGGCCTGCTCGGCTTCGAGGCCGCGTTCAACCGCGATTACCCGGTGATCTTCGGCACGCTGTTCTTCTTTTCGCTGCTGGGGCTGGTGATGACGCTCCTCGGCGACCTCATGTACACGATCATCGATCCACGCATCGACTTCGAGACCAGGGGGCGCTGATGGAAGGCGTCCGCGTGCAGCATAAGTTTCTTGGGCAGCCGATCACGCCGCTAACCTACCGGCGGCTCGAAAACTTCCGCGCCAACCGCCGCGGCTGGTGGTCGCTGTGGATCTTCGCGGTGCTGTTCGTGGTGACGCTGTTCGCCGAGTTCGTCGCCAACGACAAGCCGATCCTGGTCTACTACGATGGCGGCTTGTACGCGCCAATCTTCGCCAGCTACCCGGAGACGACCTTCGGCGGCGAGTTTCTGACCGAGGCCGACTACCGCGATCCGTTCGTCGCTTCGCTGATCGACGACCGGGGCTGGATGGTCTGGCCGCTGGTGCGCTTCGACCACCGCACCGTGTCGTGGGACCTGCCGGTACCGGCGCCGTCGCCGCCCGATTCGACCCACTGGCTTGGCACCGACGACCAGGCGCGCGACGTGGTCGCGCGGATGATCTATGGCTTTCGCATCTCGGTGCTGTTCGGCTTTACCCTGACGATCATCAGCGCTTTGATCGGCGTCGCCGCGGGTGCCGTGCAGGGCTACTTCGGCGGCTGGCTGGATTTGCTGTTCCAGCGCTTCATCGAGGTCTGGGCGGGGTTGCCGATCCTCTACATCCTGATCATCCTGGCGAGCATCGTCGAACCCAACTTCTGGTGGCTGCTCGGCGTGCTGCTGCTGTTCTCCTGGATGGGTTTCGTCGGCGTGGTGCGCGCCGAATTCCTGCGCGCGCGCAATTTTGAATACGTGCGCGCGGCGCGCGCTCTCGGCGTATCGGACCGCGTCATCATGTTCAAGCACGTGCTGCCGAACGCGATGGTGGCGACGCTGACCTTCATGCCGTTCACGCTGGCGGGCTCGGTGACGGTACTGACCTCGCTCGATTTCCTCGGCATCGGCCTGCCGCCAGGCTCGGCTTCGCTGGGTGAGCTGCTGGCGCAGGGTAAGGCCAACCTGCAGGCGCCGTGGCTGGGTTTGACCGGGTTTTTCGTCATCGGCGCGATGCTGAGCCTGCTGATCTTCGTCGGCGAGGCGGTGCGCGACGCGTTCGATCCGCGGAAGACGATCGGATGAGTGGGTTGTTGCACATCGAGGACCTGTCGGTGCACTTCGATGCGCCGTCGGGCGAGGTGGTCGCGGTCGACCACGTGTCGCTCGACATCGACAAGGGCGAGACCGTCGCACTCGTCGGCGAGAGCGGCTCAGGCAAGTCGGTGACCGCACTGTCGGTGATGCAGCTGCTGCCCTACCCGCGCGCGCGCCATCCGAACGGCAGCATTCGCTTCGAGGGCGAGGAGTTGATCGCTGCCGCGCCCGCCGATCTGCGGCGCATCCGCGGCGACCGGATCGGCATGATCTTCCAGGAGCCGATGACGTCGCTGAACCCGCTGCACACGGTACACAAGCAGATCCGCGAGACGCTGATCCTGCACAAGGGCATGAGCGACGCGGCAGCGCGGGCGCGCACCCTGGAACTGCTCGACCTGGTGCAAATCCGCGAGCCGGAAAAGCGCCTCGACAGCTGGCCGCACCAGCTCTCCGGCGGCCAGCGCCAGCGGGTCATGATCGCGATGGCGCTCGCCAACGAACCCGACCTGCTGATCGCCGATGAACCCACCACCGCGGTCGACGTGACCACGCAGGCGCAGATCCTGCGGTTGCTCGAGGAATTGCAGAACGAAATGGGCATGGCTGTGCTGCTGATCACGCACGACCTCGGCATCGTCGAGAAGGTCAGCGACCGCGTCTACGTGATGCAGGACGGGCGCATCGTCGAGCACGGGCCGACGCGGACGGTTTACGAGTCGCCGCGCGAGGCCTACACGATCAAGCTGATGTCGGCCGAGCCGGCGGAAAAGCCGCCGGTCGATCTGTCCGCCAGCCCGACCGTGCTCGAGGCCGGGCACATCCGCGTCTGGTTCCCGGTGAAAAAGGGCATTCTGCGGCGCACCGTGGACCATATCAAGGCGGCCGACGACATCAGCTTCAGCCTGCGCGCGGGCGAAACCGTCGGCGTGGTCGGCGAGAGCGGTTCGGGCAAGACCACGCTCGCGCTCGGCCTGTTGCGGCTGGAAAAGGCGCAGGGGCGGATCGATTTCGATGGCCTGGAAATCCAGGATCTGCGCGGCGAGGATTTGAAGCCGATCCGGCGGCAGATGCAGGTCGTGTTTCAGGACCCCTACGGCTCGCTGAGCCCGCGGCTGTCGATCCAGCAAATCGTCGAGGAAGGGCTGGTTGCGCACGATATCGGCGATGCGGAATCGCGCAGGCAAATGGTCATCGACGCGCTCGACGAAGTCGGTATCGACCCCGCCAGCCGTTTCCGCTACCCGCACGAATTCTCCGGCGGCCAACGCCAGCGCGTCGCGATTGCGCGCGCGATGATCATGAAGCCAAAACTGGTGCTGCTCGACGAACCCACCTCGGCGCTGGACCGCTCGGTGCAGGTGCAGATCGTCGACCTGCTGCTGAAATTGCAGGCCGAACACGACCTCGCCTATCTATTCATCAGCCACGACCTCAAGATCGTGCGCGCTCTGTCCGACCAGCTGATCGTGCTGCGTAACGGTCGCGTGGTCGAACAGGGCGAAGCCGACCGCGTGTTCAACGCGCCCGAAGACCCTTACACGCGCGCGCTGATCTCGGCCGCATTCGAGTTCGAGCTGGAGGATGAATCCATCCTCGAACAGTAATCCCGATCGTCATACCGGGCTCGACCCGATACGTCAGACCGCGGCATCCATCCCAATGCACGGGAATCAGGGACAGACCACGTTTTTTGACGAGGCGCTGAATATCCGGGTGGGCGACATGGCCTCGATGATCTATGCCGATCTGAACAGGGCCGACGATGACAGCGAAAGGCAGAAAATACGCGCATCGTTGCTCGAATACTGCAAGCTGGACACGCTGGTGATGGTGATGATCTGGCAGGAACTCGGCAAGATTGCAGAAATGAGGTAGCTGTCACTAAAATTCGATTGACTGGGCGATGACCGAAAAATTGGTCTAATCTCAGTAGATGCGAATATGTTCCCATCAAACACTGGTGCTTGCCCTTATGTTGTCGATTGGCTGTGTGGCCAGTGGGCCGGGTGCGGCTGTCGAAATCTACAGGTACGTTGATAGCAAAGGCCAGGTTTACCTGACTGACAGGCCGCCGAATGACAAATACCGATTGATTCAGAGGGCCGGGAAAAAGTCGTACATGCCGCGGATCAATTTACGCGACAAAGACGCTAACCGGAAACGCTTCACCAGCAAGATTGCCGAGGTCGCGAAACAATACCAGGTCCCCGAAGCTCTCCTTCATGCGGTTATCGAAATCGAATCCGCCTACGATCCCAACGCAATATCTCGCGCCGGCGCGGTTGGTCTGATGCAACTGATGCCGGCAACCGCCAGACGCTACGGGGTCGCCAACCGGCGCAACCCATATGCAAATTTGAACGGTGGCACACGTTATCTCAAAGACCTGTTGATACGTTTCGACAGGAATCTCGAACTGGCGCTCGCCGGATATAACGCTGGCGAAAACGCGGTCGAAAAATTCGGTAACCAAATTCCGCCGTTCGATGAAACGCAGAACTACGTGCGCAAGGTTCTGAAACTCTATTCGCGGCAATCCACCGGATTATCCGGCGACGTCTGATCAATGAGAACTATCGTTCTTACGGATTGATCACGCCTGATAAGTATCTATGGATATGGAACCGGCCTCGAAGTTGCCAGGTATTAAATGGCCGAGCCTTCTCTCTGAATGGCAACCCAGGCTTCGATTTTTTTCCCGACTTTGATCGGCAGCACTCTCCAGAACATAATGAAGGGAGTGCCGTCTTTCTTGTAATTGATGGCCTTGCCTTCGAATTTCTTGCCCGATTTCAACGCCGCCGCAAGACGCTTGATCACTTTTTTATCGGTACCCACACCTTGAAGAATCCGGGGTGATTTACCGATGACCTCGGACGTTCCATAACCGGTGAGTTTCTTGAAGGCTCTGTTTGCGTAGATTATTTTCCCCACTTTCGTCGCGTCGGTTATCAGGATCGAGTCGAAACTGTTTTCCGCGAGCACCTTCAACAGCGCCAGGCTGGTTTCAGATTTCTTAAGAGTGGTACCGATTTTGTAAACCATTATTTTTCCAGTGTTTGTGACTGTGGGTTTTATACGTGACACAGGGGTGTTTGGGTCACCGCCAAGCCGATCAGGATCAGGATTGTGATATCAGGGGGCACATACTTTGTTAACTCGGCATCCCTGCCGCGGGATACCTGCGCTCGTTACGAGATTTCGATTAAAGCCGCAGCGAAAGCGTGTATCCCTGCCAACGATGCTTTTTCGGAGGCGCCTCGAGTACCGCGGCCCTCTAATCCCTTACTGTTTCCGTGGTTGAGCGCCGCCGCAATGCCCCCATATTCATGACCACAAGCATCGGAGTCAGGAGTTTCAAACCATGTTTAATCCAATCACGATCCCGTTCGGCGCGGTCATGCTCTACAACGTCGTCAAGCTCAAGCCCGGCGTCAGCACCGGCGACGTCGAGATAGCCATCGGCGAAATGTGCAACACCGTCAAGAATACTTATGGCGACGACAAAGGCGGCTTCATTGGCGGCCAGGTGTTCGAGTACACCGGTTTCGTCTCGCCGGAAGGCTCGTTCGACCCGGAGCGCAAGACCGAGGACCACATCGTCATCATCACTTACTGGAATTCGTTCGAGCAGCACGAAAAATCGCACGCCGATAGCGTGTTCAAGGAGAAGTTCGAAGCCCTCGCCGAGCACTGCTCGGAGACCTACGAGCTTGGTTACGAGATGCTCTGGCAGGGCGTGCCCGAAGAATAGAAAACCGGGAC
>JAHEKJ010000118.1 GCA_024638385.1 Gammaproteobacteria bacterium | reverse complement strand
CGTCAACAAGCGCCGCGTGCGCGACCTGCAGTCGTTCTACGGCGCGGTCGACGCCAACATGACGTCGGTGCTGCTGCGCGTCAACCGCGGCGGTGGATCCTTCTTCGTCGTCATCCGATAGGAGGACCGGTTGCGGCCCCTGTAACCAGGGGCCGCACAACCTCGGGCAAGCTTTACGGAAGCTTACTCGACGGGGCATACGTCCGGCCCGGACCGCAATACCTCGAAATATATTGATTTCGGGCAATAAGGCGCGGTCGAATAGCGAAATAGTAGGAAGATGACTCGTCGGGCACGTCCTCGCAGCGAAGCGGAGGGACGTGGCGCCACCGGCAATTCGATGTTCGATCACGCAACGGGAGGTGATACCGGTTGGCCTATCTGACTTTCTTCGGCGCCGTCGAGGGCGTCACCGGCTCGGCCTATCTGCTGGCGACCGATTCGGCCAGGGTCCTGCTCGAATGCGGCCTGTTCCAGGGCCGGCGCGAGGACGAGCGGGCTAATTCGAAACCCTTGCCGTGCAACGTGCGCGAACTCGATGCGGTGGTATTGTCGCATGCACACCTGGATCATTCGGGGCGCCTGCCGCGGATCGTGCGCGACGGGTTCGCCGGCCCGATCTACATGACGGGGCCGACCCGGGACCTGCTCGAGATCCTGCTCAAGGACTCTGCGTCACTGCAGCAGCGCGATGCCGAGTGGGAGAATCGCCGGCGCCAGCGCGCCGGCAAGCGCGAGATCGAGCCGCTCTACACGGCGGCGGACGTGGAGGCGACCTTGCCACTGTGCGAGAGCCACGACTACGGCGCCCGCTTCGACGTCGCGCCGGGCATCGCGGTGCGCTTTCGCGATGCCGGGCACATACTCGGGTCGGCGATCGTCGAGGTGTTCGTCACCGAGCAGGGCAGCGAAAAGAAGCTCGTGTTCTCGGGCGACCTCGGCAACAGTTGCGCCGCGCTGCTGCGCGATCCGGAAATCGTCGATGGCGCCGAACTCGTCTTGCTCGAGTCCACCTACGGCGATCGCAACCATCGTTCGATGGAGGCCACGCTCGATGAATTCGAGGGCATAATTACCGAGGCCAGCGACAGTGGCGGCAACATCCTGATCCCGGCCTTTGCGGTCGGCCGCACCCAGGAGATCATTTTCCGTCTCGGCGAGCTCTACCGGCGCGGCCGGTTGCCGCAGCAGGCGGTTTTTCTCGACAGTCCGATGGCCATTGCCGTAACCGAGGTTTATCGGCGCTACCAGGGCCTTTACAACAAGGGCGACAAGGCGGCGCTCGGCCAGGGCAGGGATAGCGACCTGAATTCCTTCTTGCCGATACTACGCTACTCGGTGACTCCGGAAGACTCGATGGCGATCAACAAGATTGCCGGCGGCGCGATCATTATCGCCGGCAGCGGCATGTGCAACGGCGGGCGAATCCGCCATCATTTGAAGCATAACCTGTGGCGGCGGCAGGCGCATGTCGTCATCGTCGGCTTCCAGGCGGCGGGCACGCCGGGACGCGCGCTGGTCGACGGCGCGAAAACCTTTCGCATGGACCGCGAGCCGATCGCGGTCAGGGCCAGGATTCACACGCTCGGCGGCTTCTCGGCGCACGCGAGCCAGGCGCAACTGTTCGACTGGATCAGCCATTTCGATCGGCCGCGACCCGAGCTCTACCTCGTCCACGGTGAACCGGCGGCGAAAGAGGCGCTGCAAGAATTCCTCGCCGGGCACGGCTGGTCGGCCCGGATCCCGGTGCTCGGCGAATCGATCGAGCTATAGGCGCCTGCGGGCCGAGCGTTCGCCATCATAGTCTGGTCAAATCGAACCTCACTTATCCGATATTAATATCCACGATGCGTAGTTTGTTCAGAAGAATGCCACTGTCTATATTGATCGTGCTGAGTCTCACCCTGGGCCTGGCTCCTTTCGTACCGGAGCCGCACGTATGGGAAAAGCTCAAGATGCTGGCTTCGGGTGCGTTGACCGATCCCGTCGACATATTCGATCTGTTGCTTCATGGAACGCCCTGGTTACTGCTGATCACCAGGCTGTTTTTCCAGGTAACGGGTAAACCGACAGAATGAAACGGGAGTGCCGTTCCGACACGAAAGGAGCCTGGCTTCAGCCGAATTCCTCGGGATGCTCGGCAAGGTAACGTATCAGGTGTTCCTCCAGCGAGACCTCGCACGCCAAAAAGGCGGCATCCAGATCCTCGAGACCGGAAATGTCGGCCCCTTCCAGCCAATGCTCAATGGCCGCCGACATCGAAAGCCCCTGTGGCAACCTGGACACGGCCTGTGCGAGCAGTTCGGCCTGTTCCCCGGCCCCAATCTGGCGCAGCGCATCGATAACCTGTGACTGATCGCGCTCGGCGCTGTTGATAAAATGGCGCCAGTGTCCACCGTTGATGATGGACGACTCGTAATGTCTTGCCGTCCACGCGATACGCTGAATTTCGCCAAGCTCGCCGGGGTCGAGTACCTGGCTCAGTCGCGCCAGCAGCTCCCCGGCGCCTGCCCGGTTCTTCGAAACCTCCCGCGCCGGCACGGCTTGATCGGCGGGGTCGAATACACTCGGGTCATTATTTGCGATGAACCGGACCAGTCGATTCGTGAGAATGCCGTTGTAGCCCTCGAATTCGTCAAATAGTTCGGCCAGCTGCCGCAGCTGCGATTCACTCCAGTCGGTGCAGGACTCGTAGGCATCGTCGTCTTGCGGTATGCCCTCCGGAAACGCCGTTTTCAGCGCGCGCTCGACGATACCGCGCACTTCGGGCAAACCCAGTTCGTCCAGGTACTGCAGAATCCTGCTGTCGTCGGTAACTCGTACCCATCGAAAATACTGCTCGAATGATGCGCCGCTGTTGACTTCCTGTGACAGCAATTCGACCTGAAAAACCAGGTCCGCCTGCGGCGACATCCCGAGCCCGGAATTCGCAGCGCTGATCAACGCACCGTAAACGGCGTTCACGCGCGCGGCGTTTTCCTCGGAACCGATTTCCACAGTCCTTTCCTCTAGCTGAACCTGTCCCGACAATCATAGTATGACCAGGCCATAACGGTAGACGGCGAGCGAATCTCAGGAAGTACTAGCCACCCCTATGCTCTATTCCAGCCGGAATTACGGGGAAGTACGGGCACAGTATACCTATTGATTGCAAGGCCCAATCGGCTTGTTAAGTAAACTGCCCCGAAATTCCGGGCAGCTGAGTGGCTGCAATTGGCCGCAAGCAGATGACGGCAATTAAAATTGTGGTGATATAATTCGTCTCCTGGCTAATGGTTTTCGGAGATAGGCCATGATCGATCTGCAAAACATTAAGCTTGCGTCGGAAAGAAACAAAAAAGCCGTCGAATTGAAACCTTCACTTAACCGGGGCACAGAGACCGCAAGGGCTCAGTTAACCGAAGGAATGCGATTCGATATCGACGTCGACGGGGTCAAGGTCTCGGCCGATGTTCCGCAAAAATACGGTGGCAAGGGAGAAACGCCCGGTTCGGGCGCGCATGCGCTGTCGTCGATAATTTGCTGCGCGATGGTGGGTTACCTCATCAGGTTTGCCGAGCGAGGTATACCCATTTCGGGTCTCGGTATCGAAGTGAAAGGGGACTGGGACAAAACGATTTCGAACGGATACACCAGCGTGAGGTATCAGGTTGACGTCGAGAGCAGCGCACCAGAAGAGGACGTTCGGAAGGCAATCGAAGATAACAACAGGACCAGTTTCGGGCTTGCGGTAATCGAGCAACCCATCGAAACGCGTTGCGAAGTGCGGGTAACGAAGCCCGCTGCCTGATGTCAGAAATTATTCGTGAATAGCAACCGCTTGACGCGAAAACTGGCGGCCATTCTTTACGCAGACGTCGCTGGATACAGCCGGCTTACGGGCGAAGACGAGGAAGGTACCCACCTCGCTTTGCGTGAGCACCTCGACTACGTTTCCGCCTCTGTCGGTGAGCATTGCGGCACCATAGTGCACTACGCGGGCGATGCGGTGCTTGCGGATTTCAGGACCGTAACCGAAGCCTTGAAATGCGCCATCGATATTCAGAATCAGCTCGGCAAGAGGAACGATCAGCTTACCGATTCCCGCAAGGTTCAGTTCAGGATCGGAGTAAATCTTGGCGAGGTCATCGAGGACCGGGGCGAAATTTACGGCGACGGAGTTAATGTCGCCGCCCGGCTGGAAAGCCTGGCCGAGCCCGGAGGAATTTGTATTTCTGAGTCGGCGCGCACGGCCGCGGGGAAAAAGCTGGCGGCCACCTACGAGTTCATTGGCGAACGCGAAGTCAAAAACATCGCCGAACCGGTGCGTGCCTACAGGATTGCCAAGATAGCCGCTGACTACGACTCGGCCGAAAACGGATCGACCAAATCGGTCAAGGCGAGTCTCGAGCACGGCAGCGCAAAGCAAAGACCTACGCTGGTAGTTGTGCCTTTTGTATGCATGGCCGAGAAACGGGATCTCGAGTTTCTGGCCTGGGGGTTGACCGAAGATCTCACGACATTGCTCGCACGCGTTCCGGGGTTTTTCGTCATCTCGCGAAGTTCGGCGCTTGCTTACAAAGATAAGCACGTCGATAGTGGACAATTGGCGCAGGACCTGGGCGTACGTTACGTGATCGAAGGGAGCCTCCGGCCGGTCGGCCAAAAGGTCCGGGTGTCGGCACAATTGATCGATGCCTCGAATCAGGCGCACCTTTGGGCCGAGCGTTTCGATCGGGCAGCCGATGAGTTGCTCGAGTTACAGGACGACATTACCCAGGCAATCGTAGCCCGAATCGAGCCTGAACTGGCACGCGCGGAGCTCACGCGTCTGCGCCGGCATCATCCGAGCAATCTTGATGCCTGGGAACTGTATCAGCGCGCGCACAGCGAGTTAAGTCTTAAAGGTTGGAGCAAGGAAACCTTCCAGGATTCGATTCACTTGTTGCGCGAAGCAGTTACATTGGAACCCAACTTTGCGCTGGCACACGCCTATCTGTCGCTACTTTTAGCCGTCAGCCACTTGTTTCATTATGCCGAGGATTCGACTTCGCTCGAGGAACAGGCAGTCGATGAAGCGGAAAAAGCCATGGGTATCGATAGCCATGATTCTGCAGTCCTCGGCTACGTTGGGTGCGCGCTTGCCGACATCGGGCATACACGCCGGGCGCTCGAATTGCTCAAGCAGGCGGTCGAATACGATCCCTCGAATGCCCAGGCCTGGGCTGCCCTCGGGGTTGCGCAGATTCGCGGACGCTATATCCGACAGGGTGTGGAAAGCCTCAGACACGGTATTCGAATCAGCCCGCTGGACACTCGTCTGGCGTACTGGGGTACGATATTGGCAAACGCGTTGTTTCGATTGGGCGAGACGGAACAGGCGCTCGAAGAAGCGCGATTGGCCTGCCGTCGACACGACAGGTTCTCGAATTCACGCGTCGTGCTGGCGATGATTTTACACAGCCAGAATCGCAATCAGGAAGCGATTGCCGCGATTGAAGAGGCCAGGCGTCTATCCCCGGATCTCTGTGCGGATAATGTTAAAGGCCTGATAGGTCAGCGCGGCGCGAAGATTCTTCAGGACGCTGGCTTGCTCCTGTGAGCAATATTTGTGCATATAATGTACCCGATGCGGCAATCTGAAAATCTCTCTGGAAAATAAAGACTAGTAAACTTCCAAATAGGATCGATAGCAGAAACTCATCGTCCGAAAACGAGCTTCAGAATCATTAAACTGCTTGCGATTCCAAGATTTGGTCCGAGAAATTATCCAGGCCGCTTTTACGATGATTTCGCCAATTGCGAGCAAATCGGTTCGTCGTGGCTCGGCAAAATGCTACCTGGCAATTTTCCGGGACCTTGTATAACAAGAAGAAACCCCGGCCGTCGATTCGACCGGGGTTTGAATTGGTGGAGACGGCGGGAATTGAACCCGCGTCCGCAAGCCCTCCGCCATCGGCTCTACATGCTTATTCCGGGCTTTGATTTAACTGCCTGCTACCCGCCGGACTGGGAAGACAAACAGCGATTCCGGTACTTGTTTAGTGCTTCGGCCCCGGAAGAGCCTCCATCACGATTCCATGAGAGCGATGCCCGGGTCTGGACGCATGGACACGGCTCCAGTCGGACAGCACCCTACCGGGTATTAAGCGGCGAGTGCGTAGTTGTCGTCGTTGGCAACTATGATTTGCAGAGGATTTAACGAGATTCCCTACATTCTCGGCATGCACCTCAGGTTTCGCGACCCACGTCGAAGCCATGTCGTCCCCGGGTGTACGGATTATAACTCATATCGGGCCGAATACGTTGAAATCAAGCGCTTGCCGCGTGCGGCGGCCGAAACCGGGAATTGCGCCGGGTATTTGCAACAACCATGGCGCGTTGATCACGCGGTAAAGCTGACACAAAATGGGATAATTTCCAGGCGTCCCGTCACGGCAGGGCGGTGCGCCACCGGCCACTCGGCTTGACCCGAATCAAGGTGCCGGCGAAGCACTGAAATAAGGTTCTCCTGTCGATAAATTCGGACGACTCATGAACGAGAATCGGACAGGCTCGCTGACAAACGCGCTCCAGCGACCGCATGGCGCTGATCGCGAGCAGTTGCTCGCCGCGCTGCAATCGGATCCGGCGGGGCTGACCCGGGACGAGGCCGCCGCGCGCCTCGAACGCTACGGCCCGAACGCGTTGCCGAGCAAGCCGCCACCCGGGTTGTTCCAGGTTTTCATCGGCCAGTTCAGGAGCCCGTTGATCTACGTGCTGCTGGCCGCGGCCGTGGTATCTGTTGGAATCGGCGAATACTCCGACGCGATCTTCATCGCCGCGGTATTGCTGCTCAACGCCGTCATCGGTACGGTGCAGGAGTACTCCGCGCAGCGCAGCGCGAGCGCTTTGCGTCAAATGATGAAGACCCGCACGCGCGTGCTGCGCGACGGCGATGCCTACGAGATCGACTCGGCAACGCTGGTGCCCGGAGACATCGTGCTGCTCGAGTCCGGTGAACGCGTGCCCGCTGATCTGCGCCTGCTGACCAGCCACAACCTGAAAATCGACGAGTCCCTGCTGACCGGCGAATCGCTGGCGGTCGCGAAGAATGCCGACGCGCTGCTCGACGACGCCACGGTGCTCGGCGACCGCGTCAACATGGGCTTCGCCGGCAGTCTCGTCGATCGCGGTCGCGGCCGCGGCCTCGTCGTCGCGACCGCACTCGAGACGGAGCTCGGCGGAATCGCCGAGTCGGTGCTCGGCGACAGCGACGTCAAGGCGCCGCTGCAGGTGCGCATGGAGCGTTTTACCCACAAGGTCGCGATATTCGTCGGCGTCGCGGTGCTCGTCATGGCGGCAATTCTGTTCTGGCGCGGTATGCCGGCCGCCGAAATTTTTCTTTCGTCGGTGGCGCTCGCCGTTTCGGTGATCCCGGAAGGCTTGCCGGTAGCGTTGACCGTCGCGCTCGCAATCGGCATGCGGCGCATGGCGCAGCGCGACGTCATCGTCCGCCGGCTGATCGCGGTCGAAGCCCTCGGCTCCTGTACCTACATCGCCTCCGACAAGACCGGTACGCTGACCGAAAACCAGCTCACCGTTCGCAAGATTGTGTTCATCGACGAACCCGACTGGGTGGTCACCGGCGAAAGCGACCGGCCCGAGGGCACGGTTCAGGCGCCGGCGGGTGCGCCGACGCCGGCCGAGCGCGCGCGGCTGGCGCGGCTGTGCGAATGCGCGGTGCTCGCCAACGAGGGTTATCTCGGCCACCAGGACGGCGGCTGGTCGCGCAATGGCGACGCGGTCGACGTCGCGCTGCTGATCATGGCGCACAAGGCCGGCTGCACGCGCCCCCGGATCCTGGCGCGCTGGCCCGAAATCGACACCGTGCCGTTCGAATCGGAGCGCCTGTTCAGCGCCAGCCTGAACCGCGACGGCGATGGCGAGCGGTTGTTCGTCAAGGGCGCGTTCGAAACCGTACTGACGATGTCGGAGCGCATGGTCGGAGTCGCGGGCGAATCCCCGATCGATCGTGTCGCGGTCGAGCAACGCGCGCACCAGCTCGCACAGGAAGGCTACCGCGTGCTCGCCCTTGCCGATGGCAGCTTCGCGCGGCGTGACGGCGGAGAATTGAATCCGGAAGGGATCGGCGGGCTCACGCTGATCGGCCTCGTCGGCTTGATCGACCCGCTGCGCGCCGAGTCGGGCGCGGCGGTAGCCAAATGCCGCGCCGCCGGGATTCGGGTCGCGATGGTCACCGGCGATCACCCGGTCACGGCCTGCGCGATCGGCCGCGAACTCGGCCTCCTCGAGGACGAGACGCAGGTCGTCACCGGGCCGCAGTTGAAAGCCGCCCCGAGCGCCGCCGATATCGACGCGCTGACGCGCGAGGCGCGGGTATTCGCCCGCGTCGAGCCGCGGCAAAAGCTCGATATCGTGCAGTCGCTGCAGCGCAATGGTCATTTCGTCGCGGTCAGCGGCGACGGCGCCAACGATGCGCCGGCGCTGCGCGCGGCGCAGGTCGGCGTCGCGATGGGTCAGGGTGGCACCGACGTCGCGCGTGAAACCGCCGATATCATTCTGACCGACGACAATTTCGAATCGATCGTCGACGGCGTCGAGGAAGGGCGGATTGCCTACGCCAACGTGCGCAAGGTCATTTTCCTGCTGATCTCGACCGGCGCCGCCGAACTCGTGCTGTTCGTGCTGGCGATGGTCACAGGCCTGCCGCTGCCGCTGCTCGCGGTCCAGCTGTTGTGGTTGAACCTGGTCACCAACGGAATCCAGGACGTCGCGCTCGCGTTCGAGCCGGGCGAGGGGCACGAACTCGAACGCCCGCCGCGGCCGCCGCGCGAACCGATCTTCAATCGCCTGATGCTCGAGCGCGTCATCCTGTCGGCGCTCGTCATCGGCGTGGTCGCGTTCGGTGTGTTCCAGTGGCTGCTCGACCACGGCTACACGCTCGATCAGGCGCGCAACGCAACGCTGCTGCTGATGGTCCTGTTCGAGAACGTGCACGTCTTCAACTGCCGCTCTGAATCGCGCTCGGCTTTCCGCCACAACCCGCTGCGCAACAAGCTGCTGCTGCTCGGCACGCTCACGGCTCAGGGCGTGCATATCGGCGCGATGTACACGCCCTGGCTCGGCGACGTGCTCGGCGCGAGCCCGGTGTCGCTGGGCCAGTGGCTCACGCTGCTGTTGTTCGCGCTGTCGGTGCTCGTCGTGATGGAAGCGCACAAGTGGCTGCGCGCGGTCTTCGACGGTAAAACGGGTCCTGGCGCCGGGGTCGAGGCGGCCGGGACGCACCGAATTTGATTCCGGTCAACACGGTCGATCCGCGCCGATGATGCAATGAACGCCAGGCAAACGTGGAGGTAGAAACATGTTTCAATCTATCGTGGTTGGATTCGATGGCTCGGCGCATGGCAGTCGAGCGCTGAAAATAGGCGCCGAATTAGCTGCACATGAAAAGATTCCGCTGGGCATTCTGTACGTCATTGAGCCGGGTCACGTCACGGTACCGGATGAAATTCGCAAGATGGGAGAAATCGAGCACGTCATCGATCCCGCTCCAAACATGCTGATCAACCTGGAGAATGCGCCGGCAACGATGATCAGTTCGATGGCGCAGGCCTCGGCCGACACCGAACGCGCGCTCTACCAGTACGCCGACTTTCTCGTCAGGCAGGCCGAGGTACATGCACGCGAGCTCGGCGCCAAGCAGGTCGACGGCAAGTCGGCGATGGGTAACCCCGCTGAGCAGATTGTCGAGTACGCGCGCGAGCGCGAGGCCGACCTGATCATTACCGGCAGCCGTGGCTTCGGCAGGCTGAAAAGGGTGCTGCTCGGCAGCACCTCGCAGCAGGTGGCGCAGCTGGCCGAGTGCAGCTGCCTGACCGTCCGCTAGCCGCGGTCAGTTGCCGAGGCTGAAATGGCGACGGACATCAAAGACCGACGGACCCGGCTGCTGGTCGTCATCGATCCGACCAGCGAGGTGCAGATCGCGCTGGTCAAAGCGTTGCTGATCGCCAAGCTCGGCGATTGCCACATTCATGCGTTCATGTGCGTCTACGAGGATCTCGAGAAGAGTTCCCATTCGGAATCTCACCGCGAATTCCGGCAGAATGCCCTGGCCGCAGCACGCGAATGGCTCGAAAAGGAGCTCGAGCCTTGCCGCACCGCAAACGTGCCGTACAGCGTCGAAATCGTCTGGAACAGGCGTTGGGTCGACAGGGTCATGCACGCGGTCGCCAAATCCGGCTGCGACCTGCTGATCAAGTCGACCTACGAACACAGCAAGGCGGGTCGATTCTTTCGCAAGACATCGGACTTCACGCTGATGCGCTACTGCGCCTGCCCGATCCTGTTCACCAGCGAGGCGCAGGAATGGAAATCCGATCGTATCGTCGCCTGCCTCGACTTCGAGTCGACCGACCCGCAGCACATGCGGCTCAATCACGTCGTGCTGCGCGACGCGCGCGCCTTCGGCGAAATCGTCGGCATGGACTTGTATATTGCAAGCGCCTATACGACGCGTCTGAGCGATGATTACCTGCCGGTCGAGACCCACGGCCAGCCGGTTGATAGTGACGCACTCGGCGAACTCTACCGCCTCGACGCCGAACGAATCCGGTTGCGTCGAGGCGAGACGGTCGACACGTTGGCCGCTATTTGTAACGAGCTCGACCCCAGCATTGTCGTGCTCGGAACGATATCGCGTACCGGCATCAGCGGCAAGCTGATCGGCAATACCGCGGAAAAACTGCTCGACCGGGTCGCCGCCGATATCCTGACGGTCAACTAGCCAGGCCTTTGCCGATCGCGTCGATCTGCGCGGCTTCGACGCCACCGGCACCGATTTCGATCACGCGTGCCCGCGCCCGCTCGACGCCGGCGATCGGCTCGACCGTTTCGAGCTGCTTCGCGAGCACGTCGAGGTTCGCTTCCGACGGATCGTCGCGGCGCGCGGCGATGCGGCGCCGCAATTCCGCGACCGGCGCATTGCAGTGGACGATCACCCGGCGTAAATCCTCGCCCGATTCGAGCGCAAGCAGGCGTTCGCGTTCGTTGCCGCGGAGGAAGGCGGCGTCGACGATGACGCAATAGCCCGCGTCGACGAGGCCCTGTGCGAGCTCGGCGAGCCTTGCGTAGGTCGCCTCACCGGCAGCGGCGGTGTAAATCCCGCCTGCGGTCGGCGAACCGCTGCGCGCATCCGCCTCCAGTCCGAACAGGCGTTTGCGCTCGATGTCAGAGCGCAGCTGGATCGCGCCGAGGGTTTCGACCAGCCGCGCGGCGACCGTCGATTTACCCGATCCCGACAATCCGTGCATCAATACGAGTCCGGGCCGGGTATCGCCGGCCCGGCGGCAGGCGAGCTCGATATAGTCGAGCGCGGCGCGAAACCGCGTTTCGGGATCGCTCTCGCTGTCCTGTACGCGCAGCGCTTCGACCTTGGCACGCACCAGCGCCCGGTAAACGAAGTAATAACGCAACAGCGCAACCCCGGCGTAGTCGCCACTGTGCTGCAGGTAGCGGTTGACGAAACGCCAGCCGAGGGCGGTATGGCCGCGCGCCTCGAGGTCCATCGCGACGAACGCCATCTCGCTGATCGTATCG
>JAHEKJ010000020.1:20648-40948 GCA_024638385.1 Gammaproteobacteria bacterium | reverse complement strand
TGCGCCGGAATTCGGTGTGGTATCGCAGCACGACGTAATCGCCGTCAGGCGCCCCGGGCAGCGACTTGACGTGACGGGCATCGATCAGCCGGCGCGCGGTCATCGCGCCGAGCGGTTGCCGCGCCGCGCGCACGCTTTCGATCCAGTCGGCGGCCGAAATACGCTGGCGAAACAGCGTCGCGGCGCTCGCCCAGGATCCCCAGTAATCGCCGCCGTCGACCTGCGCGAGCCATTTGCCCGCGGCGGCATCGGCGAGCTCGATGGCCGGCGGCGACGCGGCCGCGTGCAGGGGCAAGAACAGCAGCAGGCAGAGCAGCAACCGGCTTGCCGGGCGCGCGCTCACGTCAACGCTCCAGGCCGAGGCGTCGATGCCAGTCGGCGATGCTCTCGTCGGGATAGTCGTCGAATTGGCGATCCTGGTTGCCGAGCGCGGGTTCGACCCAGCCGGCCTTGCTGCCGAGCATCAGGTGGGTACGCTCGGGCGGAACCGGCAATTCGTCGTCGATCGCCGACGCGAACGGGTGCAGCAGTTCGGGCCAGCGCGGATCGAAGACCCATAACGCGCTCGCGCAATGCTTGCAGAAGTGGCGCTCGGCCGGGCTCGGTTCGCCATCGATGACGGCGTGGTAAACCCGCACCTGCTCGCGGCCCTCGACCTCGAGACTGGCAGCGTCGGCGCCGAGGTTGATCGCGAACCCGCCGCCGCCCGCGGTCTTGCGGCAAACCGAGCAGTAGCAGAGATTGAACGGGTAGGGATGCGCGGACTCGACCGTGAAGCGGACGGCGCCGCAGTGGCAGGATCCGTGCAGTAACATGGTCGCGTCTCGATCGTCGCGTGAATTGTAAGCGCAGAATATCGCGCCGGCTGCGGCAATTATCAAGTCCCGCGGAAGAATTATTTTTAACCTTTCGGTAACCCGCTGCTATCCGCGCGACGACGACTCGTGGGCTTCGTCCGCGCCGCTCGCCAGCGCCGCTTTCTCTTTTTCCTTGTCGCGCCGCAGGCGGCTGCGTAGCTGGCCGGCAGCATCGAGAATCGGGTAGGCCACTGCCGTCAGATGCGAATTGATCCGCTTGAGATCACGAATCACGTCGAGCTGCAACGCGCTCAATTGCGAATCGTAGGTGCTTTCGTCGCGGATTTTCTGCAGGTGATTCATGACGGCCTTGCGCTCGCGCTTGATGAACTTGTACTTGTGCGCGAGCAGCTGCCGCGCCATCGACAGGTCGCCCGACGTGAACACGTTGAGCGACATCTGAAACGCCTGCAGCACGGGCTGGTACAGGTTATTGAGATCTTCGCGATCCTGCAGCGACATCTTGCTGCGGGTTTCGAGTTTTTTCAGCAGGATGTTGTGGATCAGGTCGTCGGAAATGATGTCGCCGACATGTTCGAGGTTAGTGGCGAAGCTCAGGATTTCGGTGCAGCGCTGACTCTCCTTTGCACCGAGCGACTCGCGCGCGAGCGCGGTCAGGTAACTCTTGATGCTGTCGTAGAACTCGTTGACGAGCTGGTCCATTTCGCGCGAACGCCGCGCCAGCACGGCATCGTTCTTCTTCAGCGCGACGAAGGCGTTGCGCAGCATGCGCTCGACCACTTCACCCATCCGCAGGACCTCGCGCTCGGCGTTGACCAGCGCGACCAGCGGAGTTTCGAACGCGCCGCGATCGAGCGGGCGCGGCTTGAGTTCGTCGTCGACCGCGACGTCCTTCGGCAGGATTCGCCTGGTCAGCGCGTCCATGCGGTCGATCAGCGGGAAGAACAACAGCACCAGGCCGACGTTGAACAGCATGTGGAAGTTGGCGATCTGGCGCGAGTTGCCGACGTCGAGCGGCGACAGCGTGTGCGCGATCATGCCGATGAACGGCAGCGCGATGATGACGCCGGTGACGCGAAACAGCAGGTTGCCGAGCGGCGGCTGGCGCGCGGCACGGCGCGCGCCGAGAGTCGCGATGCACGGCGGAATCGCGCCGCCGACGTTGGCGCCGAGGACGAAGGCGAAGGCGACCGTCAGGTCGAGCGCGTGGGTACTGGCCAGCGTGATGACGAGCAGCACCGTGGCGAGGCTCGAATGCGACATCCAGGCGACGATCGCGGCGAAGATCACCGCCAGCACCAGGTCCTCGCCGAGGGCGACGAAGATCTGCTGCACGATATCGGACTCGCGCATCGGCAGCGACGCCTCGACGATCAGGCGCAGCGCGAGCAGCATCAGACCGACGCCGAGCAGCACGCGGCCGAAGTCGCGCGTGCGGCCGCCGGGCGAATAGGTGAAGAACGCGACGCCGAGGCCGATGAGCACCGGCGAGAGGGCCGAAAGATCGAAAGTCAGGATTTGCGCGACCAGCGTGGTGCCGACGTCGGCGCCGAGCAAGACGGCCAGCGCGGTCGCGGTGGTCAGCATGCCCTGGCCGCTGAACGACGAGATCAACAGCGCGGTGGCGCTGCTAGACTGCAGCAGCATGGTCACGCCGATGCCGGACAGGAACGCCTTGAAACGGTTCTGCAGGCTCTTGCCGAGGCTGCTGCGAATCTCGCTGCCCCAGCCTTCGCTGACGCCGATGCGCACCATTCGCAGTCCCCACAGGAGCAACGCGACCGCGCCGATCAGGTTGATCAGTATGATGCTGCCGTTGATACCTTGACTCCTGCGAGTGACCCTGAGGTCATTGCGTTATATTGTTGTTAAATAAGAGATAATAGCAGATGCTGGTGACCGGATCGATTTCGCCGACAGACAGCTTACGCCGACCGCGCGGTATTGTGAAATCGATATGTCGAACGGCGGTTATAGTTTTGACAGATAGGTCGCGCGACTAGCCGGGCGTCGTATAGCGGAGCGAAAAATCGACCGCGCGTAAATGCTTGGTCAATGCGCCGATCGAGACGAAGTCGATTCCGGTCTCGGCGACCGTGACCAGGTTGCCGGCATCGATATTGCCCGAGGCTTCGAGTTCGACCCGGCCCCGGTTCAGGCGCACGGCCTGCGTCAATGCGTCCGGCGAGAAATTGTCGAGCAGCACCCGATCGACGCCGGCGTCGATAGCCTGCTCCAGCTGCGTCAGGTTCTCGACCTCGATTTCGAGCAAACGATCGGGATGCAGCGCGCGCGCGCGGGCCGCGGCGGCGGCGATGCCGGCGCTCGCGGCGAGGTGGTTTTCCTTGATCAGGAACGCGTCGAACAGGCCGAGGCGATGGTTGACGCCGCCGCCGCAGACGACGGCGTATTTCTGTGCCCGCCGCAAGAGCGGAATCGTCTTGCGGGTATCGAGGACACGGCAACGGGTGTGCGCGATACGCCGGGTCAGGGCGCGCGTCGCGGTCGCGGTGCCGGACAGGGTCTGCAGGAAATTGAGCGCGGTGCGCTCGGCGGTCAGCAGCCCGCGGGCCGGTCCGTCGACGCGAGCGACGATACTGCCGGCGTCGATTTCGTCGCCGTCACGCGCCTGCCACGCGATCGCGATTGCCGGATCGCATTGCCGAACGGTTTCGTCGAACCAGCGCGTACCGCAGAGCACCGCGTCCTCGCGCACCAGCAGCTCGGTCTCGAGGCGCGCATCGGGGTCGATGAGCTCGGCGCTGATGTCGCCGTCGCCGACGTCTTCGGCCAGCGCCGCGGCGACCTGTTGCCGGATGAGTTCGTCGAGCTCCATCTCAGCTCGCGTGTTCCTCGCGGCGCAATTCATGCGTCGCTTCGAGGTAGGCGTCGATGACCGCGGCTTCGGGGACCGCGCCGAGATACAGGCCGCTATCGGAATCGACCACCGCGATCGCCTCGCCGATGAAGCCGCGCATGACCTCCATCGCTTCCCAGATACTCGTCTGTTCGTCGAACTCGAGGTCGCGCCGCAGCCCCAGCTCGCCGACGCTGGCCGCGTCCGCGCGGGTCAGCAACTGTTGCTGGAACGCCATGCCCTGGTAGCGACCCGCATCGTCGACGACGACCGCCGACGCGGTCGCCATCGCGCCGAGCCGTTCGCGCAGTTGCTCCAGGCTGTCGCTGTTTCTGACGACCGGCAGCGACTGCATCACGTGGTCGACGACCTTGTGATGGATCAGGTAGGCGCGCACGCGCCCCTGCGACAGGTCGATGCCACGCTCGGCGAGCTGGCGGTCGTAATACGAGCGGCCGTACCAGTTATAGGCGATCAGGTTGGCGAACACGATCGTCACCATCGCCGCGATCGTGATCTCGTAGTTGCGCGTGAACTCGAACACGATCAGCAGCGAGGTCATCGGCGAGCCCAGCACCGGGCTCATCAGCGCGACCATGCCGCACAGCGCGTAGACCGCGATTCCCGAGTGGGTCTCGAGCAGCGCAGGCGGCACCAGCATGCCGAACAGCGAGCCGAACAGCACGCCGATCAGGAAGGCCGGGAAGATCACGCCGCCGTGAAAGCCGAAACCGATACATAACCCGGTCACCAGGATCTTCGCGATAAGGATCAGCAACAACGCCGTCGCGCCGAGTTCGCCACCGGGCACCTCGCGCAGCAAGGCCTGGCTCGCGCCGAGCACTTCGGGAATCTGCAGCGCGACCAGCGCGACGACGAAGCCGGCCAGCATCGGCTTGACCGGGGCCGGCAGCGGCAATCGATCGGCGAGCCGCGACGACAGGTGCAGCCAGCGCATGTAGATCACCGCGAGCAGTCCGCAGGCGATTCCCTCGATGCCGAACAGAAAAAACTCGACGCCGCGAAAATCGCCGACCGACTCGATCAGGAACAGCGGCGGATGGTCGAATATCACGTTGGCGACCAGATATCCGCTCGCGCTCGCGACCGTCACCGCGGCGAACATGCGCAGCGAGTAATGTCGCAGGATGACTTCGTGAGCGAAGATCAGCGCCGCGATCGGCGCGTTGAAGGCGGCCGAGATCGCCGCGGCGACGCCGCCGGCGATCGCGATGTTGCGAATATCGCGAATACCGAGATCGACGCGGTTGACGAGTTGGCCGACGAGCGTGCCGAGGTAGACCAGCGGTCCGTACTGCCCCACCGACGCACCGCAACCGAGCGACACCATCGCGGCGATGGTCGACGTGACGCCGGCGATCGGCGGCGGCAGCCGCTCGTGCAGCTGCACTGCGAAAATCGTATCGGCCGGACCCGCCGGCGCGCCGGTACCGGCGCCATAACGCAGCATCAGGCCGACCGCGAGCCCGCCCAGCGTCAACACACCGATCGTCACCAGCGCCAGCTCGCGCGGTTCGAGCGTTGCGCGAGTCGCCTCGCTGACGTAGAGCAGGCGGTTCAGAAACGCGACCAGCTCGACGAACCCGATCGTCGCGACCGCGCTGATCAGGCCGACGACGAGGCCGAGCAGCGCAACCACCGCCATGCGCCGCAGGGTCTGAAAGGGGCGGTTGATCATCGTAGCGCCGTGCTAGAAAGGCGCGTCGATGCGGCGCGCGGTGCTGAGCCAGACGCTCTTGGTCTGCAGGTAAGCGCGCAGGCCCTCCCAACCCAGTTCGCGGCCGTAGCCGCTTTGCTTGTAGCCACCGACCGGTGACTGGGTGCAGGCGTCGAAGTAGTTGTTCAGGTAGACCGTGCCGGCCTCGATGCGATTGGCGAGTTCGAGTGCGCGGCGATGGTCCTCGGTCCAGATGCCGGCGGCGAGACCGTAATCGGTAGCGTTGGCCAGGCGCACCGCGTCCGCCTCGTCGTCGAAGCGCATGACCGCGAGCACCGGGCCGAAAACCTCGGCGCGCGCGAGTTCCGACTCCGGGTCGACATCGGTGAAAATCGTCGGCTCGATGAACCAGCCGCCGCTGTCGTCGGGGTCGACCGCGTTGCCGCCGCAGGCCAGCGTCGCGCCGTCGGCGCGCGCCCGCTCGATAAAGCCGAGCACGCGATCGAAGTGTGCCCGGTTGGCGATCGGACCGATATCGGTGTCGTCCGCGTTGGGATCGCCGAGTCTGGCCCGCGACGCGACTTCGACCAGCCTGGCGACGAAGGCATCGTGGATTCCCGCCTGCAGCAACAGCCGTGAGCCGGCGATGCAGCTCTGGCCGGCGGGCGGGAAAATGCCGCCGCAGACGCCGTGCACCGTGTCGTCGAGGCGGGCGTCGTCGAACACCAGCTGCGGAGACTTGCCGCCGAGCTCCATGGTCACGCTCTTGACGCCGGCGGCGGCGAGGGCGGCGACGCGGGTGCCGCCGGCGACCGATCCGGTAAACGAGACCTTGCGGACGAGGGGATGCTCGACCAGCGGCGCGCCGACTTCGGTGCCGAAGCCGGTCAGCACGTTGACCACGCCGCTCGGCAGGTCGGCGTCCTCGAGCGCACGCATCAGTTCGAGGGTCGACGCCGACGCGAACTCGGAGGGTTTGAGCACCACGGTGTTGCCCGCCGCGAGCGCCGGAGCGAGCTTCCAGATCGCGATCAGCAGCGGCGAATTCCAGGCCGTGATCGCGGCGACGACGCCGAACGGCTCGGGGCGGGTAAAATTCAGGATATTGTCGCGCCCGGTCGGGATGACCGCACCCTCGAACTTGTCGGCCATGCCGGCATAGTAGTAAAAGCTGTCGATCAGCCAGCTCGTGAGCCCGGGGCGAATATCGACCCGGCGCTTGCCATTGTCGCGGGTCTCGACCTCGGCCAGGCGATCGGCGTGCCTGGCCACGGCGTCACCGCTGCGACGCAGCATCAGGCCGCGTTCGGCCGGCGTCATGCGTCCCCAGGGGCCCTCGTGAAACGCCCGATAGGCGGCCTGCACCGCGATGTTGGCGTCCTTTTCGTCGCAGCGGGCGATCCGCGCCCAGGCCTTGCCGGTATAGGGATTGTCGCTGTCGAAGTACTCGCCGCCGGCCGGCTCCAGCCATTTGCCGTCGGCATACCAGTTGCAGGTTTCCATCATTGCTCCGTCAATTGAGCCACGGGTCGAACTCGTCGATTTCGATCAGCGTCGGCCGGTCGGCGGCCAGCGCGCGGGTCACGGCCTCGGCGAGCTCGTCGGCGCTGTCGATTTTCTGCGCGTGGCAATGGCAAGCCCGGGCCAGGGCGAGAAAGTCGGGATTGATGCCGGTCACGCCGACCGGATCGATGCCGCGCGACCGCATGTCGTCCTGGATTTGCTTGAGCCCGCCGTTGTTCCACAGCACGATCGGCAGCGCCAGGCCGAGCTCGGCCGCGGTGACCAGCTCCTGCACGGTGAACATGAAACCGCCGTCGCCGGCGAAGCTCGCGACGGGTTGCTCGGGCAGCGCGAGCTTGGCGCCGATCGCGTCGGGCAGGCCGCAACCGAGCGTGCAGTAGCCGGCCGGATAATGCCACAGGCGCGGATGCGCGACGTCGAAAGCGAAGGCGCCGGTATAGACCAGCTGGCAGATATCGCCCATGACGACGGTATCCGGCGGCAGGGCGGCGCGCAGCACGTCGAGCGCCTTGCAATGGCGGACTTCGCTGGCGGTCAGGTTGGCGCGAATCGCGGCGCGGATCTCGGCGATTTCGGCCACGGTCGCCGCCCGCGGCGAAACCTCGCCGAGCGCGCGCGCGATCGCCTCGGTCGACAGCCGGGCGCCGCCGATGATCGCGACATCGGCCGGATAGCGGTCGTTCATCTTGCCCGGATCGAGATCGATGCGAATGATCTTGCCGTTGATCTCGAGGGTTTCGACGAAGCTGTCGACCTCGGACAGCTCGGTGCCGACCGCGAGCACGACGTCGGCGCGCCTGAGGTATTGCTGCACCTCGCCGCGCACGGTGCCGGCCGCTAGCGACAACGGGTGCGAATCGTCGATGATGCCCTTGCCGGCCGTGCTGCCGATGACCGCGGCACCGAGGCGTTCGGCGAGTTCGGTGATGGCTTCGCCGGCCAGCCAGGCGCCGCCGCCGACGCAAATCATCGGTTGCGACGCCGCGCGCAACAGTTCGCAGGCTCGCTCGATCTTCCTCGCCGTCGGCGCCGGCCGCTCGGGCGGTGCGACCGGGCTCCAGTCGCCACTCGCCGGCATCGCCAGCACGTCGATCGGGATCGCGATGTGCACCGGCCGCGGACGCTCGCTGGCGAAGATCGAGAAGGCTTTCGCGATTAGTGGGGGTACGTCCTCGGGCCGCAGCGCGGTGGCCGAGAATGCGGTCAGCGGCGCAGTCGTGTCGGTCAGGCAGGGCACCTCGTGCAGGCAACCCCAGCCCTTGCCGAGGGTGTAACTCGCGGCGTCGCTCGATAGCAGCAACACCGGAATGCTGTCGGCGAAAGCCTGGCCGATCGCGGTCAGCGCGTTGGTCACGCCGGGACCGGAGATTACCAGCGCGACGCCGGGACGACCCGAGGCGCGCGCGTAACCGTCGGCCATGAAGCCGGCGCCCTGTTCGTTGCGCGCCTGCACGTGGCGAATACCGCTTCGATTGAGCCCGCGGCAAAAGTCCAGCGTGTGGACGCCGGGAATCCCGAACACCGTGTCGACGCCGTACTGCTCGAGCAGGCGAATCGTCGCTTCGCCGACGTTCAATTGCGTTTCGTCTGTCATGATTCGTCCTGCAGGATGATGGCGTCGCCAGACTGTCCGGTGGGCGATTTTGTCGCAAATCGGGCAAGCTTAGCTGTGAAATCCCGCTGCGACAATCGGTCGGGCTATAATTTCTCGAGGCACTCGAGATAAGCCGTCTCGTCGGGCTCGCGCCCGTTGCGCTGCGCGCTCCACAGCGCCTCGCCGAGACACTCCATCATCGCGTGCTCGGCTTCGAGCTGGCCGCGCGCGCGGACCAGGCGCCGGTAGATCTCGCGAATACCGGCCGGCCGGTCGGTCGCGGCCTGTTCGCGTAACGCAATGTGCATGCCCAGGTGCAGGAACGGGTTGGTCATGCCCTGTTCGGGGGTGTATTCGGCATTGAGCAGGGTGTCGCCACCGTCGAAGACTTCATGGTATTCCGGGTGCGCCGCGATGACGTCGGCAATCAGCGATTCCATCGGCTCGAGAATTTCCCCGCTTTGCATCTTGCTCCAGACGTGGAGATAAATCTGGCGGACTTCTTCGCGCGTTTTGAACATGCTCATTCGTGGGTTTTTTGCTTGTATTCACAGAGGTCTTCGATGACACAGCTGCCGCAACGCGGTTTGCGCGCGATGCAAGTATAGCGCCCGTGCAGGATAAGCAAGTGATGCGCGTCGAGACGAAATTCTCCGGGCACGCAGCGGAGCAGCTTCTTCTCGACCTCGAGCACGGTCTTGCCGGGCGCGATGCGGGTGCGGTTCGACACCCGGAAGATATGGGTATCGACCGCGATCGTCGGTTCGCCGAAGGCGACGTTGAGGATGACGTTGGCGGTCTTGCGCCCGACCCCGGGCAGGGCTTCGAGCGCGGCACGCTCGCGCGGCACCTGCGAGTCGTGGCGCGCGACCAGCATCTCGCAGGTCCTGATGATATTTTTGGCCTTCGAGTTGTGCAGTCCGATCGTGCTGATGTAGGACTTGAGCCCGTCCTCGCCGAGTTCGAGCAGGGACTCGGGGGTGTTTGCGACCGGGAACAGTCTGGCGGTCGCCTTGTTGACGCTGACGTCGGTTGCCTGCGCCGACAGTATCACCGCGATCAGCAACTCGAATGCGGAATCGTAGGCGAGTTCCGAACGCGGCTCGCGGATGTGCTCACGCAGGCGGACGAAAATTTCGTGGCGCCGGGCCTGGTTCATACCTGCCGGGGCAAGGCGCCGACGGGCGAGATTTTTTCCCGCGGCCGCAGATCGAACCAGTTCTTGCCGACGATCAGCAGCGCGAGACCGAAAAACGCGCCGGGCGGCAGGATCGCGAGCAGGAATCCGCGATAGTCCGGGTTGATGACCAGGGTGAGCGCGCGGGCGCCTTCGCCGAACATCAGTTCGGCCTGCGCGAACAGCGTTCCGTAGCCGATGATTTCGCGCAGCGCGCCGAGCAATGCCAGTACGACGAGGAAACCGAGCCCCATCATCAGGCCGTCGAGCAGCGCCGGCCCGACCGGGCTGCGGCTGGCGAAACTCTCGGCGCGGCCGATGATCGCGCAGTTGGTCACGATCAGCGGGATGAAGATGCCGAGCACGAGATAGAGATCGTAAAACATTGCTTTCATGACGAGTTCGATCATCGTCACCAGCGATGCGATGATCAGCACGAACACCGGCAGGCGCACCTCGCTGCGGACGAAACCGCGGATCAGCGAGACGATGCCGTTCGACAGCGTCAGCACGATCAGTGTCGCGATGCCGAGGCCGATGCCGTTGACCAGCGTGCTGGTCACGGCCAGCAGCGGGCACAGGCCGAGCAGCTGCACCAGCGCCACGTTATTGCCCCACAGTCCGTTGTTGATAATCTCGTTGCGTGCGGTCATGTCAGTTCTCGTCTGCAAAAATCATATCAGCGTTTCGGCGGTAGTACAGCAGCGTGTCGCGTACCGCCTCGATCACCGCGCGCGGCGTGATCGTCGCGCCGGTCAGCTGGTCGAAGGCGCCGCCGTCGCGTTTCACCGCCCAGTCATCGAGCGGCGGGTCGTCGAGCGACCTGCCGGTAAAGGTCTCGATCCACGGCGATTTGCGAATCTCGATCGCATCGCCGAGCCCCGGCGTTTCGGCGTGCCTGACCACGCGCACGCCGGCGACGCGGCCGTCGACGTAGACCCCGACCAGCAGGTGGATGCGGCCGCTGTAGCCGTTCGGCGCGATCGGGCTGAAGATCGCAGCCACCGGCTCGCCCGCGCGGCGCGCGCGATAGACCCTGCTCGGCGCGTCGGTTCCGAGCAGTTCGTCGGCGGGTACGCGCAGGGTGTCGGTCGCGATGTCGTTGTCGAGTTCCCTCGCCGGCAGCAAGGCGTACAGGTTGCGCAGCAGCAGCGCGCGTTCGTTGGCGCGAATCGCATCGCGGCTCGTAAACTCGGTGATCGCGACGAAGCTAGTGCCGGCGACCGCGAACAGGCCGAGGAACAGGCCCGAGAGCAGGATCTGGCGGCGGTTGATCGCGATCATGAATCGCCGTAGACGCGCGGCTGGGTGTAGTAATCGATCAGCGGTACGCACATGTTCGCCAGCAGCACGGCGAAGGCGATCCCGTCCGGATAGCCGCCCCAGGTCCGGATCGTGTAGGTCAGCAGGCCGATCGTCGCACCGTAGACAAGCCGGCCGCGATCGGTGGTCGCCGCGGTGACCGGGTCGGTGGCGATGAAGAAGGCGCCGATGACGATCGCGCCGGAGAGCAGGTGAAACAGCGGCGACGCATGGCTGGCGGGATCGATCAGGTGAAACAGGGATGCGATCGCGAACACCGCGAGCAGCAGCGATGCCGGAATGTGCCAGCGAATCGAACCGGTCGCCAGCAGCCAGGCGCCGCCGGCGAGCCAGCCGAGCGTGATCCATTCCCAGCCGGCGCCGGCGAGGCGGCCGAACAGCGGCGCGCTGCGCAGCTGGTCGATCGACAGGCCCTGGCCGAGGCCGGTCCTGAGCCGGTCCAGCGGCGTCGCCGAGGTCAGGCTGTCCCACTGCGCGATGTCGGCGAGACCGAAACTGTAGGCCAGCGAATCGAGCAGGCCTAGGCGTTCGCCGCTGAGCGTCTGCGGCAGATACCAGGTCGTCATCTCCACCGGGAACGAGATCAGCAGCACGACGTAGCCGACCATCGCCGGGTTGAACGGGTTGAAGCCCAGCCCGCCGTAGAGATGCTTGCCGGCGATCATCGTGAAGCCGATGCCGACCAGGACCAGCCACCACGGCGAATGCATCGGCAGGCACAGCGCGAACAGCCAGGCTGCCACCACCGCGCTGAGATCGTTCAGATGCGGCATCACCGGGCGTGCGCGCAACATCAGGATCACGGTTTCGAATCCCAGCGCGAAGGCGACCGCCAGCGCGATGTTGACGAGCACGCCGGGACCGAAAAACCACGCGTAGGTCAGCGTCCCCGGCAACAGCGCGACGATCACCTGCAGCATCAGGCGCTGCAGCGTGCGGCCCGGCGCGACGTAGGGCGACGATGCCGCCGACGTCACGACAAATCGTCCTGCGTCGCCCTCTGCTTGCGCGCCTTGACCCGCTCGAGCGCGGCCTGGACCGGGTCCTGCGCCGGCGCGGCCGCGGCATCGCCTTCGCGCTTGCGCTTGAGCGCTTCGCGCTTTTGCCGGCGGCGTTCCTCTTCCTGTTGTTTCTTCAACGCCAGGCGCTTCTCGCGAAACTCGAAGCGCACCCGCGCGCGATCGGACCGGAACTGCGCGCGTTCGGCCGCGCGGATCTCGCTCTTCGCCGCGCGGTAATACTGCACCAGCGGAATCCGGCTCGGGCACACCGCCGAGCAGCAACCGCATTCGATGCAGTCGAACAGGTGGTACTCGCGCGTGCGCTCGAAGTTGCGCGCGCGCGCGTGCCAGTAGAGCTGTTGTGGCAGGAGGCTGGCCGGGCAAACCTCGGTGCATTTGCCGCAACGGATGCACTCGTCGTGGGGTCCGACCGCGCGCGGAATCGTTGCGGCGCGCATCGCGAGGATGCAGTTGCTGGCCTTGACGATCGGCACGGCGTCGCTCGCCAGGCTGAAGCCCATCATCGGGCCGCCCATGACCAGGTGCGCATTTTCCGGATCGACGTAGCCGCCGGCGAGTTCGATCAGGTGTCGAACCGGCGTGCCGAGGCGAACCTCGAAATTGGCCGGCGCGGCGAGGTTGTCGCCGCTGACCGTGACGATGCGCGACAGCAGCGGTTCGCCGCGCTCGAAGGCGCGCGCGATCGCGACGCAGGTGCCGACGTTCTGGCACAGCAGGCCGATGTCGAAGGCCAGCTGACCGTGCGGAACTTCGCGCCCGGTCAGGATCTGGATCAGCTGCTTTTCGCCGCCGGCCGGGTAAATCGTCGGGATCGGAACGATCTCGGTATGCGCCAGCGCCCGGCTGGCGAGCGCTTGTGACATCGCCGCGATCGCTTCGGGCTTGTTGTCCTCGATACCGATCAGGGTCGTGGCAGGCGCGAGAATTTGCTGCAGGTAGGCGACCCCGCGGAGCACGTCATCGGCCTGGTTGCGCATCAGTATGTCGTCGCAGGTGATCCAGGGTTCGCACTCGACGCCGTTGATGATCAGCGTTTCGACGCGGTGAGTATGCGCGCGCGAGAGCTTCGGCGAGGTCGGAAACGCCGCGCCGCCGAGTCCGACGATGCCGGCGCGACAAATCTTCTCGATCAGTGCCGCCGGGTCGAACGCGGCGGTATCGACCGGTTCGGCCGGCGCGGACTCGTCCTCGCCGTCGACGTCGAGCACGATGCACAGGTCCGCCTGTCCCGAAGGATGCGCCGCCGGATGGGGCTCGATCGCGCGCACGACGCCGGAAGTGGGCGCGTGCACCGGTGCGCAGATCAGGCTGGCGCTGGCGGCGATAACCTCGCCCTTGCGCACGCGGTTGCCGACTTCGACCAGCGGCCGGTTGACGTCGCCGATATGCTGCCTGAGCGGCAGGTACAGGCGTGCCGGCAGGCCGGCATCGCGCAGCGGGGCCGACAGGGATTCGGACTTGTGGCCGTCGAGCACGAGGCCGCCGTGAAAGCGATGCAGCCTAGCTTTCATACGCGAGTTCCGCTTCGCTGACCGGCATGCTCCATTTCCAGTCGTCGATGGTCTGTTCGACGGACACCATTTCGATACAGTCCACCGGGCATGGCGGCAGGCACAGCTTGCAGCCGGTGCACTCGTCGGCGATGACGGTATGCATGTGCTTCGACGCGCCGAGGATCGCATCGACCGGACAGGCCTGGATGCACAGCGTACAGCCGATGCAGGTTTGCTCGTCGATCACCGCGACCAGCGGAACCTCCGGGTGTTCGCCATGCTCGGCGTTCAGTTCGAGCACCTCGGTGTCGAGCAGGTCGGCGAGCGCGATAATCGTCGCCTGGCCGCCGGGCGGACACTGGTTGATCGGCGCCTCGCCGCTGGCGATGGCTTCGGCATAGGGTCGACATCCGGGGTAGGTGCACTGACCACACTGGGTTTGCGGCAGCAGCGCGTCGATCCGGTCGACGACCGGGTTGCCGTCGACCTTGAAGCGCACCGCGGCGTAACCGAGGATCAGGCCGAACAGGCCGGCCATCAGGCTGATGGTGATGATCGCGAGCAGCACCTTCGGGAACCTAGACCTTGACCAGCCCGCCGAGCCCCATGAACGCGAGCGACATCAGGCCCGCGGTAACGAGACCGATCGCCGAGCCGCGAAACGGCGCCGGCACGTCGGCGACATTGATCCGCTCGCGCAGCGCCGAGAACAGGATCAGTACCAGCGAAAAGCCGAGCGCGGCGCCGAAGCCGTAAATCACCGATTCGGCGAAGCTGTTCTGTTCCTGCACGTTGATCAGCGCGACGCCGAGCACCGCGCAATTAGTCGTGATCAGCGGCAGGAAAATGCCGAGCACGTTGTACAGCAACGGGCTGGTCTTGTGCACGACCATCTCGGTGAAATTGACTACCGCCGCGATCGCGATGATGAACGCGATCGTGCGCAGATACTCGAGCCCGAGCGGGGCCAGCAGCCAGGTATTGATCAGGTACGAGAGCACCGCCGACAGCGTCAGCACGAAGGTCGTCGCCGCGCTCATGCCGATCGCGGTCTCGACCTTGCGCGAGACCCCCATGAACGGGCACAGGCCGAGGAATTTCACCAGCACGATGTTGTTGACGAACACGGTGCCGACCAGTAACAGCAGGTATTCCGACATGGGCCGGATTATACGGCCAGGGTTTGCCGAAAAATACTTTATATTCCAGAGGTTTTTTATTAATTCTGTTAATAGCGTTTGCGCGATCGAGATATCGTCTCAATCGGCGAAACGGCCGGGTGGCAGGCGCTGCGCCTGATCGGCGAAGGTTTCGATCGACAGCGTCGGCGCGAGGTGCCAGTTCAACGCGCTGAGACTGTTGTGATAGCGCGCCGCGTTGCTGAAGTCGTCGAGCAACGCGATCAGGTTCGGATTCCGCAGCAGCGACGGCACCGCCAGCGGTCCGGCGATCAACAGCGCCAGCACGATGCCGCGACGGGGCCTGAGGTGGGATATATGCACGAGGTAGAGCGTGATCGCCATTGGCACCAGCAGCAGGTACCAGCCGAGATCGAAGAGCAGCACCGGCCAGTTCGACGACAGCAGATAACCGAGGCCGTCGGCGACGAGGCCGAGGCCGTGAAACGACAGATAGACGAGGCATACCGAGATCACGAGCTGCTTGATTTCCCAGCGGTTTACGAGCAGGCGTTCGAGCACCGCGAGCGCGAGAATCAGCGTGCCGAGCGTGAACACGGTCTCGCGCAGGACGAACTTGATCGGGTCGGTCCACTTGAAACTGTTGTAGGCGTTGAAGTAGTACTCGAACCCTCCGGCCAGCAGGCAGGCGACGACCAGCGCGACGGCCCAGGATGCATGCCCGAACAGGTGGCTTGCGCGGTCATCGCCGGCGATCGGCCGGGTCGGCGCGACCGCGTGATCGCGCGTCAGCAACCGCGCCCGGACGCGGCCGAGCTCGAGCTGCAGCGGCAGCTCGTCGATCCGGACCGAGTCGATCTTCTGTCGCGCGATACGCGCCGGGTTGACCGACGACAGGTTGTCGATCGCGATCCTGCCATCGGCGGAACGCGTGATGCGCACGTGGTGCGGCGCCACGGTCGGGTCGGAGAGGATAATGTCGTTGTCGAGCGCGCGGCCGATGGTCGTGGACTCGCGTTCGATCGGGTAGTAGCGGTAGAGGCCGCGAGTCGCGACTTCGAGGATCAGGGCTTCCATTCGGCGTGCTCGAGGAATCGTGTGATCAGCGGCAGCGTCGTGCGGAAGTCGACGCCCGTCATGCTGACCGTCAGGAAAAATCCCTGGCGCGCGTGACCGGTCAGCGCGGCGGTAAACAGCACGTCGCTCATGCCGGGATATTCGACGTATTCGCGCCGGCACAGGTTGCTCTTCAATTCCTGTGCCGAGACCTCGACGAACCAGGTGCGGCAATTGAAATTGCTGACCAGGTCGCGGTTGACCTTGGATTCGATCTGATCCTTGTTCAGCTCTTCGTAGAGATTGTAGAACTGGATCGCGTTCAGCTCGTCGGATTCGAGCCAGAAATACTCGTAGGTCAGGCGGCCGACGAACTTGTTGTCCTCGTCGAGGTAAACGTGGTTCTGGTTGGTGCAGCGGATCTGGAAGCGCCGGTAGCGCGCGACCGCGCTGAGCTTGGCGCTGTTGTCCCAGCAGCGCACGGTCGGCGAGATCGCGCCCGGTAAACGGAAGTGCCGCAGGTCGAGATGCGGCCATTCCAGCTCGAGTAGTTGCGCGATGTAATTCCTTTCGTAGTCCAGTACCTGCCTCGCGACCTCGGCGCGCAGGTCGCCGGCGGCGTCGAAGGCTCCGCTCGCGGCCTGCGCCATCAGCTCGGTCAGAAAGCGCGACGGCACGATGAAGCTGATGTCGTTGCGCGCGGTGGCGACGTTGATGCCGATGGCCTCGCCGTCCTCGTTGAAGGTCGGGCCGCCGCTCATGCCGGGGTTGAGGCTGCCGGAGAACAGGATGCGGCTCGCGTCGGTCTGATCGAGCAGGCCGCCGTTGGTGCCGACCGCGATCGTGAGACCGAGGTCGAGCGGGTTGCCCATCGCGAAAATCGGCGCACCGCGCGGCGGCAACGGGCTCATCGCGATCGCCTCGCCGAGCGAATCGTCGGCGCCGAGCAGCGCGAGGTCGCGCGCAACGTCGAGACCGAGCAGCCGCAATTCGCCTTCACGGCCGTCCTTGCCGAGATAGGTGATGTAATAGGTATCGGGCTCGAGGATGACCTGGCCGATGACGTGATAATTGGTCGCGATCTGGCGGCCGTCGCCGACGATGAAACCCGAGCCGATGCTCGATTTCTTGCCGGTCTCCCTGTTGAGCACGCGAATCTGCAGCACTCGCGATTCGTTGAACTCGAAAATGCCCTTCGAATCGAGCGCGGCGGAGGGCGCGGCCGCGAGGCTCGCGCAGACCAGGACGATCAGGGCGACGGCGCGGGCCAAGCTCAGGTGACCCGCATGCCCGGCTTCGCCTCCGAATCCGGATGCAGGAGGTAGAGTTCGCTGTCACCCGATCCGGCGCAGAGCACCATGCCCTCGGAGACGCCGAAGCGCATCTTGCGCGGTGCGAGGTTGGCGACCATGACCGTCAGCCGGCCCTCGAGATCTTCCGGCCGGTAGGCCCTGGCGATACCGGCGAATACATTGCGCGTCTCACCGCCGAGATCGAGCGTCAGCTGCAACAGCTTGTCGGATTTGTCGACCTTTTTCGCGGCGACGATTCGGGCGATGCGCAGGTCGAGTCGGGCGAAGTCGTCGTAGGCGATCTCGGGCGCGATGGGGTCGCTGGACGCGTTGCCCCGGGGTTGCTGCAGTTTTTGCTCCTCGGCCAGGTCTTCCTTGCTGGCCTCGACCATCCGTTCGATGAAGACCGGCTCGATCCGTGTCATCAACGGCTTGAATCGGTCGATCTCGTGGTCGAGCAGGTCGGCGCCGAGATCGTCCCAGGCGAGCGCGTCGACCTTGAGAAAGGCTTCGGCTTCGGCGGCGAGTTTCGGCAACACCGGCTTGAGCAGGATGACGAGCTGACGAAACGCGTTGAGCCCGATCGTGCAGACGTCCTGCACCTCGGCGAGGCGATTCTCGTCCTTGACGACGACCCAGGGTTCTTTCTCGTCGATGTACTGGTTGACCCGATCCGCCAGCGCCATCACGTCGCGCATCGCCTTGCCGAACTCGCGGCCCTCGTAAAACCCGGCAATCCTGTCGGCCGTGGCGACGATCGAGCGACTCAGCTCGTCGCTCGATAGCGCCGCCGCGAGCCTGCCGCCGAAGCGCTTGTTGACGAAGCCGGCGCAGCGGCTGGCGATGTTGACGAGCTTGCCGACGAGATCGGCGTTGACCCGGGACGTGAAGTCTTCGAGGTTCAGATCGATGTCGTCGATGCCGGGACCGAGTTTGGCGGCGAAGTAGTAACGCAGGTACTCGGGATTCAGATGCTCGAGGTAGGTACGCGCCATGACGAAGGTGCCGCGCGACTTCGACATTTTCTGTCCGTCGACGGTCAGGAAGCCGTGACAGTAGACCGCGCTCGGCTTGCGAAAGCCGGCGCCGTGCAGCATCGCCGGCCAGAACATCGTGTGGAAGCGCGCGATATCCTTGCCGATGAAGTGGTGCAACTCGGCGCTCGAGTCCTGGCTCCAGTAGGCGTCGAAGTCCTGGCCGCT
Source organism: Gammaproteobacteria bacterium (assembly GCA_024638385.1). Taxonomy (GTDB): domain Bacteria; phylum Pseudomonadota; class Gammaproteobacteria. The sequence continues at coordinate 22,773 of JAHEKJ010000020.1, read as the reverse complement.
TCGATCGCACCAGTGCTTGAAGCTCGCCATGTAGCCGATCGGCGCGTCGAGCCAGACATAGAAGTACTTGCCTGGCGCGTCGGGAATCTCGAAACCCCAGTAGGGCGCGTTGCGCGAGATATCCCAGTCCTTGAGGCCCTCGTCGAGCCATTCGTTCATCTTGTTGGCGATCTCGGGCTGCACGTGCCCGGCGGCAAAGTACTCCTTGAGCATCGACTCGAAGTCTTCGAGCTTGAAGAAGTACTGCTCGGAGTCCTTCTCGATCGGCGTCACGCCGGAGACGACCGACACCGGGTTTTTCAAATCGGTCGGGCTGTAGGTCGCACCGCAGTTTTCGCAGTTGTCGCCGTACTGCCCGGCGGCGCCGCAGTTGGGGCAGTCGCCCTTGATGAAGCGATCCGGCAGGAACATTTCGGCCTCGGGATCGTAGGCTTGCGAAATCACGCGCGTGCGAATATGGCCGGCGTCGCGCAGGCGGGTGTAGATCAATTCGGCGAAATAGCGGTTTTCGGGCGAGTGCGTACTGTAGTAATTATCGAAGGCGACGCCGAAATCGGTGAAGTCGCGCAGGTGCTCGGCATGCATGCGTTCGATCAGTTCCTCGGGCGTGACGCCCTCGGCCTGCGCGCGCAGCATGATCGGCGTGCCGTGCGCATCGTCGGCGCAGACATAGATACAGTCGTGGCCGCGCAGCTTCTGGAAGCGCACCCAGATGTCAGTCTGCACGTACTCGAGCATATGGCCGATGTGGATCGGGCCGTTGGCATAAGGCAGCGCGCTGGTCACGAGGATCTGGCGGGATTTGGGGCTCATGGCACCGGGCGGCTCGATAAAAGCGGCTATTTTAGGGGGTCGTCCGGAGACTGTATAGGACAAACCCCGGAAAAACTGGGTGCTATTTTTGAACCGGCTCGGGTAAAATGCGCGGTCTTTCGAGCAAAGGCTGACGTAAGCGAGTCATGGCGACAGAGAAATCCGATATCGAGCAGCGGCTGGGCCGCCTGATCGACCCCAATACGGAACGCGACCTGCTGGCCGACAAGGCGGTCAAGTCGATCGAGCCGCAGGGCGACGGCTGGAAGATCGTGATTCAGCTGGGTTACCCGGCGGCGGGCTACTTCGACGAGCTCCGGCAGGCGGTCGAGTCGACGCTCGGTGAGCTCGACGGTATCGGGCCGCTCGAGATCGAAATTTCGAGCCGGGTGAAGTCGCACGCGGTGCAGCAAAATCTCAAGCCGCTGGCCGGCATCAAGAACATCATCGCGGTCGCGTCGGGCAAGGGAGGAGTCGGCAAGTCGACCACCGCGGTCAACCTCGCACTCGCGCTGAAGGCCGAGGGCGCCGAGGTCGGCATCCTCGACGCCGACATCTACGGGCCGAGCGTGCCGCGCATGCTCGGCTGTCACGGCCAGCCCGAATCGACCGACGGCAAGAGCCTCGAGCCGATGGTCGGCCACGGCATCCAGTCGATGTCGATCGGCTACCTGATCGAGGAAGACACGCCGATGATCTGGCGCGGACCGATGGTAACCCAGGCGCTCGAGCAATTGCTCAACGACACCCACTGGCACGACGTCGACTACCTCATCATCGACCTGCCGCCGGGCACCGGCGATACGCAACTGACGCTGGCGCAACGAATTCCGGTCAGCGGCGCGATCATCGTCACGACGCCGCAGGACATCGCGCTGCTCGACGCGCGCAAGGGGCTCAAGATGTTCGAGAAAGTCGAGGTGCCGGTGCTCGGCATCGTCGAGAACATGAGCATCCACATCTGCAGCCAGTGCGGGCATGCCGAGCACATATTCGGCGAAGGCGGCGGCGAGCGCATGTCGCGCGAACACGGCGTCGACCTGCTCGGTTCATTGCCGCTCGACATCCATATCCGCGAGCAGGCCGACAGCGGCAATCCGAGCGTCGCGGCGATGGAAGACAGCCAGGTCAGCCAGATTTATCGCGCGATCGCGCGCAAGGCCGCGGCCCGGCTCGCGACCCGGGCGCGCGACCATTCCGCGGCCTTCCCCAACATCGTCATCCAGAACGATTGACTTTCAGGCGGCCGCGCCGCCTGAAAGTCATCCCGGAAGCCCCGGAGGGGCTATCCGGGATCTGCCGAAGCTTTTCA
>JAHEKJ010000020.1:0-20548 GCA_024638385.1 Gammaproteobacteria bacterium | reverse complement strand
CAGGCGGCCGCGCCGCCTGAAAGTCATCCCGGAAGCCCCGGAGGGGCTATCCGGGATCTGCCGAAGCTTTTCAAATCAGTGGCGGGCGGCCGCGCCGCCTGAAAGTCATCCCCGAAGCCGCAATCGGTATACTGCCCCCCGATTTTGTTTCAGAACTTGCCGCTCTGGTAGTCGAGAAACGCCTGGCGCAGCTCGCGCTCGGTGTTCATGACGAACGGGCCCGCGCGCGCGACGGGCTCGCCGAGCGGTTTGCCCGCGATCAGCAGAAAGCGCGCGCCCGCGTCGCCGGCGTCGAGCGCGATGGCATCGCCGTCGCCGAGCACGCCGAGCTGGTCGCGCCCGAGATGCCGGCTCGCGCCCGCTTCGTCGCCGATCGACACGCCGCCGTCGATGACCAGGACGATCGCGGTATGGCCGGCGGGCAGGGGTTCCTCGAAACGCGCGCCGGGCTCGAGCGAGACGTCGAGGTAGACCGGCTGCGTCAACGGCTGCGCGACCGGGCCGATCGTGCCTTGCGAGGTCGTGCCGGTGATGACCCGGAGCGTCGCGCCCGCTCTCGATTCGACCGGTATCTGCCGAGCAGCATGCTCCTGATAGGCCGGCGCGGTCATCTTGTGGGCCGCCGGCAGGTTGATCCAGAGCTGGAAACCCTCGAGCAGGCCGTCCTGTTGTTCCGGCATTTCCGAGTGCACGATGCCGCGGCCCGCGGTCATCCACTGGATGCCACCAGCCTCGATGACGCCCTCGTTGCCGGCGTTGTCGCGATGCCGCATTCGGCCGTTCAAGAGGTAAGTGACGGTTTCGAAGCCGCGATGCGGATGCGACGGAAAGCCGGCGATGTAGTCGTTCGGATCGTCCGAGCGAAACGCGTCGAGCAGCAGAAACGGGTCGAGTTCGGCGAGCGCCGGCTGGCCGATGATTCGGGTCAGTTCGACGCCGGCGCCGTCGGTGGCCGGCATCCCGCTGACGACCTGCATGATCTTACGAATGTTCATATCGTGGCTCCTGGGCTGTGGCGGTGTAACGCGGGTCCATGGGCTTGGCGCTCGCGTGGTGGTGCAGGGTTCGAGCGGTGTCCACCATGTCGGATACTCCGTCATTGTTGCGATGCAGGCAATATCGGTTGTTCTTGATGTTTTATAAATATAGAATTTTCGAATTCACTGTTTCGAATTTCAGAATAATATGAATCGTTTTGACGAACTCGAAGCCTTCGTCGCAGTCGTCGATTTCCACGGTTTCAGCAACGCCGCCGAACGCCTCGGCATGGCCAAGTCGATGCTCAGCCGCCGGGTCTCCGATCTCGAGCGGCGGCTCGGCGTGCAACTGCTCAAGCGCACCACGCGCCGCCAGTCGCTGACCGACGCCGGGCGCGAGTTCTACCAGCGCGCGACGCAGATCCTCGCTGACCTGAACGAGGCCGAGCAGTGCGTCGCCGACGCCGAATCGGAAGTCTCGGGCCGCATCCGGCTGGCGATGCCGCTCGGTTTCGGCGTGATTCTGCTGGCGGCTCCGGTGGCGGATTTTCTCGCCGCGCACCCGGCAATCGAGATCGACATCGACCTCAACGACCGCGAGGTCAACCTGATCGAGGAAAACATCGACCTGGCGATTCGGGTCGGCGAGCTCGAGGATTCGAGCCTGATCGCGCGCCGCCTCGCGTCGGTACAGATCGTAACCTGCGCGAGTCCCGAATACCTGCGCCGGCACGGCCGGCCGCGGCATCCGGCCGGTCTCGCCGATCACGAAGTGCTGACCTACAGCAACATTGCCGTCGGTCGCCACTGGGCCTTCCCGCAACAGGGCAAGCCGATCGTGCCGCGCCTGCGCTATCGACTCGCCGCGAACAATGGCGAATTTCTCGCCGCGATCGCGAGCCGCGGGCTGGGCATCATCAACGGACCGCGCGCGCTGATGCAGGCGCAGATCGACAGCGGTGAACTCGAGCCTATTCTGGGCGATTTCCCGCGTGACGATCTCGGCATGTACGCGGTTTATCCGCCGGGCCGGCTGATCTCGAGACGGGTGCGGGTGTTCAGCGACGCGCTGCGTGCGTACTTCGGCGACCGGGTGATCTGAAACCCCGTCGATCGGAAGGATCAGCTCGCCTTGCGCGAGCCGAATTCGTGGTCGGGAAAGTAGCGCTCGAGCAGCGTCGCGAGCTGTTTTTTAACGAAGGGTTTGGCGATGAAGTCGTTCATGCCTGCCTCGATGCAGGCGTCACGGTCCGCGTCCTGGGTGTTGGCGGTGATCGCGACGATCGGGATGCCGGCGGCTTCGAGGTCAAGACCGCGGATGATGCGCGTGGCCTCGTAACCGTCCATCTCCGGCATCTGGATATCCATGAAAATCAGGTCGTAGTGCCGCTTGCCGACGCTTTCGACCGCTTCGACGCCATTGTTCGCGGTGTCGACCTGGTAACCGAGGCTGTCGAGCATCTTTTCGACCACGACCTGATTGACCGGCACGTCGTCGACGACGAGGATGCGCAGCTGGGCGCCGGTCTGGTCCGATTTGAACTCCTGTCCCGGCAGGATCGTGATCGTGTCGTCGCGCTCTTCGCTCGCGGCGTCGCCGTCGGCGCGTGGCAGGTCGATCTCGAACCAGAAGCGGCTGCCCTCGCCGACGACGCTGTCGACACCGATCTCGCCGCCCATTGCCTCGATGATCTTGCGACAAATAGCCAGTCCCAGGCCGGTACCGCCGAAGCGGCGCGAAGTCGACGCGTCGACCTGGGTGAAGCTGCGGAACAGGCGATCGATCGATTCGGCGGGAATGCCGATGCCGGTGTCGACGATTTCCACCCGCAGGCGCGTGGCTTTGTCACTGCCGCCGATTTGCCGCGCGACGATGCGAATCTCGCCGTCGTGTGTGAACTTGATCGCGTTGCCGACCAGGTTGACCAGTACCTGGCGCAGGCGGCCATAGTCGCCGACGAAGGTCGCCCGTGCGTGATCGTCGATGTCGTGTTCGAGGCGGAGATTCTTGTCGCGCGCCTGCGGCGTCAGAATGTCGACGACGCCGGTTACGACGCTGGAGAAGTCGAATTCGATATCCTCGAGCACGATGCGCTGGGCTTCGAGCTTCGACAGGTCGAGGATGTCGTTGATGATCCGCATCAGCGCGCCGCCAGAATCCTGGATGATCTCGGCATAGTAGCGCTGCTTGTCGTCGAGCTCCGAGTCCATCAACAGGTCGGTCATGCCGATGATGCCGTTCATCGGAGTGCGGATTTCGTGGCTCATGATGGCGAGAAACTCCGACTTCGCGCGGTTTGCCTGCTCGGCGGCCTCCTTGGCCTCGATAATTTGTCGATGCGCCTCGTGCAGCGCGGTGATGTCGGAGCCGGTGCCGCGATAGCCGCGAAAGCGGCCGTCGTCGTCGAACACGGGTTTGCCGTTGATCGACAGCCAGACCCGGTCGCCGTCGGGCTTGTTGCGCGGATGGACGAAGTCGCGGAACGGCTCGTGGCGATACAGGGTCGCGAGGTGGGCGGTGAATTCTTCCTGTGACACGTTCGGGATGCCGGTCTCCTCGCGCGTCTTGCCGAGCAGGTTTTCGGGCTTGACGCCGGTGACCTTTTCGAACTGTTTCGAGAAGTAACAGAAGCGCAGGTTCTCGTCCATTTCCCAGAACCAGTCGGCGCCGGCCTCGGCGAAATCGTGCAGGCGCCGTTCCTGGTAGGCGACGTCGCTGCGATGCGTCGTGGCGATCTCGCGCAAGGCATCGTTGAGCAGGTCTATGGTTTCGCCGAGCTCGTCGTCGCGGCGATGCTCGATTTCGTTCTCGTCGGCGCGAGCCGGCCGGAGCTTGGCCTTTTTCAGGCTCATGTGAATCTGGTCGAGCGGGTAGATCAGGCTGTAGCCGAGGTAGAAGTAGACGATGGCGCCGACGACCACGCAGATGATCAGCACCAGGCCGAGGATGCGCAACAGGTAGGCGTCGAGTTCGCTGGCGATGCCGGTCGTATCCATGCGCAGCACCACGTCGGCCTCCGAGTCGATGACGGATCCCGGCAACACGACCTCGTAGCGCGACGAATCGGCGACGAGGAAACCGTCGACCCGATTGCGCACATCGCCACGATGCTCGACCGGTTCGCCCAGCCGCGCCGCGATTTGGCCCAGCGGATCGTAAACCCGGGCCCCGACGACGGTGGAGTCCGCGGCCATCACGCGTTCGAGCCCGGCGAGCAGCTCGAGCCCGTCGGGCATCCGGTTGGCGAGCGCGGCAGTGGCGGCGATGCGGGCGCGTTCGCGAAACTCGGCGAGCCGGGATTCCCTGAAATTGTCGTAGGACGGGAAAATGATGATCAGCTCGATCAGCACGATCGCGCCGGTGACGACGACCAGCAGACTGCGGGCCAGACGAAACCGCAGCATTTGCCGCAGCACCGCCAGCCAGCGCCTCGGTTGGCGGCTGTTCGAATCGGATTCGGTCATGGCTATGCTATCGGCACGCGCTGTGAAAGCCTGAGATCTGGCGGCGTTGACGTGAGTATAGATCGAACTCGCGGTAAAGGGGCGGGAATGGCGTCGACGTCAGCGCCCGCGAGCGGATATACTGCGGCTTTTGTCGGGGAGCGCGGTGACAATAAAATCTGATCGATGGATTCGCCGGATGGCCGAGACGACCGGCATGATCGAGCCCTTCGAGGCGGGCCAGGTTCGCGATACGGGTCACGGTCGAATCATTTCCTACGGCACCTCGAGTTACGGTTACGATGTGCGCTGTGCCGACGAATTCAAGATTTTCACGAATATCAATTCGGCGATCGTCGACCCGAAGAATTTCGACGACGAAAGTTTCGTCGATTTGCAGTCCGACGTCTGTATCATCCCGCCGAACTCGTTCGCCCTCGCGCGCACGGTCGAGTACTTCCGGATACCCCGCAACGTGCTGACGATCTGCCTCGGCAAATCGACCTACGCGCGTTGCGGAATTATCGTCAACGTCACGCCGCTCGAACCCGAGTGGGAAGGCCACGTGACGCTCGAGTTCTCGAATACGTCGCCGCTGCCGGCGAAAATCTACGCCAACGAGGGCGTTGCGCAAATGCTGTTCTACGAATCCGACGAAGCCTGTGAGATCTCCTACAAGGATCGCGGCGGCAAGTACCAGGGCCAGCGCGGCGTCACCCTCCCCAAGGCCTGACTCCGAGGGGTCATTGCGAGCGCAGCGAAGCAATCTCCCGAATCTTGCCGACATTGCGAGCGCAGCGATGCAATCTCCCGGGATCGGGCTAGATCGAGGAGGTTGCTTCGTCGGCTACGCCTCCTCGCAATGACCTGCCGGTACCCGTTACTGCGGGCGCGGCGATGCAATCGCCCCGGAATTGGGCAAGCACCGCAAGGTTGCTTCGTCACGCGCGACCCGCGGCCGCGCGCGCCTCGCAATGACATGCGATTTCCAGCTTTTTGGCCGGTGACCCGGCCCGGCCGCGTCAGCGCAGGTCGAGGATCGGCCAGCTGCGCTCGATCGCGATGGCTTCGAGCTCGGCGTCGGGATGAACCGCGACCGGCTTGTCGACGATTTCGAGCAGTGGTAAATCGTTGATCGAATCGCTGTAGAAATGGCTGTCGTCGAGGCCGCGGTCATTTTGCTCTAGCCAGGCGCGCAGCGCGTCGACCTTGCCCTCGCGATAGGTCACCGGGCCGACGGTGCGGCCGGTGTAGCGGTCGGCGACGATTTCCGGCTCGGTGGACAGCAGGTGCGGCACCTCGAGCAGCGCGGCGATCGGCTCGGTGATGAAACGGTTGGTCGCGCTGATGATCATCAGCAGGTGGCCGTCACGCCGGTGGCGCTCGAGCAGCGCCGGGGCTCCCGGCGCGATTCGCGGACGAATCCAGGTCTCGACGTAATCGGCGCGCCAGGCGTTTAGCTCGTCGCGGCTGAAGCGCGTCAACGGTTCGAGCGCAAAGGCAAGGTAGCGATCGTTGTCGAGCTCGCCGCGCTGGTAGTCCTCGTAGAATCGCCGGTTGCGTGCGCGGTACTCGCGCTCGTCGACGCGGCCGTTGGCGACCAGGTATTCACCCCACAGATAGTCGCTGTCGCCGTCGATGAGGGTATGGTCGAGATCGAAGATTGCCAGGGTCATGGCCGCCGCTGCACTGCTTGCTGGGGTCTGAAAATCTGTGTCAGAATGGGCGCGTCAGATATTATCGGAAATATGGCGACGAACGAAATGATAGACCCGGATGGTTACCGCGCGAATGTCGGCATCATCCTGTGCAATGTTGCGGGCCAGGTCATGTGGGCGCGTCGCATCGGCCAGGATGCCTGGCAGTTTCCGCAGGGCGGGATCGGCGTCCGGGAGGATCCCCAGGAAGCCATGTATCGCGAACTCTGGGAGGAAACCGGGCTGTCCGCTGACAGCGTGACGCTGCTCGGCAAGACCGATAGCTGGCTGCGCTATCGTTTGCCCAAGCGCCTGATGCGGCGCAACTCGGAGCCGCGCTGCGTCGGCCAGAAACAACTCTGGTACCTGCTGCAACTCGATGCCGACGAAACCAGCTTCGATCTGACCGTGTCTCGCTCGCCAGAGTTCGATCACTGGAAATGGGTGGATTACTGGTATCCAGTCGATAACGTGGTTTTCTTCAAGCGCCGCGTCTACCAGTGTGCGCTCGCGCAGCTCGAATCCCGCCTCCCCGGAGCCGCATTGCGGCGCGACTGAAGCGTCCGTCGGAAGCCACAGCCTTGCCCTCGATGATTCACAGACTGCAGCGCATCGTCCAGGAGGTCAACCGCGCGCTCGATACCGACAGCGCGCTCGATTTGATCACCGAGAGCCTGACGCGCGATCTGAATGCCGACGCCTGCACGATCTTCCTGGCCAAGGAAAACGACCCCGGCGTCCTCGTGCTCAAGGCCTGCAGCGGCCTGAACCCGGATATCATCGGTAAGGTCGAGCGGCGCCTCGGCCAGGGCCTGATCGGCACCATCGCCGCGCGCGCCGAGGCGATGAACCTGATCGACGCGCCGCGGCACAAGGATTTCCTGTTGGTGCCCAATTCCCGCGAGGACGATTTTCCGGTCTTTCTCGGCGTGCCGATCATCGCTCATCGCGACGTGCTCGGCGTGATCGCGGTGCAACGCGACCAGGAGGCGTTCAATGAAGACGAAGAAGCCTTCCTGACGACGCTCGCGGCCCAGCTCGCGACCTCGATCGAGCGCGCCGAGAGCGAGGGGCGGTTCCGCGCCGGCGCGGTGACCCACGTGGTCCGCGGTGTTCCCGGTGCGCCGGGGATGGCGATCGGCGAAGCGCTGGTGCTCAATCGCGGCGTCAATCTCGAGTCGGTGCCGAACAAGAAGACGAAGGATATCGACGGCGAGGTCAAGACCTTCAGCGATGCCGTGCGCAAGGTGCGCGACGAACTTTACGAGCAGGCCGAAAAGATGCGCGCGGCGCTGCCCGAGGAAGAAGCCGCGCTGTTCGTCGCCTATGCGCAGATGCTGTCCGGCGGGTCGTTGATCGAGGATACCGAAAAGCGGATCCGCGAAGGCAACTGGGCGCCGTCGAGCTGGCGCGATACGGTCGAGGCGCATGCCCATGTGTTCGAACAAATGGAGGACAGCTATCTCGCCGAGCGCGCCAATGACATCCGCGATCTCGGCCTGCGCGTGCTGCGCAAGCTGATGCTCGAACAGAGCCCGTATCTCGATTTTCCCCAACAAACCATACTGGTCGGCGACGAGGTGACCGCAACCGATCTCGCCGACGTGCCGCCGGATTGCCTCGCCGGCATCGTCTCGACGCACGGCAGCAGTTCGTCGCATGTCGCGATTCTCGCCCACGCGCTCGGTATTCCGGCGGTCATGGGCGTGCCGAACCTGCCGGTCAAGCAGCTCGATGGCGTCAAGCTCGTGGTCGATGGTTACAACGGCTCGGCCTTCATCAATCCGGACAAGGCGGTGCTCAAGGAATACGGTCGCTACCTCGAGGAAGAAGCCGCCATCGAGCAGGATTTGCTCAACCTCAAGAACGTGCCGGCGGTGACGACCGACAATCACCAGATCCGGCTGCTGGTCAACACCGGCCTGATGTCCGACTATACCCCGTCGCTGCGCAGCGGCGCCGAGGGGGTCGGCCTGTATCGTACCGAGATTCCGTTTCAGGTACGCGACCGCTTTCCGAGCGAGGAAGAGCAGTTCCAGATCTATCGCAACGTGCTCGAGACCTTCAAGGGCATGCCGGTGGTTCTGCGTACCCTCGATGTCGGCGGCGACAAGCCGTTAAACTACTTTCCGATTCGCGAAGCCAATCCGTTTCTCGGCTGGCGCGGCATTCGCATCACGCTGGATCATCCGGAAATATTCGTGACCCAGGTGCACGCGATGATTCGCGCCAACGTCGGTATCAACAATCTCGAGATCCTGTTGCCGATGATCAGCGCCCGCGCCGAACTCGACGACTCGTTGTTCCTGATCAACCGCGTACGCGCCGAAATCGAGGAGGAGACCGGCGAGAAGATCTGGTTGCCGAAAATCGGCGCGATGATCGAGGTGCCGTCGGCGGTCTACCAGATCGACGACATTTGCGAGATGGTCGATTTCGTCTCGATCGGCACCAACGATCTGACCCAGTACCTGCTCGCGGTCGACCGCAACAACGAAAACGTCGCCGACCTGTTCTCGTCGTTGCATCCGGCGGTGCTCAAGGCGATGCGCCAAATCGTCGAGGGCGCGCGCGAGACCGATACCCCGGTCAGCGTCTGCGGCGAACTGGCCGGCGATCCGCTCGGCGTGATGGCGCTGCTCGGCATGGGTATAGATACGCTGTCGATGAGCGTCGGCAGCCTGCTGCGCGCAAAAAAAGTCATCCTTTCGTTCAGCCAGTCGGAGCTGGCCGACCTGTTCGCGCAGGCGCTGGAGATGCCGGATGCGTTCATGATCCGCGAGCTCTACGCGTCGAGGCTCGACGAGCGCGGCCTCGGCGGCTTCATCCGCGCTGGCAAGTGACCTTACGGCAAATGCGAAGCATTTGCCGTAAGGTCATCCCGGAAGCGCCGCAGGCGCTATCCGGGATCTCCTGCGGCCATTCATATCTCCGATCGCAAATGCGAAGCATTTGCCGTAAGGTCATCCCGGAAGCGCCGGAGGGCCTGCGCGGTCCGCGCTATCCGGGATCTCCTGCGGCCATTCGTATTTCCGATCGCAAATGCGAAGCATTTGCCGGCAGGTCGTCCCGGAAGCGCGGCGGCGCTGCGCTGGAATGACGCGGACGGCCGGCGCGTCGAATTCTCGGCCAGACCCGTTATCGAATTGAATTCCGACGCCCCCGACGTGGTCTATAGTCAGGACACGACTAGCGACAGGGGATCCTCCATGCACCGACTTCGCGCCCTCGCGCTCGCCGCGATTCTGACGCCGCTAAGTCCTGCTTTCGCCGGCTCGCCGGTCTGGAAGGTCAGCGACGGCGAAAACCGGGTCTTCCTCGGTGCGACCGTTCATCTGCTGGCGGCGGACGATTACCCGTTACCTTCGACGCTCGCAACGGCCTACGCCCGGTCTGCACGGCTGGTGCTCGAGACCGACCTCGCCAGGTTGCAAAGCCCGGCGACCGCGGCCGTCATGCTCGCTGCGCTTTCTTACCCGCCCGGGCAGAGCATTCGCCAGTTCGTCGCGCCCGACACCTACGACGAGCTCGCGCGATTTTTCGCCGCGCGCGGCGTCGCCATGACCCAGGTCGACGGGTTCAGGCCGGGGATGATTTCGACGATGATGACGCTGCTCGAGCTGCAACGCCTCGGCCTGACCGCGCCCGGAGTGGATGCGCATTTCGAGGCCCGGGCGGTGCGCGACGGCAAGCCGCTCGGGCGGTTAGAGTCGGTCGATGACCAGATCGGGTTTCTGGCGAGGATGGGCAAGGGCCGCGAGGACGACCTGTTGCGGTATTCGCTGCGCGAAGTCGACAAGCTGCCGAGCCTTTGGCCGGCGATCCGTAACGCCTGGCGCGACGGCAATATGGATCAGCTGGCGGAGCTCGGCGTGACCCCGCTCGAGCAGGATTTTCCGCGAATCTACGAGGATTTGCTGGTCGCGCGCAACCAGGCCTGGATACCGCAGATCGAGGCGATGCTGCAGTCGCGCGAAACCGAACTCGTGCTGGTCGGCGCGCTGCACCTGGCCGGTCGCGACGGCCTGCTCGAACAGCTCGCCGCTCGAGGCTACATGATCGAACAGCTGCGCTAAAAAGGTTTGACCACGGCGAGGATGACGACCGCGAACAGGATGAGCACCGGCAGCTCGTTGAACCAGCGATACCAGACGTGCGAGCGCCGGTTGCGACCGGCGATGAAGTCGCGCAGCAGGCGACCGCAGTAGAAATGGTAGGCGACCAGCAACGCCACCAGCCCCAGCTTGACGTGCAGCCAGAGCATCTGCGCGTAGGCCGTCCAGGCATAGTCGATCAGCAGCCAGGTGCCGAAGCCGACGGTCAGCAGCATCCAGGGCAGAATGAAACGATAGAGTTTGGTCGCCATCAGGAGCAGGCGGTTTTTTTCCGACACGGTCTCGGCGAGCGCGAGGTTGACGAACAGGCGCGGCAGATAAAACAGGCCGGCAAACCAGGCCACCATGAAGGCCAGATGAAACGCCTTTATCCAAATCATGAAATATTCCCTTAGGAAACGCCGCTAAACGACTGTAAACTGATGTTTTCCCGCCGTCGTCTCCGGCGGCGAATATATTTATGCGGCGTCCATTTTAGCGGCTAGAATTACGCTTTAGAATGATCAAGATCGGTATCGTTGGCGGCACCGGGTATACCGGGGTCGAATTGGTGCGTTTGCTGGCAAGGCACCCCGAAGCGAGCCTGCGCGTGATTACCTCGCGCGCACAGGCCGGAACGCCCGTGGCCGGGCTGTTTCCCAGCCTGCGTGGCAGCGTCGAACTCGATTTCAGCGCGCCGACGATCGACGCCTACGCGGATTGCGATCTCGTTTTCTTCGCGACTCCCAATGGCACTGCGATGACGCAGGCCGAAGCGCTGCTCGCGGCCGGGATTCGCGTGATCGACCTCGCCGCGGATTTTCGGCTCCGGCACGTGCCGACCTGGGAGCAATGGTATGGCACCGCGCACGCCTGCCCGGCGCTGGTCGAGGATGCGGTCTACGGCTTGCCCGAGCTCAATCGCGACTCGATTCGCAACGCGCGGCTGGTCGCCAATCCGGGCTGTTATCCGACGTCGGTAATCCTGGCTTTGCTGCCGCTGCTGAAGCACGGTCTGATCGAGCCGAAATCGATTGTCGCCGACTGCAAATCGGGAGTCAGCGGCGCCGGCCGCAAGGCCGAACTCGGCACGGCCTTCGGCGAGGTGACCGAATCGGTCAAGGCCTACGGCGTGTCCGGGCATCGCCACCTGCCGGAAATCCGCGAAGTCCTGCAGTCGGTCGACGCCGCCGCCGATCTCGTTTTCGTGCCGCACCTGATGCCTATGATTCGCGGCATTCATGCGACGGTTTACGCCGATGCGCTCGGCGACGGTGCGGTCTTGCAGTCGACCTACGAATCGTTTTACCGCGACGAGCCGTTCGTCGACGTCATGCCGGCGGGCTCGCACCCGGAGACGCGCAGCGTGCGCGGCGCCAACACGGTGCGGATCGCGGCGCATCATCTGCCGCAGGCAAACAAGTTCATCGTGCTGGCGGTCGAGGACAACCTCGTCAAGGGCGCGGCCGGGCAGGCGATTCAGAACATGAACCTGATGTTCGGGCTGGACGAAACGCTCGGACTCGAAATCTCGGGGATGATTCCGTGACTGCCGCGCACCGTGGATTCAAGGTCCGCCAGCACAAGCCGTGGAAACTGTGGGCCGGGTTGCTGTTCGTCGTCGGTCTGATGGCCGGCGTTTTCGTGTTCGGCCAGATCTGGCAATCCTACGAGCTCGAGCGCCTCAAGCTCGAGCGCGAAACGCTGCTTGCCCGCATCGGCGAACTCGAAACGCGCAACAGCAAGCTGGTACAGAAAAACGCGCACCTCTCCGGTTCCAGCAAGATCGAGCGCGATGCCTACGAAGTGGCAAACAAGGAGCTGGTCAATCTGCAGCAGCAATTGCTCGAGCAAAAGGAAGAGCTGGCTTTCTACCGCGGTATTGTTTCGCCGAAGGACGCGGAGCTCGCGGTCAATTTGCAATCTTTCGAGATGCGCAGGAAAAACAGCCAGAATCAATTCAGTTTCAAGATGATTCTGACCAAGAGCGGCAAGGGCACGCGCAAGATTTACGGCGGCGCCGACATCCGCATACGTGGCGAAAATGGCGGCGGCGTCGAAGAACTGAAGCTGACGGACCTGAGACTTGATAATCCGGGCAAAGACACCAAGTTTGCTTTTCGCTATTTCCAGGTATTCGAGGGCGATATCGCGCTGCCCGACGGATTCGAACCCTTCGAGGTGGAAATCGGCATCAAACCGACAACCAAGAAGGTAAAATCGTTCACCGAAACGATTTCCTGGGCGCGCGTTTTAACAGAGGGAGTATAAATGTTTGGCAAGAAGAAAAGTTTTAGTGCGGCACGCATCGATACGCTGGTAGGCCAGGGAACCGAAATCAACGGCGACCTGGTATTCTCCGGCGGATTGCACGTGGACGGCAAGATCAACGGTAACGTCGTCGCCGAAGAGGGCAGTACGGCGATTCTGATTCTCAGCGAATTCGGCCGCATCGAAGGCGAAGTCAAGGTGCCGAACATGGTGCTCAACGGCGAAATCGTCGGCGACGTCTACGGATCGACCCGGGTCGAGCTCGCGCCCAAATCGCGGATCAAGGGCAGCGTTTATTACAACCTGATCGAAATGGCGATCGGCGCCGAGGTCAACGGCGGTCTGGTGCACCAGCCGCAGGACGGCCAGATGCCGAAACGGCTCGAGGACAAGTCGCCCAGCAGCCTCAGCGGTGCCGGCGAAGCTGGCGCCAGCAGAAGCGGGCCGCTCGCGGAAAACTGATCGGGAATGATATAATCGCGGCCAGATCACAGATTCGGTATACGCAATGGAAGTAATCATCGACGCCAATTTCGGTATCCCCCTCGGTTCGACCCAGGGCGAAA
Source organism: Gammaproteobacteria bacterium (assembly GCA_024638385.1). GTDB lineage: Bacteria > Pseudomonadota > Gammaproteobacteria. Next base: position 7,499 of record JAHEKJ010000020.1, on the reverse strand, counting down.
CGCTGCTCGGATTCAGCGACTCGGCGGTGCGCAAGATGAAGGCGATTCAGCAGGACGAGGGTAATCCGGATCTGATGCTGCGGGTTTCGGTCTATGGCGGTGGTTGTTCCGGCTTCCAGTACACCTTCTCGCTCGAGGACGAAATCAAGCCGACCGATCGCACGGTTGAAAAGGACGGTGTGACGCTGATCATCGACCAGTCGAGCTATCAGATGCTGGCGGGTTCCGAGGTCGACTACAGCGAGGGCCTCGAGGGCGCGCTGTTCGTCGTCCACAACCCCAACGCGACCTCGACCTGCGGCTGCGGCGCGTCGTTCTCGATCTAGTTAGCCGCCTCGTATTCCAGTTCGGCGAGAATCGCGTTCGCGTTGACTCGGATCTTCGCGACCGGGTCGTATTGCGCCTGCAGTAAATGCCTCATTGCATTCTTGCCGCCGATTTCGCCGAGCGCGTTAACTGCGTGATGCCTGATCGAAGCATTCTGGTCGGATAAAAGTCCAGCCAGCGCCTGCACCGAGGCCCTGGACTCGAGATCCGCCAGCGCCTCGATCGCGGTGATTCTTACCTCCGGGTCGGGGTCGTACAGCAGGGATTCGATAGCGCTTGCCGCCGATAGATCGTTGTGTGACGTGAGCGCCTCCAGCGCGGCGACGCGCAACTGCGAACTGGGATCGTTCAATGCCGCCACGAGTCCCGGCAGCGCTTCCTCCAGAGTCATGTCGCCCAATGCCTCGATCGCGGCCAGGCGAACCACCGGGTCGCCGCTGGACAGCAACGGCGACAGTTCGCCGAGCGCCGTATATGCGGCTTCATTTTCCAACGCCTCGATTCGGGCGAGCTCGGGGTAGATGACCAATGCCCGGTCGACGGATTGCTCTTCGATCGACGACGCGGTGGCAGGGGGTTGAGGCTTTATCTGCTTGACCGGCAGCGAATCCTCCAAATCGGGAACCGAGGGATCCTCGCGTTCGGCGCGGAAAGCGGCTTGCGACAAGCTAACCGGCGCTATTGGCTGTGTGGCGGGGAGGACGCCGCGCGATTCGTCGTTCCGGTAGGAATCCGGCGTCAGCAGCAACATCGCACAGGCGAAAATCGCGATAAACGACAGGGCTGCTGTTTTAATCGTGTCCATAGCGGTCAGTTCAATCGAAAAAGAATCCCCTCCCTTGCGGGAGAGGATTGTTCTTGGTTACGGACCGACAATTTCGAAGCAGTCTTCCACGGCCGACTGGTTGCCGGGCCGGGATTCGACCAGTTCAGCGTCATCGTCATAGCCTTCGCCGGATTCGACCCTGACGATAATTTCGAACTTGACCTCGCCTTCCGGCGCCAGCGCGATAATTTCCGCGGGGATCGTCCATGAGTTGTCCGCGTTACCGGGCGCGGGCGGAATTACGGCTGTCGATTTGAATTCGGTATCGTCGATTTCGGCAACGAACTCATAATACAGCACTCGATCTCCAACGTTCACGCCTGCGTCATCTGCAGAATCGCCCAGCGGAATTTTCGGCTCCTCAAATGGCAGAAGCGGTTGAGGGTCTGCCGACCACTTGTCGAAATGCGATTCAGTGACAGCTGCCCAGACTATGGTGACCCCATCCGCCGCATCTGCCTCCGAGACTTCCCAGCATGCCTTGTCGCCTGCATCCTCCTCTCCTTCGGGAATGAATCCGGGGTTTTCGTCATCTTCGTCGACCAGGGCGACTACGGGTGCTGCCGGGATGATGTGCGACAGGTAGACTTCGCCCTCGATTTCGAGGTAATCGAGCGTTAACCCCTCCCATTCGTACACGCCTTCAGGGAAGCGTCCAAAGAATACCTCGGGATCGAGTTCGTCAAAGGTCGGTTCGGCGCTCTCGAAGAACAGCTCGGTCAATCCCTGGCGCCTGAGCTTTGACCTGACATAGATGTTCAGCAGATTGCGATCGTTGGGTGCCTCGATCTTCATCCGTTTCCAGGCGTCGCCATCGGCCTTGCCGTGAATGCCGAGATCGCCATCGGTATCGTTCAGCTCGAAGTACAGCTGGGACTCGTCGAGTTCGATTTCGTCGTAATCGGAAATCGCGAGCGTGGGCACGGTCAGTGCCGCTACTGCGAATGCGACCGGTAATTTCTCAAATTTCATTTCAGTGTCTCCTCTGCGCTTGTGCAGTCGTCACAGGTCATCCTGTGACTAGAGAGACTAGGCAGACCGTCTGAATTAAAGCTGACGGGAAACTGAAAATTCGCTGAAGGTCAGCGGCGGCTCAGAAGTTGTAGTAGCCGTTGAGGTAGAGACCGTCGTACTTGAGGTCGGTGTCGAGCGTGTCGACCTCGTCGAGCTCGAGCGAGAAGTACTTGTAACCGCCCTCGACGCCGAGACCGGTACCCGAGTCGTAGCCGAGCATGATCGTCGAGTCTTCGGCGCTGCTGTCGGAAAGGCCGAGATCGATGAAATTCGCGTTCAGTTTGGCGCCGACGTAGAATCGGCTGTCGGGCAGCGCGTAGCGTGCCGACAGGTACAGCAGCGGAATGGTCTCGTCGACATCGACGCTGGTGCTGGTCGCGCCGTTGAGCGAGACTTCACCGTCGAAGCGCTTGAGATCCACGCCGAGGTCGAGATCGAGGCGACTGTTGACGATCTGGTAATAGAGCACGATATCTTCGTGCGACAGGTCGAAGGTCGAGCGCACCTGGTTACCCGAACTGAAGGTTTCGCCATTGAAATTGAGATCGGATTCGAGCGTCGCCATGCCCGAGGTGCCGAAGTCGTAACCCTGGTAGCGGAGGTTCGGCAGGGCCGCGATCGGATGCTCGAGAATCAGCACCATGGACGGCTTGGACGGATTGCTGACGTCGAGATCGTCGACCAGGTCGATGCTGTCTTCCTGGCCGCTGCTGAGCGAGCCGCTCAAAGCCGGCCGCCACTGGCTGGCGCCGATATTGAAACCGACGAAATCCGCCTGCGCGCTGCCGAGCACGAGCCACAGCATGGCTGGCAGCAATGATAGGCGAGGGTCGGCGCGCATGGGACGTCTCGATCGGTCAACAAACAACAAGTTTAACACCTGATTGACGACTTTGACATCCAACGTGGATTCGGGTTCGGGTGCTTTGTAAACAAAGTCACATTCGACCGATGCCCGGTGGCGGGCTCAATCCGCCAGGTAGAGACCGCCGAGCACCGCCGGCCGTTGCGCACGGGTTACCGCCGGCAGGTTGCCGGGACGCGCGGCGAGCCGCTCGCGTGCGAGCCAGGCGAAGGCCGCCGCCTCGACCGCGTCCGGCTCGATGCCGAGCTCGGCGATCGTCGCGACGCGGATTCCGGACAGGGCGGTCGCGAGCCGCTCTCGCAGCCACCCGTTGTGCGCGCCGCCGCCGCAAAGGAAACAGGTTGCCGGCCGTGCCGGCAGCGTCGAGATCGCACCGGCTACCGATTGTACGGTCAGCTCGACCAGTGTCGCCTGTACGTCTGCCGCCGCGCTGGCGTCGTCGACGAAGCGCTCCAACCAGCCCAGGTCGAAGTACTCGGTGCCGGTCGACTTGGGCGCCGCCGCGGCGAAGTACGGCTCTCTTGACAGGGCTTGCTCGAGCAGCGAGTCGATAATCTGCCCGCTTCGCGCCCAGGCGCCGTCGGCGTCGTAGCGTTCGCTCAGGTGCCTTTGTGCCCATTGGTCGAGCAGGGTATTGCCGGGCCCGGTATCGAAGCCGAGCACCGGCGAGCGCGGGTCTGCCGGCAGCCACGTGATATTGGCGATTCCGCCGATGTTCAGCAGGACGCGATTCTCGCCGTCGACGCGAAACAGCGCCGCGTGAAAGGCCGCCGCCAGGGGCGCGCCCTGGCCGCCGAAAGCCATGTCCTTGCGGCGAAAATCGGCGACCGTCTGGATTCCGGTCTGCGCCGCTATCCGGTTCGGATCGCCGATTTGCGCGGTATACGGTCGGCGCGCCCCGGGCCCGTGACGCAGCGTTTGTCCATGGCAGCCGATGGCGGTTACCTGGCGCGGTTCGAGCGAGGCCTGCGCCAGCGATTCGCTGACGCACGCGGCGTAGAGGTCGCCCAGTTCGGCGTCGAGTGAGTAAAGATCGTCCAGCGAGACGGATGCGATGGCAGTCAGTTGGCGCAGCCGATCGCGCAAATCGTCGCTGTAGGCGACAGTCGCGAAGTGCAGCAGGCGCGGGGACGCCGCGGCAAACTCGACGATCGCTACGTCGACGCCGTCGAGGCTGGTTCCGGACATGAGCCCGACGAAGATCTCGCGATTGTCGGGACGGCTCACTGCGAGTTTTGTGCGAGCCGGCGGTCCATCAGGCGCAGCATCGACAGGTAGACCCGGGTGTTATCCTCGAAGTGTGAATGGTAGGCCGAGTGCACCGGTTTGGCCTCGGGCAGCTTGACCGTCAACGGGTTGCGATGCACGCCGTTGACGCGAAATTCGTAGTGCAGGTGTGGCCCGGTGGCGACGCCGCTGCTGCCGACGTAACCGATGATTTGCCCTTGCTTGACCTTCTTGCCGCTGCGAATGCCGCGAGCGTAACCGCGCAGGTGACCGTAGGCCGTGGTGTAGCGTCCGCCATGGCGAAGCACGATGAGGCGGCCGTATCCCCCCTTGGTGCCGGCGAAGACGACCTTGCCGTCGCCGGCGGCGCGCACCGGCGTGCCGCTGCGCGCCGCGTAGTCGACGCCCTTGTGCGAACGCCAGGCGGACAGAACGGGGTGCCAGCGCTTGTTGCTGAAACGCGAACTGATGCGACGGAAGTCGACCGGGCTGCGCAGAAAGGCCTTGCGCATGCTCTTGCCATCGGGTGAGAAGTAGTCGCTGTTACCGGCCGGATCGGTGTAGTACACCGCGCGGTAAGTCTTGCCGTTATTGACGAACTCGGCCGCGAGAATGCGCCCGTTACGAATCTTGACGTCGTCCTTGTAGAGCTCTTCGTAGACGATGCCGAAGCGGTCGCCTTGACGGATGTCGAGCGAAAAGTCGATATCCCAGCCGAAGATGCCGGCGAGATCCATGATCACGTCTTCCGGAATGTCGGCGGCGGCCGCGGCTTCGAACAGCGAACTCTCGATGCGGCCCTCGCGGTAGACCGGGTAAGCCTGCAGCTGATAATTGATGATCTGGCTCTCGAACGACTGGTCGCCGGTGCGCTGGATGAGCAGCGTGCGCGTAATATCTGGCACGTACTTCATTTGTTTTAGCCGGCCATCGGCGTCGCGCAGCAATTTTATTTTCTCGCCGGGCTGGATGCGGCGCAAGGATCGGGTCTGTTCGTTGAGGCGCGCGATCTGGTGGGTCGTGGTCGACGCAATATCGTGGTCGGCGAGGATCGATGCCAGCGTGTCGCCCGACTTGATCGTTACCGTGATCCACGGGTCATCGCCGGGGTCGGACGGCACGGAGTCGACCTCGGGCACGCGCGTTGTCGGCTCGGGCAGGGGCAGCGAATAGTGTAATCGCGCGGACTTCGGCGTAGAATTCGCGGCTTTGGCCGAGGGTTGCCAGTTGGTTACGCTGAATCCCAGCAGCATGATCAGCGATGCCGCCAGCGATATCTTCGCGAAGGTCCACACCGGCAAGCTCGCGCGTCGCCCGGGCAGGCTTTCAGGCCGCGGCGCGCCGACGGGCTCGGTTTTGAAGTCGAGATCTTGAAAGCTCATTAGCTTAAATGGCTAAGTTATTAATTAGACTGGGTTAATAGCCTTGAGTATAGACCCAGACCGGTATTTAGCATGATTTCTGAACAAGATGCAATGCGGCAACTGAAGCGCGGCTGCGATGAAATCCTCCTCGAGGCGGAATTGCAGCAAAAACTGGCCCGCGGCAAGCCGCTGCGGATCAAGGCCGGCTTCGATCCGACCGCCCCCGACCTGCATCTCGGCCACACGGTGCTGATCAACAAGATGCGGCAGTTCCAGGAACTGGGTCATCATATCATGTTCCTGATCGGCGATTTCACCGGCTTGATCGGCGATCCGAGCGGCAAGTCGGCGACCCGGCCGCCGCTATCGCCGGACCAGATTCAGGAAAATGCGCAAACCTACCGGGAGCAGGTATTCAAGATTCTCGATCCGGACGCGACCGAGATCTGTTTCAACTCGGCCTGGCACGGCTCGAAATCCGCGGCCGACATGATCCGCCTCGCGTCGCGTCACACGGTTGCGCGCATGCTCGAGCGTGACGACTTCGCCAGGCGGTACAAGAGTAACCAGCCGATCTCGATTCACGAATTCCTCTACCCGCTAGTCCAGGGATGGGATTCGGTCGAGATGCGCGCCGACGTCGAGCTCGGTGGCACCGATCAGAAATTCAACCTGCTGGTCGGCCGCGAGTTGATGAAGGCCGAAGGGATGGAGCCGCAGGTCATTCTGACGATGCCGATTCTAGAGGGCCTCGACGGCGTGCAAAAGATGTCGAAGTCGCTCGACAACTACATCGGTATCGAGGATTCGCCGACGGAAATGTTCGGCAAGCTGATGTCGATCAGCGACGAATTGATGTGGCGTTATTTCGAGTTGCTCAGTTTCCGCCCGCTCGACGAAATCGACCGCTTGCGGCGCGACGTCGACGCCGGTGCCAACCCGCGGGACACCAAGTTCCTGCTGGCCGAGGAGATCATCACCCGGTTTCACGACGCCGGCGCCGCCGCGGCCGCCAGGCAGGATTTCATCGCGCGCTTTGCGAAGGGCGCGATGCCCGATGACATGCCCGAGCTCGAGCTCGAGCTCGAGACCGACAGGATCGGCGTGGCCGCGCTGCTGAAGCAGGCGGGCCTGACCGCGAGCACGTCGGAGAGCTTTCGCATGATTCAGCAGGGCGCGGTCAGGCTCGACGGCGAAAAAGTGACCGACAAGGGGCTCGAGCTGGCGCAGGGCAGCGTGGTCGTCGCGCAGGTCGGCAAGCGTAAATTCGCGCGCATCACGCTGGTTTGATAAAAGATTTAAATAGCGCTTGACGAAGTATCAATAGCGCCTATAATGCGCGCCTCGTCTGGCCCACCCGGCAGCGGTTTCGCCGCCAGGATCGGGTAATCCGACGAGTATTTAAGCCCCTGATTTTCAGGCAAAAGACGGTCCAGCGACAATTATTTCGATAAATGCCGCCAGAGGCGTTGACGCCGCGCGAAAAGGGCTTATAATGCGCGCCTCGCTTTTAAAAATCGCCCGGTGATCTCGTGATTTCCGGCGATGCGGGGTGGGCCGTTCGCGGCCCTTTTCGGCTGGGTGTTCCCCGGCCGCAGGCTCTTTAACAATTGATCAGGTAATTTGTGTGGGCACTCATGTCAAAGGTGATCTCGTATCATTGCGATTTGAGTGACCAAAACTTTAACTTAACACGTCAAAGTCAAGGTTACTCTCTTCAAAACTGTTCTACGGAGCTATCCGTAAATAGCTTTAAACTGAAGAGTTTGATCCTGGCTCAGATTGAACGCTGGCGGCATGCTTAACACATGCAAGTCGAACGGTAACAGGCCGCTGTGATCCCTTCGGGGTGAACTTGGCGCTGACGAGTGGCGGA
>JAHEKJ010000117.1 GCA_024638385.1 Gammaproteobacteria bacterium | reverse complement strand
CCTGGCAGGTGATCTCGACCCGGCTGCCGCCGAACAGGCGCGGCGACTCGGTCGTCGTGCGCGCGGGATAACGGCCGTCGGCGAAAAACTCGCGGTAGGCGGCGTCCATCGCGTCGAAATCGCCGAGATCGGCGAGATGCACGTCGACCCGCACGATGCGCTCGCGCTCGAGATCGATTTCGTCGAGGATCCGGCCGATCGCGTCGAGCACCGCGCGGGTCTCGGCGGCGACGTCGCCGAGCGCATCGACGCCGGCCGGGAAATCGGCGGCGACGAGGCCGGACAGGTAGGCGTAGCAGTCGTCCATGACCACCTGGCTGAAGGGCGCGGGTGATTCTGGAATTGCGGCGCTCTGGAGGCGGGTGAGTTCGCCGGCCGCGGGATCAGCCAATGATATTGGCGCCGATGACCAACAGGACGCCCAGCACCACGAATGCGATGAAGGTGTAAATCAGGTGTTTGGTCGTCGTTTTATCGTTCTGGTTGTGATCCATGATCGCTTCCCCCGAGTGCTTCGCATCAAGTAGTATATAGTGCCGATTATCGAGCCAAAAAGCCACCGCCGATGAGCCCCGAAAACTACCCGACGCTGACGCTCGAGCGGCCCGCGACCCGGGTTTTACGGATCGTGCTGAACCGTCCGGAAGTCGCCAACGCCTTCAATACCCGAATGGCGAGCGACCTGATGAATCTGTTCGAGGCCGTCGCGCTGGAGCCGGGCGACGCGCGCTGCCTGATCGTGACCGGCGCCGGCGAGCGCGCGTTCTGCGCCGGCGGCGACTTAAAGGAGCGCGACGGCATGAGCGACGCGGCCTGGGCGCGCCAGCACCTCGTCTACGAGCGCATGATCCGCGCCGTGCTCGACTGCCCGTTGCCGCTGATCGCCGCGGTCAACGGCGCCGCCTTCGGCGGCGGTTGCGAGCTGGTCGCGGCCGCCGATTTCGCCTACGCCGCCGACTCGGCGCGCTTCGCGTTGACCGAGACCAGTCTCGGCATCATTCCCGGCGCCGGCGGCACGCAAACGCTCGCGCGCGCGGTCGGCGAGCGCCGCGCCAAGGAATTGATCCTGTCGGCGCGGCGCTTCGACGCCGAGCAGGCGCGCGCCTGGGGAATCGTCAACGAAGTCTTCCCGCTCGCCGAGCTGCAGGACGCGGCGCTCGGGACCGCGTTGCGGATCGCGGCCAACGCGCCGATTGCCGTGCGCCAGGCCAAGCTGGCGATCCACCGCGGCCTGCAGATGTCGCTCGCCGACGGTCTCGCCTTCGAGATCGAGGCCTACAACCGGACCGTGCCGACGCGCGACCGAGTCGAGGGCGTCAAGGCATTCAACGAAAAACGCAAGCCCGAATTTCGCGGAGAATAACGACATGTCGAACGAAGTCATCCTGACCTGCGCCGTCTGTGGCGGCCACGCCAACCACGGCAAGCACCCCGACTACCCGATCACGCCCGAGCAGATCGCGCGCGACTGCATCGACGCGGCCAAAGCCGGCGCCGCGATCGTGCACATTCACGTGCGCGACCCGCAGACCGGCGTGCGCTCGGGCGACCCGGCGCTGTTTCGCGAAGTCGTCGAACGCATCCGCGATTCGGGCAGCGACGTGCTGATCAACCTGACGACGAGCGAGGGCGCGCGCTTCAACCCGGGCGACGAGGACGCCGCGGTCGGCGGCCCCGGGACCACGCTGGTGCAACCGCTCGAGCGGCTGCATCACGTCGAGGAACTGCGCCCCGATATCTGCACGCTCGACGTCGGCACCTTCAACTTCGGCGAGACGATTTTCGTCAACACCCCGGCGCATCTGCGCATCATGGCGAAACGCATCCAGGAGCTCGGCGTCAAGCCGGAACTCGAGGTGTTCGAACCCGGCCACATCGTGTTCGCACAGCGGCTGATCGAAGAGGGCCTTATCGAAGGCCCACCGATGTTCCAGCTTTGCCTCGGCATCCCGCACGCGTCGCCGGCGACGCCCGAAATCCTGACCGTCATGAAAAACCTGCTGCCGGAAGACGCCAACTGGAGCGCGTTCGGCATCTCGCGCATGGAATTCGCGATCGTCGCGCAGGCCGCGAGCCAGGGCGGCAACTGCCGCGTCGGCCTCGAGGACAATCTGTATCTGGACAAGGGCGAGTTCGCAACCAACCTGAAACTGGTCGAGCGCGCGGTGCGCATCATTCGCGAGATCGGTCGCGACCTGGCGACGCCGGCGCAGGCCGCCGAGCGCCTCGGAATCAGTCGCTGATGGGTCGACTCTACCTGATTCGCCACGCGCAATCGGCCAACAACGAGACCTGGGACGGCAGCGACTTTCACCCGGAGAGGCATCCCGACCCGGAAATCACCGCGCTCGGCCACCGCCAGGCGGCGGCGCTGGCCGAACACCTCGCGCACCCGGAATCCGAACCGCGCCAGCACCCGTTCGTGCCGCCGCGGGAACGCCATTACGGCCTGACGCACGTCTACTGCAGCCTGATGACGCGCTCGATCCTGACTGCCGAATACGTCGCCGACGTCTGCGGACTCGAGCTGCACGCGCTGGCGGACGTCTTCGAGAAATACGGCCTGTACGAGTTCGATTCGGAACGCAACAAGATCGGCCTGCCCGGGCCGGGGCGGTCGTATTTCGACGAACGCTTTCCGCGGCTCGGGCTGCCCGCGGAGGTCGCCGACGACGGCTGGTGGAAGCGGCCCGCCGAGGACGAGGAAGCTTTCGTCGAGCGCATGCGCGGGGTGGTCGCAACGCTGCGCCCCCGCCTGCTCGAATCCGACGAGCGCGTCGCGCTGGTTGCGCACGGCGATTTCCTCGACCAGTTCGTCAACGAGCTGATGGGCGTAGAGCGCCATCCGGTCAACTACGAACGTCACTGGTTCGGCAACTGGACTTTCCACAACACTTCGATCTCGCGAATCGATTTCGTCGACGGTGCGCACGCGGTGGTCTATCTCAACCGCATCGATCACCTGCCGAACGATCTGATCAGCTGGTAGCCGCGGCCGCGCGTCAGTGCACGCCGAGGCTTGCGAGCCGGCGTTCCAGGTAGGCGGCCTGCGCGCGGTTGTCGCAGCGCTCGATCGCGGCGCGATACATCTCGGCGGCTTCGCGTCGCCGCCCGGCGCGACGCAGCAGGTTCGCGCGCGCGGCGTAGTAGGGCTGGTAGTTTTCGAGTTTGGCCGTGAGCTCCGGCCGATCGAGATATGCGAGACCGACACCCGGATTCTCGGCATAGGACAGCGCGACGGCCAGGTTCAGCTCGACCACCGGGTTGTTTTCGATGGCGGCAAGGTGGCGATAGAGCATGACGATTTGTTTCCAGTCGGTACGTGCGAAATCGATCGCATGCGCGTGTACCGCACTGATCGCGGCCTGAACCTGGTAGGCGCCGGCCGAGCCTTTCATCAGCGCGGCCTTGAGCAGGCGGTCGGCGGCGGCAATCGCGTCGCGATCCCACAGGCTGCGATCCTGGTGCTCGAGGTCGATGATTTCACCGTCGGCGCCGACGCGCGCAGCGAAGCGCGAGCGGTGCAACAGCATCAGCGCGAGCAGGCCCGCGACCTCGGTCTCGGCCGGCAGCAAAGCCAGCAGGACACGGCCGAGGCGCAGGGCTTCGTCGCACAGGTCGACCTCGATCGTCGCGCCTTCGCCGCTGGCGTAGTAACCTTCGTTGAAAATAAAATATATAACCTTCAGCACCGCCGCGAGGCGTTCGCCGAGGATCGTCGGCGGCGGTATCTCGTACGGGATCGCGGTCGCGCGGATCTTGTTCTTCGCCCGCAGCAGGCGCTGCGCCATCGTCGGCTCGGCGACGACGAACGCATGCGCAACCTGCGCGGTCGTCAGTCCGCACAGCGTCTTCAGCGTCAACGCGACCTGCGCTTCCGACGCGAGCGCCGGGTGGCAGCAGGTAAAGATCAGGCGCAGGCGCTCGTCGGGAATGCGTTCGTCGTCCACGCGTTCTTCCGCAGCCGGTTCGGGCGCCTCCGCGGCAACCAGTAGCCCGCGCTTGTCGGCATGGACTTTCTCGCGCCGAATCCGATCGATCGCGCGATGCCGCGCGGTCTGCAGCAGCCAGGCGGCGGCGTTATCCGGAAGGCCGCTGGCCGCCCAGTGCCGCAGGGCGGCCAGGATTGCGTCCTGCAGCGCATCCTCGCCGAGCTGGATGTCGCCGAACTGGCGCACCAGCAGCGCGAGCAGCTTGCCGAAATGTGTCCGGGCGGCCGCCGCGACGGCCGCCCGGACGTCACCATCGCTGACGCCGGAATCGCTCAAGCCTCGGCGGCTTCCATATGCGTCGCGATCGGCCGCACCTCGATGCTGCCGTGTTTGGCGGTCGGGATCTTGGCCGCGCATTCGAGCGCTTCGTCGAGATCCTTGCAGTCGAGCAGGTAATAGCCGCCGAGCACTTCCTTGGTCTCGGCGAAGGGCCCGTCGCTGATCTCGGTCTTGCCGTCGCGTACCCGCACCGTGGTCGCGGTGCTGATGCTCTCGAGCGGCTGCCCGGCGATGAACAGCCCGCGTTCCGTGACCTCGTTGGTGAACTCGTAATAGGCGTTCATGAATGCGCCGAAATCCGGATCTCCCGGCTGCGGCCCTTTACCTTCCTCGTGATAGATCATCAACAGGTATTGCATCGTTTTTCCTCCGTTACATTGCCACGACCGGCGCGACCTCGACGCTGCCGTTCTCGTGCAGGATCGGGCAGCCGCGCGCGAGCTCGGCGGCCTGTTCGTTGTCGTCGGCGTCGATGAAGCTGTAGCCGCTGACAGGGTTGGCGCCGCCGTCGGCCGTGATGCGACCGTCGCCGTGCACCGTCGCCGACAGCCCGACCGGTCCGCCGGGATCGACGACGCGCTCGCCGAGCTGCGCGAACCAGTTCTGCCATTCGCCGAGTACGCGGGCCATTTCCTCGTCGGATTCGGGCGTGCGCCCGCCGTGATAAACGTAGATGTACTTCGCCATGTCGGTCACCTCGTAATGTTGGTTGGTGTACCTGAATGACGAATCGGAACCCGGCAATACGACAACTCGGTAAAAATTTTTCGTCGCGCGCCTTCGGCCGTTCCGGCCGCGCGCGGATGCTACATCTCGACGATTTCGGCGACCTCGACCGTGCCTTCGGCTGCGAGGATCGGACAGCCTTTTGCGAGTTCGGTCGCTTGTCCGATGCTGTCGGCACTGATCAGACTGTAGCCGGAAAGCGGATTGGCGCCGCCGTCGCTGGTCACCGAGCCGTCGGGGTGCACGGTCGACGACGGACCGACCGGATTGCCGGGGTCGAGCGCGGCCGCGCCCATACCGCCGAGCCAGGCTTGCCATTGCGCCATGACGCGGGCGCCTTCTTCTTCCGTTTCGGGCATCTTGCCGCCGTGATAGGCGAAAATGTATTTGGGCATGATCTCGTCCTCCCTAATGAATTGCGGGAGCGTCAGGATATTCGATTGGGATCTTCGGCGCGACTGCGTTGCGCCGCGCACATACATTGGCCGCGGCGGACCCGGATCGCTGGGCTATACTGGCCGACATGAACGCGTTTGTTCGAAGCTTTCGCTCCGGGATCCTGGCGATGCTGTTGCTGACGAGCCTGCCGGCACCAGCCCAGCAGGGTGATCCCGCGGGTAAGGTGACCTTTCTCGAGGGCTACGCCTGGGTCGAGGACGGCCTCGCACGACGGCCGCTCGGGCGCAACCCAGCGGCGCCAGCTGCGCTGATCAATTCGGGGGACGCTGATCAATTCGGGGGACAGTATACCTAATTACCCTAATTTAGTTGCGTATTGAAACTAAATTGCGGTAATTAGGTATACTGTCCCCCTAATTCAGTCGGCGGGTTCGTCGAACAATACCTCGATCAGGTGATGGCGCCTGAGCGCGCCGACGATCTCGCCGGCATCGTTCAACACGCGCACGTCGCGGTCCTGCGCGAGCACCGGCCCGGCGATCTTCTGCAGGTTGTCGCTGTCGCGCACGGTCAGGTCCGGATGGGTATCGGTCGACGGCGGGTCCATGACCGCGCGCACCGACAACAGTATTCCGCGCGGGATGTCCCTGGTGAACTCGGCGACATAGTCGGTCGCCGGGTTGGTGATCAGTTCCTCGGCGGTGCCGAGTTGCACGATCTCGCCCTCGTACATGATCGCGATGCGGTCGGCGAGCTTGATCGCCTCGTCGAAGTCGTGGGTGATGAAGACGATGGTCTTGTGCAGCACCGACTGCAGGCGGATGAATTCGTCCTGCATCTCCTTGCGGATCAGCGGGTCGAGCGCCGAGAAGGGCTCGTCGAGAAACCAGATGTCGGGCTCGACCGCGAGCGAGCGGCCGATACCGACGCGTTGCTGCTGGCCGCCGGACAGTTCGCGCGGGTAGTAGTCGTCGCGGCCGGCGAGGCCGACGACCTCGATGATCTCGCGCGCTTTCTTGTAGCGGGTTTCCTTGTCGATCCCCTGCACCTCGAGCGGGAAGGCGATGTTGTCGATCACGCTGCGGTGCGGCAGCAGCGCGAAATGCTGGAACACCATGCCCATCTTGTGGCGGCGCAGCTCGATCAGTTCCTGCTCGTTCGCCTGCAGCAGATCGATGCCGTCGAAGCGGACGCTGCCGGCGGTCGGCTCGATCAACCGGCTCAGGCAGCGCACGAGCGTCGACTTGCCCGAGCCCGACAGGCCCATGATGACGAGGATCTCGCCCTCGTGGACGTCGAAGGTCGCGTGGCGCACCGCCGGTATATAGCCCGCGGCCCGGATCGCGTCTTCGCCCGGCGAACCCTGGTGCTCGCGGAAGAAACCCTCGGGATCGTCGCCGTACAGTTTCCAGATATTTTCGCAGGCGATTTTGATGTTGTTGTTCATGGCGATTGGCGCGTCGAATGCGGCGGGTTCAGCTTAGCTTCGGATGCCGACTCGCCCGAGCGCCAATTTAACCGCTGAATCCGGATAAATAAAGCCGGCCCGTAGCCGCGATCCGACCGGGACTTCGGAGTACCCGTTGGCCGGCTACCTGACGATCAGGCAGGTGGTCTCGGCATTGTTGGCAATCTTGCGAGAGACACTCCCCAGAACCGTGCCTTTCAGCTTGCCCAGGCCCCGGGTCCCGACTACTATCATGTCGGCATTGCGCCGTTTGGCAAAGTCGAGAATACCGGTTGCCGGGTCCCCGGTTCCGATCGCGGTTTCAATTTTTTCGACCCCGGCTTTTTCCGCCCTTTCCCTGGCGGCTCTCAAGATCTTCTCGGCAACCTTGCGCATCACTTCTTCACGCGCATCGTTGAAGATTTCGAATCGGTTGAATTCCAGCTCCGGGATTTCCTTGATTTCGAACGGTATTTGCATATCGCGAATGACGTGAACGATGAGCAATTCGGCGTCGTTCTGGACGGCAAATTGAGCAGCCATTTTCAACGCGCGATTCGAAGCCGCCGACGCATCGCTTGCAACCAGTATCCTGTTAATCACGTTGTTATCCTTCCCCCGGTTACCGGAACGACAGCGCTATGCCAACCCCAATGCCTTTTTCCGGTCATTGGCCCAGGTGCGCAATACCTGATCGATGGCGAGCCCGATAAAGGCGACGCACAAACCCAGCACCAGCCCGTTACCGACACCGAGGCGATCCGACAGGGATTTCAGGATCAGCTGGCCGAGATCGTCGGTCCCGATCAATGCGCCGATGATGACCATCGACAGCGCGAACACGACGGTTTGATTGATCCCGAGCGCAATGTGCGGAAAGGCCATCGGCAGCTCGATAGACAGGTAGCGCTGCAGCCGATTGACCCCGGACATCGAGCCCGCTTCCTGCAGCTGCGGCGGCACGCTCAGCATACCCTGTATGGTGTAGCGCGTGGCCGGGACCAGGGCGTAGATGACGATTGCGATCAGCACCGAGGTATCGGTCACGCCGAACAGCATCATGACCGGGATCAGGTAGATGAACGACGGGAAGGTCTGGAAAGTATCGCATACCGTCAGCATGATGCGGGTGCTTACGGGATGCTGCGCGCACAGCGTCCCGGCGATAACCCCGCCGACGGTCGCAATCACCACGGAAATGGTCATCAGGTAAGCCGTGATCAGCGCCCGGTCCCACCACTCGGTTAGCGCGATGAACAGCAGAAATCCGCCAACGGAAAGAGCGACCCTGACTCCGCCGACAATATATCCGACGCCCATTGCCAGCACGAAAGTCGCCGCTACCGGCATGCCGAGATAGGCGGTCTTGACCGGTACCAGCACGTAAACGATCAACCATTCGTTGAAACTCTTGAGCGCGAAGAAGAAGGTGTCGACGATCCAGTCGACCCCGGCCTGCCAGAACGGCTCGGTTGTAATACCCTTGTTGTGCGGAATCAGGTAGAGGTAGTTGAAGCCTTCGCGGAAAATCAAGGATCCGATCCAGGCCAGGATGACTCCGACAATGAATACCACGCCGAACATCAGCGAGTGCTTGTGCCGATCGACGAACGACAGGTCGGCGAAATAATCGACCTGCTTGTCGGCCCAGGCAAGCGACAGCCGGTCGAGCGTGATCGCGATCAGCACGATACAGATGCCGATCTCGAGCGCGAGGCCGATCCGCAACTGATTCAGTGCGATCAATAGGTGATTACCCAGCCCCTTGGCGCCGATCAGCGACGCGATGACGACCATCGCGAGACAGGACATGATGACCTGGTTGACGCCGATCAGGATATCCCGCCGCGCGGTCGGAATCAGTACCCGGGTCAACAATTGCCAGTTGCTACAGCCACTCATCAACCCGGCCTCGGCAACCTCGGGCGACAGTTTTTTCAGGCCCAGTATGGTCAGCCGCACCATCGGCGGCGTCGCGAAAATGACCGTGGCAATGGCGCCGGCATGGTCGCCGATACCGAAGAACACCACGACCGGTACCAGGTAGGAAAAGTGCGGCATGATTTGCATGACGTTGAGAATCGGATTCAGCACCATTTCCACGTGCTTGTTCCTGAACGCCCAGACGCCGACCATGAGGCCGAGAAAGACCGAGATCGGTGCGGCGATCAGCACGAAGGACAGGGTTTCCATCGACGGTTCCCATTGCCCGAAAACCGCGATATAGACGAAGGTAAACCCGACAAACAGCGCCAGTCGCGGCCCTTTCAGCGAATAGCCCAGGATCGCGGCGCCACCGGCAACCACGGTCCACGGCAATGCCGGCCAGCGCGCCCACTGGTTTTCCGTCGCCCAATCCCAACCGGTAAAGGTGACGATGGTCTTGACGCCGCCGAGAAAGATCTCGCGGACGAATTCGATCAGGAACAGGAGCACGCCCGACGCCGAACGGGTGAACTGGTTCATCATCGGCTTTTGCTCGTATTCCTCGATGTCCGGATCCCAGACGTCGACCAGCCACCAGTCGTTCATTATGTATTCGACCGAATTGTTGATGATCAGCGGGAGATCCGCGATCAACGGAGGCAGTCGCCAGAACCAGTTTCCTTCCGATGGCGTGATAATGATGCAAAGCAGCGCAAAAATGACCAGCAGTACTGCGAACTGCAGGTATTTCTTTTGCCTGAGCGCTTCGATCATGACGCTTTATCGACTGAATGGCCGGTATGACCTCCGAACAACATTCTGACCACTTTCGAGGAGTGCAACGAGCCCACGGCTTCGCCGCTGGAATCGACCACGGTGACCGGTCGGCGGGTATTCAGAATAGACTCGGCCACGGTCTCGATGATGGCGTCTTTCGGAACCTTCAAGTCGCTCATGTCTTCGTTCGGGTCGAAGGGGTCCATGACCGCTTCGATCTTGAGCACCTTTTCGCGCGGCACTTCTTCGGTGAACTTGGCGACGTAATCGGTGGCCGGGTTGAGCACGATATTCGCCGGCGTGTCGAGCTGCTCGATGATGCCGTCCTTCATGATCGCGATGCGGTCGGCGAGACGCAGCGCCTCGTCGAAGTCGTGGGTAACGAATAAGATTGTTTTGCCGAGAACATCCTGCAGGCGCAGGAACTCGTCCTGCATCTCCTTGCGGATCAGCGGGTCGAGCGCGGAAAAGGGTTCGTCGAGGAACCAGATATCGGGCTCGATCGCGAGCGAGCGGGCAATGCCGACGCGCTGCTGCTGGCCGCCCGACAACTGCCGCGGGAAATAGTTTTCGCGGCCGGTCAGGCTGACGAGATCCACCATCTCCTTGGCGCGCTGCATGCTGTCCTTGGTGCTGATTCCCTTGACCTGCAGCGGAAACGCGATGTTTTCGAGCACGGTCTTGTGCGGCAGCAGGGCGAAGCTCTGAAACACCATGCCCATCTTGTTGCGGCGCAGTTCGATCAATTGCTTGTCGTTCATCGCCATGATGTCTTCGCCGTCGATGTAGATGTTCCCGGCGGTCGCCTCGTTCAGCCTGGCAATGCAGCGCATCAGCGTCGACTTGCCGGAACCCGACAGGCCCATGATGATCAGCAATTCACCCTTGTGCACCTCGAAGGAGGCATTGTTGACCCCGACGATGCATCCGGCTTCATGAAACTTGGCGGCGTCGACGACGCCATTGGCCTTTTGCAGCAGGCTGTGCGCATTGTCGCCAAAAATCATGTAGACGGAATCACAGCGGATGACCGGTTCGTCTGCGATCGAATCGGCAGCTTGCGAAGACATAAGCTTTCCCCCCGGCAGCTTATAAAGCTAACATTTTTAGACGGGCGTAAATACTATCGCCCCGATATGGAGCCCCCTGGCTCGACTCGGCGCCGCCAGGGGGGACCATAATTTTAGTTTTTAACGGACACGAACGGCAGCCTACATGCCGGTTCTGGTCCAGCCTTCCCAGATGTCTTTATTGTCTGCCAACCACTTCCTGGCGGCATCCTTGTGGTCCATCTTGCCGGTGTCGACCAGGGCCGCCATTTCGCCGATTTGCGGCGTCGTAAACGACAGCTGCGAAAAGATCGTGTAGGCATGCGGATGAGTTTTCGGGAACTTGTAGTTCGCCGCTTTCTTCAGCCAGCCCTTCGGCGAGCCGCACTTGCCGTCGCCACCGTCGGCCTTGCGGCAACCGGGAGTAAACTGCGGAAACTCGATGAAGGTGAAGCCCTCGGCGTCGGTGAAGTTCGGCGTCCAGTTGAAAATGACCGTGCCGCGACCTTCTTTCTTGGCGGACGCGAGTTCGGTCCACAGCGCGTCCGCGCCGCCGGCGAACTTGACGGTCCACTTTTCGTCGAGGCCGAGCGCCTTGAGCCGTTCGGGCATCAGGTCGCCGTGCCAGCTTTGCGGGCCTTCGAGCCAGCGGCCCTTGCCGCCCGAGTCGGCGGTCGCGAAGTTTTTATAGCATTCCTCGTTTTTGAGCGCTTCCCAGTTCGGCAGGCCGGGGCACAGGCCCTTGGTGATGACCCAGGTCGGCACGCCCATTTCCTCGAGCGTGGTCGCCGCGTGGGTGCCGGCGTCGATCACGCCGCCCTTGAGCATTGCATTGTAAAAGGACTTGCCGAAGGTCGACTGCCAGACCTCGTGCGAGATCGTCACGTCGCCGTTGCGAATCGACTCGTAGACCGCCTGCGAATCGGCCGGTACGTACTCGACATTATTGCCGATGCTCTCGAAAATGCCGCCGATGACGTAGGCCATGACGATCTGGCTCGACCAGTTGTGCAGCGGAATGACGATCGGTTTAGTGCTGTCTTTCGCCGTGGCG
>JAHEKJ010000222.1 GCA_024638385.1 Gammaproteobacteria bacterium | reverse complement strand
ATCCTCGCCAGCATCGTCGAGCCCAACTTCTGGTGGCTGCTCGGCGTGCTGCTGCTGTTCTCATGGATGGGTTTCGTCGGCGTGGTGCGCGCCGAATTCCTGCGCGCGCGTAACTTCGAGTACGTGCGCGCGGCGCGCGCGCTCGGCGTGTCCGACCGCGTGATCATGTTCAAGCACGTGCTGCCGAACGCGATGGTGGCGACGCTGACCTTCATGCCGTTCACGCTGGCGGGCTCGGTCACGGTGCTGACCTCGCTCGATTTTCTCGGCATCGGCCTGCCGCCGGGCTCGGCCTCGCTGGGCGAGGTGCTGGCGCAGGGCAAGGCAAACCTGCAGGCGCCGTGGCTGGGGCTGACCGGCTTCTTCGTCATCGGCGCGATGCTGAGCCTGCTGATCTTCATCGGCGAGGCGGTGCGCGACGCCTTCGATCCCAGGAAGACGATCGGATGAGCGCGAAACTGCTTCACATAGACGAGCTGTCGGTGCATTTCGATACGCCTTCGGGCGAGGTGGTCGCGGTCGACCGCGTCTCGCTCGACATCGACAAGGGCGAAACCGTGGCGCTGGTCGGCGAGAGTGGCTCGGGCAAGTCGGTGACCGCGCTGTCGGTGATGCAGCTCTTGCCCTACCCGCGCGCGCGCCACCCCAACGGCAGCATCCGCTTCAACGGCGAGGAAATGATCGGCGCGAAGCCGGCCGACCTGATGCGCCTCCGCGGCGACCAGGTCGGCATGATCTTCCAGGAGCCGATGACGTCGCTAAACCCGCTGCACACGGTGCATAAGCAGATCCGCGAAACGCTGATCCTGCACAAGGGCATGAGCGACGACGCGGCGCGGAAGCGCACGCTCGAGCTGCTCGACCTGGTGCACATCCGCGAGCCGGAAAAACGTCTCGACAGCTACCCGCACCAGCTCTCTGGCGGCCAGCGCCAGCGGGTCATGATCGCGATGGCGCTGGCCAATGAGCCCGACCTGCTGATCGCCGACGAGCCCACCACCGCGGTCGACGTGACCACGCAGGCGCAGATCCTGAAGCTGCTCGAGGAATTGCAGAACGAAATGGGCATGGCGGTGCTGTTGATCACGCACGACCTCGGCATCGTCGACAAGGTCAGCGACCGCGTCTACGTGATGCAGCAGGGGCGCATCGTCGAGCACGGCCCGACGCGGACGGTCTACGACAGCCCGCGCGAGGCCTACACGGTCGATCTGCTGTCCGCCGAGCCGGCGCAAAAGCCGCCGGTCGATCTCTTCGCCAGCCCGACCGTGCTCGAGGCCGAGCACATCCGCGTCTGGTTCCCGGTGCGCAAGGGAATCCTGCGGCGCACGGTCGATCACATCAAGGCCGCCGACGACATCAGCTTCAGCCTGCGCGCCGGCGAGACCGTCGGCGTGGTCGGCGAGAGCGGCTCGGGCAAGACCACGCTTGCGCTCGGGCTGCTGCGACTCGAGCGCGCGCAGGGGCGCATCGACTTCGGCGGTCTGGAGATACAAGACCTGCGCGGCGAGGATTTGAAGCCGATCCGGCGGCAGATGCAGGTCGTTTTCCAGGATCCGTACGGCTCGCTGAGCCCGCGCCTGTCGATCCACCAGATCGTCGAGGAGGGGCTGGTCGCGCACGGTATCGGCGACGAGGCATCGCGCGACGAAATGGTCGTCGCCGCGCTCGACGAAGTCGGCATCGATCCGGCGAGCCGCTTCCGCTACCCGCACGAATTCTCCGGCGGCCAGCGCCAGCGTATCGCGATCGCGCGCGCGATGATCATGAAACCGAAGCTGGTGCTGCTCGACGAGCCGACCTCGGCGCTGGACCGCTCGGTGCAGGTGCAGATCGTCGACCTGCTGTTGAAACTGCAGGCCGAGCACGACCTCGCCTACCTCTTCATCAGCCACGACCTCAAGATCGTGCGCGCGCTGTCCGACCAGCTGATCGTGCTGCGCAACGGCGTCGTCGTCGAACAGGGCGATGCCGCCCGCGTGTTCGAATCCCCGTCCGACCCCTACACGAAAGCACTCATCTCCGCAGCCTTCGACTTCGAGCTGGAAGAAGAATCCGTCCTCGAACAATAAACTGGCGCGCCCGCGTCATTGCGAACGCAGGCCCCGGGAGATTGCTTCGTCGGCTATCGCCTCCTCGCAATGACGGCAGTCCCCCGAATAGCCAGGTGTCTGCACAGCGCCCACGACGCCATCCCTGTTAGCATCTCTCCGAGTCCAGGCACTGCAAAAGATATTCGCCTGCATAACTTTAGAGCTATATGCCGTCAATACGGGATCGAATAAACTGGGAGGTGTTACAGGGCCAGATAAACGCAATGTCAATCAATCTCAGACGCTCCATTGCCGCTCAACGCGCCGTATTGCACGACCTGCTCGCGGCCGAGCTCGCGCGCCACGCCAGCGAAATTCCGCCGTTCCTCGGGAATAGAGAAAAGCTCGATGCCCGGCTGCAAGAGATTTTTCGCCAGATCGATCATTGCAAGTATGTCTACGTGCTCGATAGCTCCGCGGTGCAAATCAGTTCGACCGTCAACCGTTACGGCACAGACAGCGAAGCGTTCAACCGGGATCGCTCGCAACGACCCTACATGATTGCGGCGATGAGCGATCCGGCGCTCGTGTTCGACTTATCCGAAGCCTACCTCAGCCGCAACAAGAAACGCCCGTCCCTGACCGCAATCCAGGCGATCGCCGACGCTGACGGCAAGCGTGTCGGTTTTCTCGGCGTGGATTTCGATTTACGCGAACTGCCGCACACGGAAGTACTCTACGAGGAGCCCAGCCAGTGGCGCCAGATCAAGGGCGACCCGGCCATTCGCTCCGGGCTGTTCCACCAGGAGCGCATCACCAGCCTGATGGACGAAAACATCGATCACGTACTTTCCCTGCACGAAGCCCTGATGATCGACCATGGCGTGTTCCACGTGCGCATTCATTTTTCCAGCAGCCGCTC
>JAHEKJ010000116.1 GCA_024638385.1 Gammaproteobacteria bacterium | reverse complement strand
CGAACCGGGTCGCCGAAACCGTGCGCGAGGCGATCGACGAGTTCCGTTTCATGTGGGGCGGGCGCAATTTCAGGCTCGGCGCGAGTATCGGCGTGATCCCGATCGACTTTTCCAGCGGCAATGTCGCCAACGTCATGCGTTCGGCCGACGCCGCCTGCTACGCGGCCAAGGATGCGGGCCGCAATCGCATCCATATCTACAGTGCCGATAATTTCGAGGTTGCGCAACGACACCAGGAAATGCAGCGCGTCGTCGATATCAACAACGCGTTCGACGAAGGCCGCTTCGTGCTTTACCAGCAAACCATCATGCCGCTGAATCCCGACCTTCCGCAGGACGTCTACCGCTGCGAAGTGCTGGTGCGAATGATCGACGAAAACGGCTTCCCGGTGCTGCCGGGGCTGTTTATCCCGACCGCCGAACGATTCAATCTTGCCACCCAGCTGGATACCTTCGTCGTCAGCGCGACGCTCGACTGGCTCATCGCCAACCCCGAGGTGCACTGCACGATCAACCTGTCGGGCATGTCGATCGCGAACGACGAGTTCCTGGGTTTCGTGCGTGGCGCGATCGAACGCAGCATGATCGATGCGCGACGAATCTGTTTCGAGATCACCGAAACCGCGGCGATCGCCAACCTGACCAAGGCCACGCACTTCATCGGCCAGCTGCGCGAGCGCGGCTGTTTGTTCGCGCTCGACGATTTCGGCAGTGGCCTGTCATCGTTCGCCTACCTCAAGACCCTGCCGGTCGATTTTCTCAAGATCGACGGCTTTTTCGTGCGCGACATGATCGCCGATCAAATCAACTTCGAACTGGTCAAGTCGATCAACGATATCGGCCACGTGATGGGCAAGCGAACCATCGCCGAGTTCGTCGAAAATGACGAGATCCTCGAACGGGTCAGGTCGATCGGGGTGGATTACGCGCAGGGCTACGGTATCGCGATGCCGCAACCCGTGGTGCCCGCGAAAAGCCCGGGCCCGAAGTCTTAGACAGATAACAAGTTACTGAATTCCGTAAATATTTTCCGAATACCGCGGCGACGGGCGGGTCTAAATCAGCATCAGGGACAACACCTTGCGAGGTATCGGGGTGACACATGAACGTGATCATGGCACGGCCCGCCGCGCTGCTGCTGATGCTGGCGGCAATGCTTCCGGTTTCGACTGACGCGCAGTACTCCATCGCTTTCGGCGAGGGCGCGCGCGGCGCCAGCGGCGTCGCCGGCGACTATCGGTTCGTCGCGCGGTTGCGCGCCGAGTGGTTCGAAATGGTGCGCGAGATTCCGCTCGGATCGTCCTTCAGCCTAGGGCTCGGCGTGCACCTGGGCAGCCCCGAACTGCGGCTGCGGACGGTCGAGTCGCCGGGCGTCTTTGACGGCCGCCACGTCGACCTGAACCGCTGGCTGTCGCTCGACGCACGGCTCGAATTTCACGATATCCAGCCTTACGCGCGCCTGCGCTACCGCGCCGGGCGCGAAGACCGGGGTATCGGATTGCGCGTCGATGCCGGCTTGCGGTTGCTCAAGGTCGAAAACCTGTCGCTCGAGCTCGGCGGGCCGATGGCTGTCGAACTGGCCGGGCGCGAGGGATTGCTCGCCGAGTACGAACGCGAGACACGCGCCGACCTCGAAGACTATTACGTCGAGCCGCTGATCCGCGTCGAGCTGAATTACCGTTTCGGCTAGCCGGCTTCGCCGTAGCGCGCTTCATATTCCGGGTCGTTGAAGCGCGGCCGCGCGACGACGCGGCGCAAGATCGGCTCGAAGAACTCGAGCGGCTCTGTGGGGTAATCCGGATCGAAGCAATTCTGGTCGTAGCGATGACAGAAGTCGATCGCGTCCTGGTACCACGGGTGATTCTTGAAACGCTCGCGGGCATTACGGTCGCCGCCGGTATGATGCGCGTAGTAATACATCTGGAACAACCCGTGGTGCTTGACGATCCAGTAGAGCCGATCGGAAACGAACGGGCGCAGCACCGCCGCCGCCATCTCGCTGTGCGAGTAGGGTGCGAGGTCGTCGCCGATGTCGTGCAGCAGCACGGCGACGATCGTCTCGTCGGATTCGCCGGCGCGATGGGCGCGCGTCGCGCCCTGCAGGCTATGCTGCAGGCGATCGACCTTGTAACCCGAAAAGCTGTGTTCGAGGCGTCGCAGGCTTTCGAGGATTCGATCGGCGAGGCCGGCCTTGTACTTGTCCTCCATGCGGTCGAGGAATTCGTATTCCTCGCGCGTGCCGTTCTCCATGTGGATGAAGCTAACCGTTTGCATATGACCTCCGCCGACGCCGGGCCGCTCGTCCGCCATGTTATAGCAGGCCTAGCCGCGCAGCAACGCGTTGTCGGGATCGTAGGCCGGCGCCATCTCGATATGCGCGCTGCGGCTGCCGAGTGAGGTATCGACCGTGAGCTCGAGCCCGTCGCGAATCGTGTCGGGCTTAAGGTAGGCGAAGGCCAGGCTCTTGCCGACGCGGTGACCGAAGGCGCCGCCGGTCGTGAGCCCGATGCGCTCGCCGTTATGGTAGACCGCCTCGTTGCCGAAACATTCGCACGGCAGGTCGTCGTCGAACACCAGGTAAGCCAGCTCGATCGCGAAGCCGGCCTGCCGGCGCTCACGCAGGTTGTCGCGGCCGATGAAATCGCGCTCGAGATCGATGAAGCGATCCATGCCGGCTTCGAGACCGCTGATTTCCTCGGTGAACTCGTGGCCGTAGGCGCGGTACATTTTCTCCATCCGCATCGAGTTGAACGCGTAGCCGCCGAAATCGCGCAAGCCCAGGGGTTCGCCGCGACGCCACATCGAGTCGTAGATCGACAGCAATTGCCAGCTCGGCATGTGCAGCTCGTAGCCGAGCTCGCCGGCGTAGGAGACCCGAATCAGGCGCACCGTTGCGCTGTCGATCTGAATCTCGCGAACCGCAAGCCACCTGAAGGCCGTGTTGGACAGGTCTTCCTCGGTCATCTGTTGCAGGATTTCGCGCGCTTTGGGACCGGTCAGCAGGATGCCGGAATAGTCGTCGGTGAGGTTTTCGATCTTTACGTCGAAACCGCCGCGGTTGCGCTGCATCCAGTGCAGGTCCTTGTGCTCCGAGCCGATCGCCGAGATCAGGTAAAAATGATTTTCGGCCAGGCGCGAGATCGACATCTCGCACATGATGCCGCCGCCCGTTGCGTGAAACAGCGACAGGCCGATATGGCCGACCGCGGGCAGTCGATTGCAGGACAGCCTGTCGATGAAAGCGGCCGCGTCGGGACCCGTGACCTCGAACTTGGCCGAGCCCGAGATGTCGATGACGCCGGCGGCGTCACGCACCGCAGCGCACTCTTCGGCGACGACCGCGTGCGCCTCGCTGTGCGCCCAGCTCAGACTCTCGCGACGCACCGCGTCGGTCTGGAACCACAGCGGTTTCTCGTAGCCCTGGACGACGCCGTGGACCGCGCCGTGTTCGAGCAGGCGCGCGTACAGCGGGCTACAGCGCCGCGGCCGGCCATGCGGTCGGTTGTCGTTGGGGGCCGCGGCCGCGTACATCGCCTCGTAGGATTCGATCGCCTTGATAATGCAATACTTGCGCTCGGCCCAGTCGCCGAAGCGGCGGGTGTCGAGCGGCGCCATGTTGATCTCGGTCTGGCCGTATTTCATCCATTGCGCCATGAACTTGCCGATGCCGCCCTGGGCGATGCCGATGCTCGCGCCGCAGAGGTTCCAGAAATTGTTGAGCCCGGCGATCGGGCCGGCGAGGATATTGTCGTCGGGCGTGTGCGTGATCGGACCGTTGACGACCGACTTGACGCCGACTTCCTCGAATCGTGGCGTCAGCTCGAAGCAGCGCTCGAGGAACGGCATCAGCACCTCGAGATTGGGTTCGAACAGTTCGCGGTCGAAGTCCCAGTCCATGCCGTCGAGCGCCCACGGCCGCGAGCCCCACATCTCGTACGGGCCGACCAGGAATCCCTTGCCTTCCTGGCGAATATAGGCCGAGCTGTACGAATCCCGGCACACCGGTAGTTCGAAGTCGAGCGCCTCGATGTCGGGATGCGATTCGGTGACGATGTACTGGTGCTCGAGGTTGATGAGCGGCACGCGCGCGCCGACCATGGCGCCGACCTCGGGCGCGAAACAGCCGGCCGCGTTGACGACGTGCTCGGCCGTGATCGTTCCCTTGTCGGTCACGACCTCCCATTCGCCGTTGCGCTGCTCGTTGATCGCGGTGACGCGGGTGTGGCGATAGATTTCGGCGCCGGCCTGGCGCGCGAGTTTCGCCAGCGGCATGACCACCGAGGTCGGG
Source organism: Gammaproteobacteria bacterium (assembly GCA_024638385.1). Taxonomy (GTDB): domain Bacteria; phylum Pseudomonadota; class Gammaproteobacteria. Next base: position 7,622 of record JAHEKJ010000116.1, on the reverse strand, counting down.
TCGACGTGGCCGTCGTTGGGCGTGCTCGCGATCACCCGCGCCTTGTCGAAATTCATGAACGGGTTGAGCTTTCGCGCCTCTTCCTTCGACACGATGTTGAACTCGAAGCCAATGCTCCTGGAACGGCTCTCGAGATTGCGGAACCACTGCTCCTCGACCTCGGTGAAGCCCTGACGGACGCTGCCGGTTTGATGGAAGATGGATTGTTCGCCGGTCTCCTCGGGCAGGATTTCGTTGTACAGCCTGATCGTGTAGTTATGGATATGCGCGACCGTGTGGTTGCCGATGAAATTCGAACACAGGCCGGCGGCGTGCCAGGTCGAGCCGCTGGTCAATTCGCCCTTTTCGACCAGCACGACGTCATCCCAGCCCTCGCGCGTCAGGTGGTAGAGCAGGTTGACTCCGAGCGAACCGCCGCCGACGATGACGACCCTTGCATGACTTTTCATATGCTTACCCGTAACTTCGGTGCCGCGATCGCGTCAGGCGCTGCGCCCGAACGCCTCGCGCGGCAGGTGGATGTTGAATCGTTGGCGAATCTGGCGGTCGACCTCGTCGCTGACGTGCGCCGGGAAATAGGTGTCGAGAATTTCCTTTTTCTTGCGCACCGCCTTGTCGAGTAGCACCGGCTTGTGTTGCTCGGCCCACTCGTTCGGGCTCAGGCGATCGCCGAGCTCGGGGTAGATGTACTCGGTCTGCATGACCTCGAGGGTTTGCCCGGAGCCGAGGTAGTGACCCTTGTTGCCGAGGCAGACGTCCTTGATCACGTCGAAGCTGAGCGTCTTGTCGTTGACCTCGATGCCGCGCGTGATGCGCAGCGCCGCGCCGAGCACGTCGTTATCGATCAGCAGCGACTCGGGGCAGGTCGACAACAGGCTCGCGTACATGCCGGCCGATTCGTAGACGAGGTTGGCGCCGGCGATCGCCGCGCAGGCCAGCGTATAGGCGCGCTCGGCGCCGGCCTGGAAATCGGGCAGCTTGGCGTCGGTCATGCCGCAGGCGGTGCCGGTCGGCAGGCCGTAGTGATTACCCATTTGCGCGCAGGCCGACGACAGGATCGCCTGTTCCGGCGAGCCGCCGCTCATCGCGCCGGTGCGCAGGTCGGAGACGAACGGCCAGGTGCCGAGGATCGCCGGCGCGCCGGGCCTGATCGCGTTGACGTAGGCGAGTCCGCCGAGGCACTCGGCCCAGGCCTGGGCGACGGCGCCGGCGAGACAGGCCGGCGCGGTCGCACCCGACTGGCCGGCCGACAGCAGCAGCACCGGCATGCCGCCCTCGACCGCGACCCGGATGCAGCCGAGCGCTTCCTCGGTAAACTTCATCGGCGGAACGACATGGCAACACGAAATGCTCATGAACGGTCGCGCGCGCCACGCGTCTTCACCGCCGGCGACGAGGTGCAGCATTTCCAGCGTATCCTCGAGATGATGCACCTCGGTCCAGCTCGAGCCGATGTGCTTGGTCGTGCCCATGATCGAGTTGTAGGCCGTGTTGATATCCATATCGTGGTTGTTGCTGATGTCGCGCAGCACGCACATGCGCTGGAACATATGAATGTGTTCGCAGCGGTCGGCGAGGCGCGCCAGGTCGTAGAGATCCTGGGCATTCGACTCGCGGTACTCGTTTTTCACCGGGTCGGCGATCATGACCGCGGCGCCGGCGGTCGAGAAATGCACCCGCGATCCGGTCAACTGCAGGTCGTGTTTCGGGTCCTGGCCGTGCAGCGTCAGGTCGCGCCGGCAGATCGTGAGCGTGTGGTCGATCAGCGCGCGCGGGAAGCGCAGGCGGCCATCGTCGCCATGGACCGCGCCGGCGGAGACACAGGTCTCGATGCAGTGTTCGGTGGCGTCGGCGAAACCGACTTCCTCGAGAATGCGGTAGACCGTCGCCTCGATCTGCGCGATATCGGCATCTTTCAGCGGCCGGTACCAGCCACCGGTTTCACCGGGATGCACCGGTTTCATGTCTTCCGCGAGCGCCGCCTTGCGTAACGCGATCTTGGCCTCGCGGGCGCTGGAACGTCGAGCCATGTGGTTATCCTCGGTGATGGAGGGCGTTTGCGAACCGGTAGCGGAATTGTCGGAGCGGATGGAGATGGATTCAAACGATTATTTTTTATAGCATGCATTAGTTTTTATCATGTATGGAAGCCGTCGATGGCGCGTCGCCTGCCGCCGCTGAATAGTCTCAAGTGCTTCGAAGCCGCCGGTCGCCTGCTCAGCTTCACCGCCGCGGCGCGCGAACTGAACGTGACCCAGGCCGCGATCAGCCACCAGATCAAGGTCATCGAGGAATATCTCGGCGTATCGCTGTTCGATCGCTACCCGCGCCGGCTCGCGTTGACCGAGCCGGGCAAGGCCCTGTTGCCGGAAGTGACCGAAGCCTTCGACCGCGTGTCGACGGCGATCGGCGCGCTCGGCCAGGAAAGTTACTCGAGCCAGATCAGCGTGCGTCTCGGACCGTCGTTCGCCGCGCGCTGGCTATCGCCGCGCCTCAAGTATTTCTGGCTGCAATACCCCGAGATCGACCTGTGCCTGTTCCACGTCGCCAACGCGCCGACCGATTTTGCGCGCGAGGACATCGACATCGCCGTGACCTACGGCGACGGATCCTGGCCCGGTGTCGTCGCCGACAAATTGCTTGGCCTCGATTTTTTCCCGATCTGCGCACCGGGTTTCATGCACAACGACAAGCCGTTGACGAAGATCGAAAACCTGCGCTATTACACGCTGCTGCACGACGCCGAGTACCGCTGCTGGCGCGACTGGCTCGAACTGGCCGGCATCGACGACGTCAAGGCCGAGTCGGGGAATATCATCGACGACACCAACGTGCTAATCCAGGCCGCGGTCGACGGCCAGGGTATCGCGCTCGGCTCGACCGCCTTCGTCCAGGATCTGCTCGATTCGGGCCGGCTGGTCAAGCCATTCGACATCACGCTGGAAAACGACAACGCCTATTTCGTCGTCTGCCCCGAGGCGCACCTGCAAAATCCCGCGGTGCGCGCGTTCAAGAACTGGCTACTCGGCCTCGTCGAGAGCGGTTAAGATGCGAGTCAACAGGACCCGCTCGACCGCATGACGACAACCGACAAGATTCGCCGCGACAATCGCAACCTGCGCGCCGGCCTCGATGCCGACGCGCTCGCCCGCGCGGCCGCGGCGCTGTGCGTGCGGTTGCTCGATCTGCCGGTTTACCGCGACGCCCAGCGGCTGGCGGCCTACGTCGCGGTCAACGGCGAAATCGATCCGTGGCCGTTGATCGAGAAGGCGCTCGATGCCGGCAAGCAGGTCTACCTGCCCAATCTCGACCGCGAAACCCTGCGTTTCTCGCCGTACTTTCGTGCCCAGAAGATGCGCGTCAACCGCTACCGCCTGCCCGAACCCGACGTCGGCGACGAGCAGATGCTCGAACCTCGCGAGCTCGACCTCGTGATCGCGCCGCTGGTCGCGTTCGACGCCGCGCGCAACCGCGTCGGCATGGGCGGCGGTTTCTACGATCGCAGCTTTGCCTTTCGGCGGGAGCCCGGCTGCGACCGGCCGGTGCTGGTCGGCGTCGCCCACGAAATACAGCGCGTCGACGCGCTGGTCCCTGAGCCATGGGACGTGCGGCTCGACATGGTGGTGACGGACCAGGCGGTGTACCGCTGATCGAATAGAGGCAGCATCGGTCCGATTTGAAACGACTGTGCCGTGCACGACAAAATGGTTTTTTCGGCGGTGGAAACATCGAAGCGCTGCATATCCGGAAGGCGAGTATCATTTTATCGCGCGGGATTTCGACGGCGTGTGGCTGCACAGCACCGCGGAACTGATCCACGATATTCCGTCCCCGGTCAGCATCACGTTTCCGCCGGAAGACGGTGTGGTCTCGCGTTTCGATTTCGTGGTTGTCCGGGAATCCGTCGTGCTCGCCGAGCTGTTCCTGGTGGAGTTGGGGAACGAGGAAACCGGCGAGGAACTGCTGGCGCAGGTTCCGGGCGATCGCAACGGTTTCCACGCACCCGAGAAATGGTTGGTGCCGGGTGTCGAATACCAGGTGAGTCTCGGCGTCATCAATGAAAGCGGCAACCTGACCTTCGTCGAGCAAAGCTCCTTTACCATAGAATAAAGCCAGGCTCGCGTCTCCGCGATGATGCGCCGGCACATGTCGTACGACGGTGCCGGCGGTTTATACGACAAGATGGCCGGCCGCCTTTGAGCAATGTTCCTGAGTATTATTGCGCTGAATCAGTAAATGCAGAAATCGGCCTTCGACGCGGCAATATAACTCCGTAATCTTCAGCCCATCTTAAGAATTCGGGAATATCTTGGCTGCTGATGGCTAAACTGGGGGATTCTGAAAGATGATTTCGGCAGGACAGAGAATTCTCGTCACCGGCGGGGCCGGATTTTTGGGATCCCATTTGTGCGAGGCACTACTAAAAGCCGGCCACACCGTGGTTTGCCTGGATAATTTCTCCAGTGGCCACTTCGGCAACATCGCCGCGCTGGCGGACAAGCCCGGCTTCTCGGTAATGGAGCAGGATGTCGCGCGCCCCGTTAGGATGGAGGTCGACCAGATCTATAACCTGGCTTGCCCCGCCTCGCCGCTGCATTACCAGGCCGATCCGCTGGCGACGATGCGAACCTGCATCTACGGGGCGTCGAACATGCTGGACCTGGCCAATCGCAACGAGGCCAGGATCCTGCAGGCCTCGACCAGCGAGGTGTACGGGGACCCGTTGCATCATCCGCAGCGGGAGTCCGACTGGGGCAACGTCAACCCGAACGGCATCCGCGCCTGTTACGACGAGGGCAAGCGAGCCGCCGAAGCCTTTTTCTTCGATCACCACCGGGTCAACGACACCCGAATAAAGGTCGCGCGTATCTTCAATACTTACGGCCCGCGGATGCATCCCGACGACGGCCGGGTGGTATCCAACTTCATCGTCCAGGCGTTGCTCGGAGAGCCGCTTACGGTCTACGGCGACGGTTCCCAGACCCGCTCGTTCTGTTACTACACCGATCTGATCGATGGCCTGATCCGGCTGATGGAGAGTGATGAGGCGATTACCGGGCCGATCAACCTCGGTAACCCGTCGGAGTTCACCATCATGAAGCTGGCACAGATGGTCAAAAGCGAGCTGGGTAACCGGGTCCGGATCAGCTTCGAACTGCTGCCCACGGACGACCCCTGCAAACGCCGACCCGACATTTCACTCGCCATCCGCGAGCTGGGATGGCGGCCGACGGTGGCGCTCGAGCAGGGCCTGAAACAAACGATTGCCTATTTCGATTCCGTTTTGTCGAAATCCCGCTCCGAACCCTGGTCGCCGGCTTGCGGTCCGCTCGAGCCGGGACTCTCGCGGGCCGGCTGATTCCGATGAACAGGCACATCCTGGTTACCGGCGGCGCCGGATACATCGGCAGTCACATCTGCAAGTCGCTCGCGCGGGCCGGTTACGTTCCGGTCACGCTCGATAATCTGTGCAACGGCAATCCCTGGTCGGTTCGGTGGGGGCCGATGGTCAAGGCCGATATCGCCGACCCGTTCACGCTCGCGGAAATGATCGGGCAATATCGAATCGAGTCGGTGGTGCACTGCGCGGCTTATGCCTATGTCGGCGAGTCGATGCGCGACCCGGGAAAGTATTTCGAGAACAACGTTGCCCGGTCGATCAGGATGCTTGAGACGTTGATCGAAAACGGCGTACGTCAGCTGGTGTTTTCGTCGTCCTGCGCGGTCTACGGTATCCCGGAAGAATTGCCGATTCGCGAAAATGTGCCGACCCGCCCGGTGAATCCGTATGGCGAATCCAAGTTGTTCATCGAAAAAGCGCTCGACTGGTATGCGCGTGCGCGCGGCCTGCGTTCGGTTTCACTGCGCTACTTCAACGCCGCGGGGGCGGACCCGGGCGGCGAGATCGGCGAATGGCACGATCCCGAAACGCATTTGATTCCGCTGGCGATTTCGGCGGCCCTCGGTGAGCGCGAGCAATTCGAGATTTTCGGCACCGACTACCCGACGCCGGACGGAACCGCCGTCAGGGATTACAGCCATGTTTCGGACCTGGCCGATGCGCACGTCCTGGCGGTGCAAAGACTGGAGTCGGGCGGAGCCAACGACATTTTCAATCTCGGCGCCGGTGCGGGTCACTCGGTGCAGGACATCGTCGCGGCCATCGAACGGGTCTGCCGGGTGCGCGTGCAGGCGAAAGTCGGCGTGCGCCGATCGGGCGATCCGGCGGTGTTGTACGCGTCGCCGGAGCGGGCGCGCAGCGTTCTCGGCTGGCGGCCGGTTCACTCGGACCTCGAAACCATTATTCGGTCGGCGTTCGATTGGCAGTTACAATGCCGTGACGACAAGGGATTGCGCTACTCGCGAGACTGAACCATGCAACAAGCGGCAGGCGACCATGCCCGGAAGCTCGAAAAAATATGCGACGGCGAATTACCGGGGCCGTCCGGCGCTGCCGGTGACGATGCCCTGGAGGCGGGGGCCGCCGCGGCGCGCGCCAGCGTGCGCGGCAAGTTTCTGTTTCGCGGCGAGCGCAAGCTGTGGATAAAGGGAGTGACCTACGGCACGTTCGCGCCGGACGAAACAGGGCACCAGTTTCCCGGCCGCGAGGCCGTGCAGGCGGATTTCGCGGCGATCGCGCGGGCGGGCTTCAACACGGTGCGGATCTATACGGTGCCTCCGCGCTGGCTGCTCGATCTCGCCCACGACCATGATCTGTCGATCCTGGCGGGGCTGCCGTGGGAGCAGCACGTCTGCTTTCTCGATGACGCCGGGCTGGCGCGCAGAATCGTCGCTAACTGCCGCGAGGCGGTTATGGAACTCCGCGGACATCCGGCGCTGCTGGCTTATGCTATCGGCAACGAGATTCCGGCTTCCATCGTGCGCTGGCACGGCAAGAAGGCGATCGAGCGGTTCCTGGAAAAGCTCGCCCGCGTGGTCAGGTCGACCGATCCCGGCGCGCTCGTGACCTACGTCAACTATCCGACGACCGAGTACCTGGATCTGCCATTTCTCGATTTCGTCAGTTTCAACGTCTACCTGGAAAGCGAACAGGACCAGCGCGCCTACGTCAGGCGCTTGCATAACCTCGCCAACGACCGGCCGCTGCTGTTGGCCGAGATCGGGCTCGATAGCCTGCGAAACGGTGATGCCGAGCAAGCCTGCGTGCTGGAGTGGCAGGTTCGCGCCGCGTTCGAGTCGGGATGTTGCGGCATTTGCCTCTTTGCCTGGACCGATCAGTGGTACCGCGGCGGCTACGATATTACCGACTGGCAGTTCGGCCTGACCACGGCGGCGCGCAAGCCGAGGCCGGCGCTCGAGGCGGTCGGCGCCGCGTTGCGGAAGGTGCCGTTTGGTGACGACGCATGGATGCCGTCGATTTGCGTGGTGGTTTGCAGTTTCAACGGCGAGCGCACGATCCGGGATACGCTCGACGGATTGCTGCGCCTCGATTACCCGAACTTCGAGGTCATCGTCGTCAACGACGGCTCGACCGACCGCACCGCCGCGATTGCCGCCGAGTACCCGTTTCGCCTGATCGGCACCGAAAACCAGGGTTTGAGTGCGGCGCGCAACGAAGGCTGGCGCGCGGCCACGGCCGAGATCATCGCCTATATCGACGA
>JAHEKJ010000115.1:2174-12038 GCA_024638385.1 Gammaproteobacteria bacterium | reverse complement strand
CGTTGTAGTCGCGCAGGCGCAGCGCCTTGATCCGTTCCGGGTTGATGTCGATGATGACGCCGCGCAGCCAGTTGTCGGACAGGCCGCGCGCGAGCAGGCTGCCGGTGTCGCCGAAGCCGCAAATCACGAAGAACGGGTGGCGGATGCGCCGCACCAGGCGCGCGAACCGATGCTCGTTCAGCGCCATTAGAAAGTGGGGATTCTGAACCAGCTTGAAAATCGAGCCGATCGCGTATAGCCACGCGACCACGCCCATGTAGATGCAGAGGATCGCCCACAGCCGCTGCTCGTCGCTGTAAGCGGTCGGAATCTCGCCGAAGCCGGTCGTCGTCGCGGTGTAGGTGAAGAAGTAAAAGGCGTGAAACAGGCTCATGTTTTCGCCGTTCTGGCCCGGCATCAGCGCCATGCCGATGATGCCGATCGCGTAGACGATGATCAGCGCGAAGATCGGGCCGCGCATGTAGCGCAGCACGACCATCGAGACGCGGTCGAGTTCGGAGGTGACGGCCACGATTCTTACCCGGCGGCTAGCGCCGCGACAGCAGCGTGTCGCCGACCAGGATGACGACGGTGACGAAACTCGCGACCAGCGCGCCGCCGGCCAGCGAGACGATGTTGGCCATCGATTCGGGGCTCGGGCCGGACACGGTCTCGCTCTCGTAGACAACCCACAACACGCGCGCGGCGATCAGCAGCACGTCGACGACGAGGCTGCTCGCGAGCAGCAGCGCGCCGACCTGCGAGCGGTCGCCGAGCTTGAGCCCGGTGGCGATCAGGTTGATCAGGATCGCGATCGTCAGCATCCAGACGTTGTGATGGTTGGCGTCGGCGACGTCGCCCATGACGAAGGCATAGGTGAAACTCAGCGCCAGTATGATGACGAAGCCGAAAACGACCCGCTCCATGTTCATGCGCGCTCCTCCCCCGGTTTTATTTTCGAATTGGCGACAAGCATACCCATCCGGGGCGCGTTCGTCACCCGGCGCGGACCTCGCAATCGGCGCGTCGATGCGTATCATGCCCGCATGCCCCGAGCGAGACTCCCCGAGTGACCGACGCCGTTCCCGCCGACGCGGTTTCGACCAGCGAGACCGACCGCGAGATCCAGGCCTGGCGCCTGGCGCAGCTCCGGCGCCGCCTGGTCGACGCCGACTGCGCCGCAATCGTGCTGTTCGATCCGGTCAACATTCGCTATGCCACCGGCACGCGCAACATGCAGGTCTGGACGATGCACAATATCTGCCGCTACGCGGTGGTTTTCGCGAGCGGCGATCCGGTGTTGTTCGAGTTGCCGAGCTGCTTTCACCTGGCCGCCGGCCGGATCGCGGATGTCCGCCCGTCACTGACCACCGACTTCATGGCAGTCGGCGATCGCCAGCAGGAAATGGGCCGGCGCTGGGCGGCGTCGATGCTGGCCTTGCTGCGCGAACGCGGTATCGGCGACCGGCGGCTCGCGATCGACCGCGCCGATCTGGTGCTGGCCGAGGCCAGCCGGCGCGAAACGCTCACCCTCGCACCCGGGCAGACGATCGTGGAGCGGGCGCGATCGATCAAGTCGCGCGCCGAGATCGACGCGCTGCGCGCCTCGCTCGCGACCTGCGAGGCGAGCGTCGCCGCGATGCGCGAAAAATTGCAGCCGGGCATGCGCGAGTCCGACGCGCTCGCGTTGCTGATCGGAGGCAGCGTCGAGCGCGGCGGCGAGTACCCGGAGACGCGCCTGCTGACCAGCGGGCCGCGGACCAACCCGTGGTTCCAGGAAACCTCCGATCGCGTGATCGAAAACGGCGATCTGCTCGCCTTCGATACCGATCTCATCGGACCGGGCGGGTTTTACAACGACATTTCGCGTAGCTGGGTCGTCGGCGACCGCAAGCCCGACGACGAACAACGTCGCCTGTACGCGCTGGCCTACTCGCAATTGCAGCACAATATCGAGCTGTTGCGGGTCGGCGCCGGGTTTCTCGACTACTCGGATCGTGCCTACCGGCTGCCCGACGACTGCCTGCCGAACCGTTACGCCGACGTCGCCCACGGCTGCGGGATGGGCGTCGAGTACCCGTTCATCTGGTACCGGGAAGACGCGGAATGGGGCGCCTACGACGGCATCTTCGAGCAGGACATGGTGGTCTGTATCGAATGCTATGTCGGCCGGGTCGGCGGGCGCGAGGGCGTCAAGCTCGAGCAGCCGGTCTGGCTCGGCGCCGCCGGCCCGGTCGCGCTCGCCGAATACCCGTTCGAGCTCGAATACCTCTAGCCAGGCTCTGCAACTTCGATTGTTATCGGACCCGGTCTGCGGTATGCTGACCTGCGGTTAACTCCATTGATCAGGAGGAACAATGAAAGCCTTTCTAGCCAGCCTTGCATTGGCATTGATGTTCGCGGTCGGCAGCGCTTCGGCGACCTCGACCGATCAGGAATACAGCAGCGACAAGTCCCACTGCGGTCACAGCAAGTGGGAAGACACCTGACGCGTATTCGATTTTGAAATTTGACGCCGGGTCGCGGAGTTTCGCGGCCCGGCGTTTTTGCGTTCGGACGTCGGGCAATGCGAGCAGGTCCCGACGCCACGCCGGTTTCGCGCCCCTGGAGTCGGCCGGGCCGCCGAAACCTTGATTGCAGGCGGCCTCTGGCGGTATCTTGTTGCGTCCGGCCCCGGGCACGGGCGGCCGGGCAATCACCAGGGGTATGACGCGATGAACGACACCTACCGAACCCTCGAGGTCAGGCCGCTGTCGCGCGCGCTCGGCGCCGAGATCGGCGGCGTCGACATCGCCGCCGGCATCGGCGACGGGCAATTCGCCGAGTTGCAACAGGCCTTCGCCGACCACGGCGTGATCTTCCTGCGCGACCAGGACATCACGCCGGCCCAGCACCTCGCCTTCGCCGAGCGCTGGGGCTCGATCAACGTCAATCGCTTCTTTCGCGCGAGCGACGCCGACCCGCGTATCGCCGAGGTTTTGAAGGAGCCGCACCAGCGCGCCAACATCGGCTCGCAATGGCACACCGACCATTCCTACGATCAGATCCCGGCAATGGGCTCGATCCTGTACGCGCGCGAGGTGCCGCGCGTCGGCGGCGATACCCTCTTTGCGAGTATGTACGCCGCCTGGGACCCGCTGTCGGACGGTATGAAAGCGATGCTGCTCGGCCTGCGCGCGTGGCATTCGAGCCGGCACGCGTTCGGCGAGGCGGCCTACGTCGACACCGACCCGGAAGACCTCGGCGGCCGGCTCGGCAACACCGCGGCGGCGACCCAGGACGCGCTGCACCCGGTCGCGATCCGCCATCCACTTTCGGGTAGGACGGCGCTCTACGTCAATGGCGATTTCACGCTGCGCTTCGACGGCTGGAGCGAGGAAGAATCGCGGCCGCTACTCGACTATCTATTCGCGCACGCGACCCGGCCGGAGTTCACCTGCCGCTTTCGCTGGCGCCAGGGTTCGCTCGCGATCTGGGATAACCGCGCGACCCAGCACCTCGCGCTCAACGACTACCACGGCGAACGCCGCCTGATGCACCGCATCACGATCGACGGCGTCGCGCTCGACGCGGCGGCGGCCTGACGGCCGCCGCCCGAGGCCTAGCTCGCGGCCTTTACCTCGCGGTAGTGCACGTCCTGCTGAGGGAACGGGATGCTGATGCCGGCCTCGTCGAACCTGATCTTGACGATTTCGAGCAGGTCGGTGCGCGTGCCCCAGTAATCCTCGGTCTTGACCCACGGCCGCACCTGCAGGTTGACGCTCGAATCGGCGAGTTCGCCGACCCGAACGACCGGCGCCGGGTCGTCGAGAATGCGCTCGTCGGCATCGAGCACCGCGCGGATGATTTCCTTGGCCCTGGCGATGTCGTCGTCGTAACTGATGCCGAAGATCAGGTCGATGCGCCGGGTCGGCAATGCGTTGGTGTTGACGATGTTGCCGTTGATGATCGAATCGTTCGGCACCATGATGCGCTGGTTGTCGCCGCTGTGCAGCATGGTCGCGAACAGGCCGATCTGGTCGACCGTGCCCGACGCGCCGGCGGCCTCGATCCAGTCGCCGACCTTGAACGGGCGGAAGATGATGATCATCACGCCGGCGGCGAAATTCGCCAGCGAATCCTTGAGCGCGAGACCGACCGCGAGGCCGGCGGCGCCGAGGATGGCGAGCAGCGAGGTCACGTTGACGCCGAGCGAATCGACCGCCGCGAGAACGACCGCGATCAGCAGGATCGCGTAGGTAATGTTGCCGATGAAGCCGACCAGCAGTTCGTCGGTCCTGGCACGGCGCATTGCGCCCTGCACGACGTTCGCGAGAATTCTTGCAATGATCTTGCCGACGAAGAATATCGCCAGCGCGATGCCTATCTGAATCGCGATATCGGGGCCGTTTGCCGACAACCAGGCGGTGATTTCCTCCATCTTGGTCAGTTGGTCCATGGTGACTCCTTGGGTTTGTTTTGGGACGGGTCTGGGATAACGGGGCGCGATTCTGCCACGTGCGGCGGCATTTGGGGAGTCCCGGCCCGGGTTTCGTGAAATATTGCCGATCGCGTGAACAGATCGGGTATGCTTGCGATAGAATTCTGCAATCACGGCAGGGTGATGCCATGGAGCTACCTTTCGTCGGCGATGCCGTCAACTCGTTCGTCGTCGGATTTCTCGCGCTCGCGGCGACGCTGATCGCGCTCGCGGTCACCGTCGGATTGTTCGCACTCGTCGTGATCTATATCGTCGACGTCACCCAGACCCGGCATGCGATCCGGCGCAATTATCCGGTCGTCGGCCGCTTCCGCTATTTTTTCGAGCACCTCGGCGAATTCTTCCGCCAGTACTTCTTCTCGATGGATCGCGAGGAATTGCCGTTCAACCGCGCCGAACGCTCGTGGGTCTACCGCGCCGCCAAGCACGTCGACACGACGGTCGCGTTCGGCTCGACGCGGGATCTCAAGCCCGCGGGCACGACGATTTTCGTCAATTGCGCGTTCCCGACGCTCGATGCCGATGCGGCGGAAACCGCGCCGATCACGATCGGGCCGTTTGCCCGGCAGCCCTACGTCGCGTCGTCGATGTACAACATTTCGGGAATGAGCTACGGCGCGCTGTCGGCGCCGGCGATTCGCGCGCTCGGCCGCGGCGCCCGCCAGTGCGGCTGCTGGCTCAACACCGGCGAGGGTGGAGTCTCGCCCCACCATCTCGAGTCCGGCTGCGATCTCGTCGTCCAGATCGGCACCGCCAAGTACGGCGTGCGCGACCTCGACGGCCATCTCAGCGACGACAAGCTCCGTGAACTCGCCGCCCACGACAACGTGCGCATGTTCGAGATCAAGCTGTCGCAGGGCGCCAAGCCGGGCAAGGGCGGGATCCTGCCGGGTGCCAAGGTCAGCGCCGAAATCGCGCGCATCCGCGGCATTCGCGAAGGCCAGGACTCGATCAGCCCGAATCGTCATCCCGATATCGACTCGGTCGACGACCTGCTCGCGATGATCGCGCATATTCGCGACCTGGCCGGCAAGCCGGTCGGCTTCAAGAGCGTGATCGGCGCCTGGGGCTGGCTCGACGAGTTGTGCATCGAAATCAAGCGTCGCGGCGAAGAGTCCGCGCCCGATTTCATTACCGTCGACGGCGCCGAGGGCGGCACCGGCGCCGCGCCGATGCCGCTGATCGACGACGTCGGCCTGCCGCTGCGCGAGAGCCTGCCGCTGGTCGTCGACAAGCTCAACGCGCACGGCCTGCGCAACCGCATCAAGGTCATCGCGTCGGGCAAGCTGGTCAATCCGACCAAGGTTGCGTGGGCCCTCTGCATGGGTGCCGATTTCTGCGTTTCGGCGCGCGGCTTCATGTTCGCGCTCGGCTGCATCCAGGCAATGCAATGCAACAAGAACACCTGCCCGACCGGCATCACGACCCACGATCCCAGATTGCAGCGCGGGCTCGACATTAGCGACAAGGCCGCACGGGTGGCGAATTTCGAGCGCCAGATCGAATACGAGGTCGGCCTGATCGCGCATGCCTGCGGCGTGCGCGAACCGCGCGAGCTGCGTCGCTTCCATTGCCGCGTCGTGCAGGACGACGGCCGCTCGATCGCGCTCGACCAGATGTACCCCGACGTGACGCCGGTCGACGCTGCGGTCGACGCGCCGGCCGTCGGCCACCCCGCATCCGCATAAAGGAGAATTCATGAAAGCCAGCGAACTGTTCGTGCGCTGCCTCGAAAACGAAGGCGTCGACTACATCTTCGGTATTCCCGGCGAGGAAAACCTCGACGTGATGGATTCGCTGATCGGCAGCAAGATCAAATTCGTCACGACGCGTCACGAGCAGGGCGCGGCGTTCATGGCCGACGTCTACGGCCGGCTGACCGGCAAGGCCGGCGTCTGCATGGCGACGCTCGGCCCCGGCGCGACCAACCTCGTCACCGGCTTCGCCGACGCCAACATGGACCGCGCGCCGATCGTCGCGATCGCCGGGCAGGGCGCGACCACGCGCATGCACAAGGAAAGCCACCAGGTGCTCGACCTCGTCAACCTGTTCGAGCCGATCTCGAAGTACAGCGTGCAGATTCGCGAACCGGAGATCGTGCCCGAGATCGTGCGCAAGGCGTTCAAGGCGGCAGAAGCCGAGAAACCCGGCGGCAGCTTCATCGACTTTCCGGAAAACGTCGCCGAGATGGAAGTCGACGGCAAGGAGCCGCTGAAGGTGCAGAGCCCGCGCGCGCCGGTGCCGCCGGACGACAAGATCGCGCAGGCGGCGAAGCTGATCTCGGAGGCGCGCTACCCGCTGGTCATGGCCGGCAACGGCGTGGTCCGCGCCGGCGCCAACGACGCGCTGGTCGCGTTCGCAGAAAAGCTCAACATCCCGGTCGCGACGACCTTCATGGCCAAGGGCAGCATGCCGTTCTCGCACCCGCTGTCGCTCGGCACCGTCGGCCTGCAGGCGCGCGACTACATCGCCTGCGGCTTCGACCGCGCCGACGTGATCGTCTGCGTCGGCTACGACATGATCGAATACCACCCGTATCTCTGGAACGGCGACAAGCACGCGCGCCTGATCCACGTCGACCAGAGCCCGGCCGAGGTCGACGAGCACTACATTCTCGACTGCGGCGTGATCGGCGACATCAACGCCGCGCTCGACGGCATCGCCGCGGCGGCGACACCGCAGGCCGAATCGAAGGCCGGCTCGTTGCGCGAGACGATCGTCGACGAAATCAATGCCGAGGCCGACAACGACGCGTTCCCGCTGCTGCCGCAGCGCATCATGCTCGACCTGCGCAAGGCGCTCGATCCGGAGGACGTCGTGATCTGCGATGTCGGCGCGCACAAGATGTGGATGGCGCGGATGTTCCAGGCCGAGCGACCCAACACCTGCATCATCTCCAACGGCTTCGCGTCGATGGGCATCGGCGTGCCCGGCGCGGTCGCGGCCAAACTCGCCTACCCGAAATGTCACGCGGTCACGGTCACCGGCGACGCCGGATTCATGATGAATTCGCAGGAGATCGAGACCGCGCTGCGTATCGGCGTCGCCATCGTGATCCTGATCTGGAACGACTCGAAATACGGCCTGATCAAGTGGCACCAGGACCGCCGCTTCGGCCGCGACACGCAGATCGAGTTCGACAACCCGGATTTCGTCAAGTACGCCGAGAGCTTCGGCGCCAGGGGCTACCGCGTCGAATCGGCCGACGGCCTGCTGCCGACCCTGGAAAAAGCCCTCGCCGACGAAACCGTCGTCGTGATCGATTGTCCGGTCGACTACTCCGAGAACATGAAGCTGACCGAAAAGCTCGGCCAGCTGGTCTGCCCGATCTGATCGTTTTCACCATTCCGGAAGTCGCGCGGCGGTAATCCGGAATTATCCGGACGGGTCCCGCAGCGTCGGCCGCGGGCGCCCGGCGCCGGTTTCGCTTCGGACCCGGCGGCGTTATCGTGTAAAGTCGAGCCTGGAGTGACCGAATCCGGAGGCATGCGGATGCGCGCCTATGAAATAGTTTCCGACGGCGGCGTCGACGCGCTGGCGCCGAACGAACGCGCGACACCCGCGCCCGGGCCGGGCGAGATACTCGTCGACATCCGGGCGTCTTCGATCAATTACCGCGACCTGTCGACGATCGAGAACCCGGTCGCGCGCCGAATACCGTATCCGCGGATTCCGAATTCCGACGGCGCGGGCGAAGTCATCGAGATCGGCCCCGGCGTCACCCGTTTTGCCGTCGGCGATCGCGTCGCCGGCTGCTTCTTTCGCGACTGGTCCGACGGCGGCATCTCGGCCGCGGCGATGGCGAGCGCGCTCGGCGGTCCGCTCGACGGCGTGCTCGCCGAGCGGGTCGTGTTGGCCGAGCGCGGCGCGGTGCCGATCCCGGCGCACCTGTCTTACGAGGAAGCCTCGGCGCTGCCGTGCGCCGGCGTGACCGCGTGGAACTGCCTGGTCGAGCAGGGCGGCTTGAAGGCCGGCGACACCGCGCTGTTCCTCGGCACCGGCGGCGTGTCGATCTTCGGCCTGCAAATCGCGAAATTGTGCGGCGCGCGCGTGATCATCACGTCGTCGAGCGACGCCAAGCTCGAGCGCGCGCGGGCTCTCGGCGCCGACGAGGTCATCAACTACCGCGAGGTCCCGGACTGGGAGAAGCGCGTGCTCGAGCTGACCGATGGCGCCGGCGCCGACGTCGCGATCGAGACCGGCGGCGCCGGCACGCTCGAGAAAACCATCGACGCGGTGCGCGTCGGCGGCACTATCGGCTTCATCGGCGTGCTGACCGGCGGTACGGTCGACCCGACCGCGGTCATGCGCAAGTCGATCCGGCTGCAGGGGGTCTACGTCGGCAGCCGGCGGTTGTTCGAGGAACTCAACGCCGCACTCGAGTTGCACGTGGTGCACCCGGTCATCGACCGGGTATTCGACTTCGACGACGCGCGCGCCGCGTTCCACGCGATGCGCGCGGCCGGGCATTTCGGCAAGCTCGTCGTCCGCATCTGAAAGCGACTCAAACGGGATCCCAAGAGGGGGAATTCATGGCAAGCCAGGCAACCGCGACCTTCGATTTCACCGGCGCCAACGTCTTCGTCTTCGGCGGCACCAGCGGCATCAACCTCGGCATCGCCGAGTGCTTCGCCGGCGCCGGCGCGACGCTCGCGGTCGCGAGCCGCAAGCCCGACAAGGTCGACGCCGCGGTCGAACGGCTGTCGGCAGACCGCCCGGCCCACGGCTATGCGCTCGACGTGCGCGACGCCGACGCGGTCGCCGCGGCGCTGGCCGACTTTCATGGCCACGCCGGCGACATCGACGTGTTGATCTCGGGCGCGGCCGGCAACTTCCCGGCGCCGGCCACCGGTATGAGCCCGAACGCGTTCAAGGCGGTCGTCGACATCGACCTGCTCGGCACCTTCAACGTGCTGCGCGCGGGCTTCGAGTACCTGAAGAAACCCGGCGCCAGCGTCATCAACATCTCGGCGCCGCAGGCGTCGGTCGCGATGGCGCTGCAAAGCCACGTCTGCGCGGCCAAGGCCGGCGTCGAGCTGCTGACGCAGAGCCTCGCGATCGAATGGGGGCCGGACGGGGTGCGCGTCAACGCGGTGATTCCCGGGCCGATCGACGGCACCGAGGGCATGGCCCGGCTCGCGCCGACCGAGGCCGCGCGCCGGGCGGTGATCGACTCGGTGCCGCTGCGCCGCTACGGCGCGGCCGACGAGATCGGCCAGGCATGCCTGTGGCTGTCGTCGGACGCCGCGGCCTACGTCAACGGCGCGCTGCTGCCGGTCGACGGCGGCTGGCTCGCCGCCGGCGTGCGCGTGCCGATGGGCTAGATCGCGCTGCACCGAGTCCGGCGGTTTTGGCCACGGAGTGACGGTTTTCACTGGATCCCGCGGTCGGGCCGCGGGATGACA
>JAHEKJ010000115.1:0-2074 GCA_024638385.1 Gammaproteobacteria bacterium | reverse complement strand
GCGGTCGGGCCGCGGGATGACAAACTTCGTCGGATATCGCGGTCGAGCCGCGGCTTCAGTCGCCGTGAATGCTGCGCTGGCGCGCGAGTTGCGCGCGCAGGATATTCTCGTAATTGCGCACCGATTCGACGAAGTGCGCAGCCTCGTGGCCGCGGGCGTAGCCGCGCTTGAGCTTGCTGTAGTATTTCTTTTGCGCGAGCAACGGCAGCACGCCGCGCAGGTCGATCCAGCTATTGGCATCGAGGCCCATGTCGGCGGCCAGCTCGCGCGCGTCGTAGAGGTGCCCCATGCCCATGTTGTAGGCCACGAGCGCGAGATTCCAGCGATCGTCGCCGGTCACCTTCGACGGAATCCGGCGTTCGAGCCGGCGCAGGTACTTGGCGCCGCCCATGATGCTCTGCGCGGGATCGAGGCGGCTCTCGACGCCCATTTCCTTCGCCGTCTCGAGCGTCAGCATCATGATGCCGCGCACGCCGGTCGGGCTCTTCGCGCGCCGGTTCCAGTGCGACTCCTGGTACGACACCGCGGCGAGGAACGTCCACGGCATGTCGTGTTTCTTCGCCGCCTCGCGAAACAGCGGCTCGATCTGCGGCAGGCGCGACTTGATGCGTCGGATGAAGGTGCGCATGTCGACGTAGTCGAATTCGCCGGCGTTGTGGTGACGGTCTTGCAGGATAAGCAGCGTGCCGTCCTTTTCGATCAACTCCAGCCATTGCTCGATCGCGTCCGACAGCGCCTCGAACTCGGGCGACAGCGCCCAGGCCAGCGCCTGGTTTTCGGCCAGCGTGAAGGCGATGCGCAGCTCGGGATAATAACGGCGCTTGATGTTGAGTTGCGTCGAGTTCGCGATCGTGCAATCGATCTGGCGCCGCCAGACGAGCTCGAGCAGTTCGTCGACGCTCGCGTCTTCCTCGGATTGCCAGGCGAGGTCGGGGTGTTCGCGCTGCAACTCGAACAGCCGCGACTCGTACGGCGAATCGGCGACGACGACCAGCTCGACGTCGGCGAGATCGGCGACGGTCTTCGGCCGCTTTTTCTGCCCACGACGGCAGACGACGTGGACGTCGACCCGCTGGTAAGGCGGGCCGAAGGCGATGCCGCGATCCTCGAGCGGCGAAAAATAAGTCATGCCGGCGGCGAGATGCGCCTCGCCGCCGGCGACCGCGGCGAGCGCCTCGGTGCGATTGCGGCGCGCCTCGACATGCAGCTCGACGCCGAGATACTCGGCGAAAGACGCGAGGTAATCGTATTCCGGGCCTTCGGGGCCGTCGCCGCCGAGGTACCAGGTGGTCGGCGACTCCGGCGTGACGACGATCAGCCTGCCGGCCGCCCTGATCTCGTCGATGCCGGCCTCGTCGGACCACAGCAGCATCAGCAACAGTACCAGCAAGATGACGATAGTCTTGACCGGCCTCGGAAAGTGCAGCGATCGCGGCAGGAAGGTCTCGAGCCGTCGCTCGATTTGCATCAGGCCGTCGTGCGCGGTCCGCCACATCGCAGCGCCGCTGCCCGGCCGGGTGTTCAGATAAATCGCGTCGGCGCAACTGTGCCAGCAGGATTCGGCGAACGGTCGCAGCCACTCGCGGAAAATCGCCTGGAACAAATCGACGAGGTCGAGCAGCGTGATGCGCGCCCTGGCGCCGATCGTCGCGTTCGGATCGGTCATGATCGTCCTACTAGAGCACGTTGCCCGGCAAAAGTCATCATTGTGCGAACCGCTCCGAACGGTTAAGGGGGATCGGGTGCGGAGGTTTGATCGGCCCCGCGGAAGCGGGGACTTTCCGGGCAGGGCTTCGCCATGGAGATTCCCGCCGGGCCGCGCAGGCATGCGCGGGAATGACGGGGATTTCGCTCAGCGCGGCGGTACGGGTGCGGCGGCGGCCGTCGCCGCTTCGCGACGCAGCACGTAGATTCCCGACCCGATGATGATCGCGACGCCGGCGACGGATTGTGCGTCCGGCAACTCGTTCCAGATCAGGTAGCTCAACGCGATCACCCAGACGATCATGACGTATTCGAACGGCGCGACGCGCGAAGCCTCGGCGCGCTGATAGGCGTTGCTCGTGCACATGAA
>JAHEKJ010000114.1:10115-12096 GCA_024638385.1 Gammaproteobacteria bacterium | reverse complement strand
GCAGACCGAATCGCTGCAATCGCAGATCGAGGAGCTGACCAGCGAATTCGGTGAGAACCAGACGCAACTGGCGACGCTGCAGCAGGAATTGCAGCGCCGCGCCGCCGAGCGCGAAGCGCTGGAGGGTCAGATCGAGCAGGAAACCGAGGCCAAGGCCGCCCTCGAGCAGGCTCACTCCGAGCAGACGCGGACACTGCAGCAACAGCTCAGGGAACTCGCCAACGAATACGGCAAGAACCAGACCCAGTTGGCAACGCTGCAGCAGGAGCTGGCGGCGCGCGCCGCCGAGAAAGAGGCGCTCGAGGCGACGCTGATCACGCAGACCGAAATTCTCGAGGGCAAGATCTCGGAACTTTCGGCGCAGCATGACCAGAGCCAGCTGCAGCTCGCGGCGCTCGAGCAGACGCTGGCGAGGGAAGCCGCGGAGAAGGCCGCGCTGCAGTCCTCGCTGCGGCAGCAAACGCAAAACCTGGAGGGCAAGATCCAGGAACTGGTGCAGCAGCAGGGCCAGAGTCAGGCCGAACTCGCGGCGATGGAAGCACAGTTGAGCCGCGAGGCGGCCGCGAAAGCGGCGCTCGAGGAAGCCAGCCAGGCGCAGCTCGCGAGCCTCGAGGGCCAGTACCAGGGTCTGCAGAGCGAGTACGACAAGAAGCTCGGCGAGCTCGACAAGTTGCGCGCGCAGAGCCAGGCCGAGCTCGAGGCGCTGGCGCACCAGCTCGGCCGGCAGGCGGCCGAGAAAGAAGCGCTGGCCAACGCCACCGCCGAGGAGAAGGCCGAACTCGAAGAGAAGTTCAAGGGGCTGCAGCAGGAATACGAGCAGAAACTCGGCGAGCTCGCGGCCAGGGCCGGTCAGAGCCAGGCCGAGTTGGCCGCATTGGAAGCCGCGCTTGCGCAACAGGAAGCCGAGAAGGCGGCGCTCGAAAACGCCAGCGCGGCCGAACGCGAAGACCTCGAGAACAAGTACAAGGCGCTGCAGGGCGACTACGAGACGAAACTCGGCGAACTCGCCGCGCTCGAGGGCGACATCGAATCGGGCCGCGAGCAAATGTCCGGGCTCGAGCAGGCTTACGAGGGCCAGTTGAAGGATCTCGAGGATAAATACAGGGGCTTGCAGGACGCCTACGAGCAGGATCGCGGCAAGGTCGCGCAGTTGCAGCAGGATCTTTCCGGCGCACGCTCGAATCTCAAGCAGGCGGCCGAGAATCTCGGCAAGGCCGAGGCCGAGCTGGCGCAGACCGAGCAGGAATTGCAGAAGGCCCTCGAACTCGCCAAGCAGCGCCAGGACGTCGCCCAGCGGATCAAGGAAGGCTTCGAGCAGGCCGGCATCAAGGCCGACGTCGACGAGGGCACCGGCGACGTGATTCTCGATTTTGGCGAGGATTACTTCGAGACCGACAGCGCGCAGCTGAAACCCGGCATGAGGCAGACGATCCGCCAGGCAATCCCGGTCTACGCGCAGAGCCTGTTCGGCAGCAAGTCGCAGGTCGCCGATATTTCATCGGTGGAGATCATCGGTTTCGCGTCCCCCACTTTTGGCGGCAAGCCGGTCAACCCGCGCGCGCTGACGAAGGATAATCGCCGCGCGGTCAATTACAACCTCGATCTCAGCTACGAACGCGCGCGCTCGATCTTCAAGTACGTGTTCGACACCGACAAGATCAAGTTCGATTACCAGAAGGAAATGCTGCCGCTGATCAAGGTCACCGGCCGCAGCTTTTTTACCGAGGAAGTCAATCCCGAGGACACCGGCAACCTGTCGCGCGAAGAGTTCTGCAAGCTCTATGACTGCTACGGTTCGCAGCGCGTCATCATCAAGTTCGGTCTCGAGGAGAAGAAGAAACCGTCATGAATGAAACCATCGTCGATCTCATCAACCTGGTGGTCGAGCACGCCATAGATTACCTGATGCCGATCCTGCTGATCGCGTTCGTCATCGCCGCGATCATGCGCTTGCTGATCACGGTCACGATCCAGCGGCAGA
>JAHEKJ010000114.1:2922-10015 GCA_024638385.1 Gammaproteobacteria bacterium | reverse complement strand
ATCCTGTGGAACAAGTCGGAGAACAACGACAGCAGCGGCAGCGACGTGGTGCTAAGCCGGCGCGAGACCGAGGCCGTCGACGCCTTCGACCTCGCGATCGCCAACCTCTACGCCAAGCGCGCCTGACGACCCGAATCCACGGCGCGACCCGGTTCGCGCAGCAACGTCGAACTTTACAGGTCATTGCGAGGAGCCCCGGCTTCGCCGGGGCGACGAAGCAACCTCCCGGTTCTTGCCCGATCCTCGAACGACTGCCTCGTCAAATTTTGCTCTGACCCGAATGTAGTTCAGGTCGATGGTTTAAGCGTTAAATTCAGGTCAGAGTAAAAATTAATTCGGGTTAATCGCCGTCGACGATGAACAGCGTGCAGCGCGCGTTATTGCGCCGCAGCGGCTTGACCGGCGCGTATTCGGGCGACTCGACGAAAGCCCTAGCCGAATCACGGTCGGGGAATTCGATGATCACGATGCGCGTCGGCGACCACAGATCGGCCTCGATCACGTCGAGCGCGCCGCCGCGCGCCCGGTAGCGGCCGCCGTATTGCTCGGCGATCGGCTTCGCCAGCCGCTTGTATTCCTCGTAGGCCTCGGCATTTTCGATAGCGGTATCGACGATCAGAAAGGCGCTCATACGGTCTCCGGCAGGCTGGCCGCGAAAGTTCCGACGACCCGGGCGAATCGTTATACTGCGTTCTTTGTACCGGGATCAAGCCGCATGTCCGACTTCGAGCAAATCGTCTTCACGCGCGACGGCGCGGTCGCGAGCATCGAGCTGAACCGGCCCGACGCCGCCAACGGCCTGACGGCGTGCATGGCCGCCGAACTGCGCGAGGCCGCGCGGCGTTGCGACGACGACGCCGGGATCAAAGCCGTCGTCCTGCGTGCCCGCGGACGCTTCTTCTGCGCCGGCGGCGACATCAAGGAAATGCAGAGCCACGGCGACGCGATCGGGCGCGAGCTCAAGGCGCTCGCCGACGACCTGCACGGCACGATCGCGACGCTGTGCCGCATGGAGCCGGTGCTTATCGTCGCGGTCAACGGCGTTGCCGCTGGCGGCGGCTTCAGCTTCGCGCTCGTCGGTGACATCGTGCTGGCCGCCGAATCGGCGAGCTTCACGATGGCCTATACCAGGGCCGGCCTGTGTCCGGACGGCAGCTCGACGTTCTTCCTGCCGCGCCTCGTCGGCTTGCGCAAGGCGCAGGAACTGATGCTGCTGAACCCGAAACTTCCGGCCGCGGAGGCGCTCGCGATCGGCCTCGTGACCCGCGTCGTCGCCGACGACGCGTTGCAGGCGGAAGCCGACGCGCTCGCTGCCGAACTCGCGCGCGGCCCGCGGGGTTCGCACGCGGGCATCCGCAAGCTGTTGCTGGCGAGCTTCGATACCAGTCTCGAGACCCAGATGGAGCTCGAGGGCCGCAGCCTCGCCGCCTGCGCGGCGTCGCCCGACGGGCGCGAGGGCATCAATGCCTTCGTCGAAAAACGCCAACCGAAGTTCGAGTGACCGGATGGCCGGTCGAATTGCCCGCGGCGGGCGCGGCTGATGCCGGAATCGGTGCTCGGCAGGACGCTCGCCGACTGGCGTGCCGCGTATCCCGAGATCGGGCCGGTTCTGGACGCGCGGCCGACGCTCTGGGTCAATCCCGAATACCGCGGCGTGGAGACCGAACCGCGTGCGCTCGACGCGACCGATATCGACGACGCGGCAGCGCGGCTCGCGCGCTTCGCGCCGTATATCGCCAAAGTCTTCCCCGAGACCCGCGCGGCCGCTGGCCTCATCGAATCGCCACTGCGCGCAGTACCGAATCTCGCGCGGCGATTTGCCGACCTGTTCGACTGGCGGATACCGGGTCGCCTGCTGCTCAAATGTGACAATCAACTCGCGGTTTCGGGTTCGATAAAGGCGCGCGGCGGAATTTACGAGGTGCTGAAATTCGCCGAATCGCTCGCCCTCGCGCGCGGCCTGATCGGGCCCGGCGACGACTACGCTGCGTTTGCGAACGACGATTTCAAGGCCCTGTTCGCGCGCCACTCGGTCGCGGTCGGCTCGACCGGAAATCTCGGTCTCAGCATCGGTATCGTTGCGGCGCAACTCGGCTTCAACGCCAGCGTGCACATGTCGGCCGATGCGCGGCAATGGAAGAAGGATTTGCTGCGGGAAAGAGGCGTCGAGGTCGTCGAGTACGATGCCGATTACGGCGAAGCGGTCAGGCAGGGCAGGTCGCAGGCTGACGCGGATGCGTCGGTCCACTTCGTCGACGACGAGAATTCACATGATCTGTTCCTCGGCTATGCGGTCGCGGCATCCCGCCTGCGCGGGCAACTCGATGGGCTCGGCGTCATCGTCGATGCCGACCGGCCGCTATTCGTCTATCTGCCGTGCGGCGTCGGCGGCGGACCCGGCGGCATCGCGTTCGGGCTCAAGGCCGAGTTCGGCGAACACGTACACTGCTTTTTCGCCGAACCGGTCGCGTCACCGTGCATGCTGCTCGGCCTGCTGACCGGAATGCACGACGCCGTCGATGTGCGCGACTTTGGCCTGACCGGCGCGACCGAGGCCGACGGTCTCGCGGTCGCCCGCCCGTCCGGCTTCGTCGGTCGCCTCTTACGGCACGAAATCAGTGGCGTCTGCACGATCCAGGACGAAATGCTGTTCCGCCTGCTTGCGCTCGCGCGCGACGCCGAGGACATCGCGCTCGAACCCTCGGCCACCGCCGGCCTGACCGGCCCGGCGATGCTGTTGCAATCGGAGGCCGGTCAGACTTACTTGCGAACGCAAGACCTGCAAGAAAAACTGGATGCGGTCACGCACATCGTCTGGGCAACCGGCGGTAACCTGGTGCCGGCCGCGGAAATGGACGCCTGCTACCGGCGCGGCCAGTTCGCCTGCGGTTGAGTCGGACTGGCCGTCGGCGCTTGCAGGACAAAGTCGAGGGCGACAGCAGGAGACCGTTTACCACCAAAGGTAAATTGCTAACCCGAGGCGAGTTTCGAAGAGTTCGTATCGGCATCCGGAAGCGGACATTCGGGGGCAAGGCTGGGTATACTTCCCAGGTCTGTTTATATCAATGCCAGCTCAACAGGAGAATGACGTGAAGCGAACTCCACTATTGGCCGACCTGGAACGAGCTCTCGATCTCCTGCACCAGGTGGATGAAAGCCGTCTGGACTTTGCTCCGGACCCGAATGTCTCCGCCGATATTCGCGATCTCACGGGCCTCGAGCAGTATCCGGTCGATTCCCACCTTGCCAATTTGCAGGCCAGAATCGAAGCCGTCGTCAAGGCCGGCGATGAACTCGAGCCGCGCGCGCCGTCCGACTACGTGTCGAGGCTCATCGTCGATTGCGTCAGGCTCGCTCCGCCGAGCGACGACTGAGCCTGGAATCAGGCGAGTTCGAAATCCGGCGTCAGGCAGAGAATTCTAGATGTGTCATTACGGGGCCTGCTCCCGTCAACATTGTTACGAGGGCGGATCTTCCGCGGTAAGAATGACACGGTTTTTCGGAGGCGAAGGAAGCAAATGAAGAACGCGGCCAGCTGTCTGTGCGGTAGCGTGCAATGGGAAATCACCGCGGAACCGTTCAACGCCTTCAACTGCCATTGCAAGATGTGCCGCAAGGCACACGGATCGGCGTTCGGCACCTACTGGTTCGTCAGACCGGAGCAATTCAACTGGCTGGCCGATACCGATGCGATCGTGCGCTATCGTTCGTCGCATCTGTTGACCCGCAGCTTTTGCGGCACCTGTGGCTCGGTCGTGCCCTACCCCAGCGAGCAGGGGAATCACTGGCTGACGCCCGGCGGTTGTCACGACGACGGCAAGCCGTCAGATTGTCACGTCTTCGCCGCGCATCGCGCCCCGTGGTTCGATATTAGCGGCGAACTTCCGCGGCATGACGACTATCCCGATTACACCGGCATGCAGCGCGTCGAGGAGGACCCGCAGGAACCCGGACCCGAAGGCATCGTGCGCGGCAGCTGTTTGTGCGGGACCGTGAAATACGAGGTCAGTGAGCCGTTCCGACTGGTACAAAACTGCCACTGCCGACGATGCCGCAAGGCCCGTGCGGCGGCGCACGCGACCAACGGGTTTACGTCGCTGGCCGGCGTCGCTTTTGTGCAGGGCGAGAACAGCCTGGCGTATTACAGGGTGCCCGACGCGAAGTATTTCATGCAGGTGTTTTGCAAAACCTGCGGGTCGAAGATGCCGCGACTCGATCCCGAGCGGGGAATCGCGGTGATACCGTTCGGCAGCCTCGACGACGATCCGGGGGTCAAACCCGAACGGCATATCTACGTCGGCTACAAGGCGAACTGGTACGAGATCAGCGACGATTTACCGAGGTTCGACGAGGCGCCGCCCGGCTGAGGCGGGTGCGATACGCCCGCGCATCGGCCGCGGCGAGACCCGGTTTTCAGGCGTCCGTCCAGCGCGCTGATTCCGCCGCGTCGATCTCGACGATGTCGTGGTCGACTTCGACCGGGTTACCGTCTACCCGACCCGGGCAGGTCGGTCCCGACTCCGACCACGAACCGCGGGCGACAACCTGGGGATGCGCCGCGAGTTCGCCGGTTTCGAGCAGCGGTGCGTAACAGCAGTCGACGGTATCGAGCAACGTGTCCCAGTGATCGCGCGAATCGCCGCCGATCAGGGAGGCGACCTCGCCGATCAGCGCGTTTTGCGGCATCGGCTCGAATTGCCGCGCCGTCCAGTCGGGTCGGCCGACGGCGGTACAGAAATTCTCCCAGAACGCGGTTTCGATCGCGCCGAGGCTGACGAAGCTGCCGTCGGCGCAGCGGTAGACATTGTAGCAGGCCGCGCCGCCGTTCAGGATCGACGCCGCGCGCTCGCCGGCGTCGCCGAGCGCGGGCAGGTATTGCCACGCGAGTATCGACTCGGTGATGCTGATATCGAGACGAACGCCGTTATCGTCACGGTCGCGCGCGTGCAGGGCCGCCAGCATCGCGATCGCGGCCTGCAGCGCCGACGCGTGGTCGGCAATCGGCGGGTAGCCGATGACCGGTCGCTCCGCGGTGCCGCTCGCGAGCAACTGGCCGGCGAGCGCGCAGTAGTTGATGTCGTGCCCGGCGCGCTGCGCGTAGGGACCGCTCTGGCCGAAGCCCGACAGTGCGCAGTGGATCAGCCCCGGGTTGAGATCGGCCAGGCGCGCGCAGTCGAAGCCGAGGCGGTCGAGCACGCCGGGACGGAAGGATTCGAGCAGGATGTCGGCGCCGCGCACGAGTTCGGCGAAGATTGCTTTACCGGCTTCCGTTTTCAGATCCAGCCGGCAGACGCGCTTGCCGCGGTTGACGTGCCGGTAGATCGGCGACAACTCGTCGCCTGACCCCATGAAGCGCCGCATCGGGTCGCCGGCCGGCGGTTCGATCTTGATCACGTCGGCGCCGAGGTCGGCAAGCTGGCGGGTCGCGAAGGGTCCCGGGATGTATTGCGACAGGTCGACGACGCGGACGCCGGCCAGCAGCCTCGCGCGCTCCATCAATCGTACTTGCGAATGTCGTCGATGACCTTGCCGTCGTTCGGCAGGCTGCCCGGTGCGACCAGCTCGACCTCGCCGCGGACCTTGCAGATCGCGCGGATGCTCTCGGCGATCGCCGCGCCGAGCGATTCGTCGTAGTCGTCGACCTCGCATTGCAGCGTGATCACGTCGGCCTGCTCGACCCAGTCGACGACGAACCTTGCCCTGGCGATTTCTGGATGGCGCTTGAGTAACTGGTCGACCTGCTCCGGGCGCACGAACATGCCGCGCACCTTGGCGGTCTGGTCGGCGCGACCCAACCAGCCTTTTATCCGGCGGTTGGTTCTCCCGCACGGGCTTGTCCCGGGCAGGATCGCCGACAGGTCGCCGGTGGCGAAGCGGATCAGCGGGTACTCGCGACCGAGGTTGGTGACGACGACTTCGCCGACCTCGCCATCGGCGACCGGATCGCCGCTGCCGGGGCGGACGATTTCGACGTAAACGCCCTCGTCGAGGATCAACCCCTCGAGCGCGCTCGACTCGTACGCGATCAGGCCGAGGTCGGCGGTCGCGTAGCATTGCTGCACGCGAATGCCGCGCTCGCGGAAACCATCGCGCAGCGGCGGCGGCAGCGCCTCGCCGCTGACCAGCGCCTTGTCGATCGTCGAGATGTCGGCGCCGAGCTCGTCGGCCTTGTCGAGGATGATTTTCAGGAACGATGGCGTGCCGACGTAGCCGGTCGGTTGCAGGTCGGCAACGGTTTGCACCTGCAGCTCGGTCTGGCCGGTGCCGGCCGGGATCACCGCGCAGCCGAGCGATTTCGCGCCGCTATCGAACATCTGCCCGGCCGGCGTGAAGTGGTAGCTGTAGCAGTTGTGCACGAGTTCGCCGGGGCGGAAGCCGGCGGCGTGCAGCGAGCGCGCGAAGCGCCAGAAATCGTCGACCGCGTAGCCGGGCTCGTAGATCGGCCCGGGCGACGCGAACACGTGGCTGTAGAGCGGAACGTCGTTGGCGGTGTAACCGCCGAACGGGCGCTTCGCCTGCTGCAGCTCGACGAGTTCGGACTTGCGCGTCAGCGGCAGCAGGCTGAAAGCTTCGGCGTCGGTGATCGATGCCGGATCGATGCCGGCCAGCGTCGCCGCGTAGGTGTCGGTATTCTGCCTGACGTGTTCGATCTGCACGCGCAGCGCCTCGAACTGCGCCGCCGTGCGCTCGTCGGCGCTACGCGTCTCGAGGTTGTCGTAGTATTCGCTCATGAGAGAACGCTTCCTCCGGTTATCGGTGCCGCCATTGGCTGGTCGGGTGGAACCTGGCGATCAACGGGGCAATACTACCCAATTTCCGCGGCCCGGCGTAGCTATCGAATGCCGATGCGCCGGTAATTTTCATTCGGAGTAAATGCTCAGCGTGTTTACTCCGAGTAAAAAACAGAGGCAGGTGAGTCGAGAAGCGAACGGCCCGAAATAATTTTAGCTCTGACCTGAATGGCATTTGCTATTGCCTGTCAAATTCATCATAGCGCCGCGTCATTGCGAGGAGGCGTCAGCCGGCGAAGCAATCTCCCCGGCTCTGACCAGTCCCGGGAGATTGCTTCGCTGCTTCGCAGCTCGCAATGACG
>JAHEKJ010000114.1:0-2822 GCA_024638385.1 Gammaproteobacteria bacterium | reverse complement strand
GATTGCTTCGCTGCTTCGCAGCTCGCAATGACGCCGGTTTCGGGGCTTGAGTAAATGCCATTCAGCTCTGACCTGAATCTAACAGCCAGGTCACTGACCCGAATGAAATTAGGTCAGAACAAAATTTATGGGGTCAGGTCAGCCAGCGCTTGCGCCGTCGGTAGTGCTTGACGTTGCGGAAGCTGGCGCGTTTGCCGCCGGAGATGCCGAGGTAGAATTCCTTGACGTCGGTATTCTCGCGCAGATCGGCGGCGCTGCCGTCGAGCACGACGCGGCCGTTTTCGAGGATATAGCCGTGGTCGGCGTAGCGCAGCGCGATATTGGTATTCTGCTCGGCGAGCAGGAACGTCACGTCCTCGTCCCGGTTCAAACGGGCGACGATCTCGAAGATTTCCTCGACCAGTTGCGGCGCGAGCCCCATCGACGGTTCGTCGAGCAGGATCATCTTCGGCTTCGACATCAGCGCGCGGCCGATCGCGATCATCTGCTGTTCGCCGCCCGACGTGTAGCCGGCCTGCACGCTCTTGCGCTCGGTCAGCCGTGGGAAATAACTGTAGACGAGGTCGAGATCGCGCTCGATCGCGGCCTTGCCGTCGCGCCGCGTGTAGGCGCCGGTCAGCAAGTTTTCCTCGACCGTCAAATGCTCGAAGCAATGCCGCCCCTCCATGACCTGAATAACGCCCCGCCTGACCAGTTCGGACGAACTGAGCCGATCGATGCGCTGGCCCTGGAACTCGATCGAACCCTTGGTGATGTCGCCGCGCTCGGCGCGCAGCAGGTTCGACACCGCCTTCAGCGTGGTCGTCTTGCCGGCGCCGTTGGCGCCGAGCAGGGCGACGATGCCCCGCTCGGGAACCTGGAGCGAGACGCCCTTGAGCACCAGGATGACGTGGTCGTAGATGACCTCGATGTTGTTGATCGACAACAACGGCGTCTTACTGGTGTCAACGGCGGCCTCGCCCATGGTTCGTGTCCCTGGTTCGACCCGCGCCTAGCCGCAGATGCGCGGCACGACGCTGTTTTCCTTGGCGTACTGCGACGCGTCTTCCTTGATCAGCGGTCCGGTGATGTCGCGCAGCGGATCGTAGAACTTGCTGACGATCTTCCACTGCTTTTGCTTCGCGTCCCACTGCTGCAACGCGACCTTGCCGGGGCCCTCGTGGTTCTGGCAGCTGACCTTGACCGGGATCGTGAAATTCGGCAGGCCGAGCTCGGCGAGCCGCTGCTCGTCGACGTCGAGCGCCTCGAAGCCGTCGCGCACGTGCACGCCCCTGATCCGGTTGGTGCCGTGGATTTCCATCGCCTTGCGGATCGCCTCGGTGGTCCACATCGCCGCGACCAGGCCGCGGTTGTAGAGCACCTCGCCGATGCGGTCGCGCTCGCCGAGGCCCTTGCCGCGATCATAGACGAACTTCTTGATGTCGTTGTGCACCGGGAAGTTTGCACCCGGCTGATGGAAGGCGCCCGACAGGTAACCGTGCGCGTCTTCGCCGGCCGGCAGCACGTCGTTCTCGGAGCCCGACCACCAGACGCCGATGAAGCGGTCCATCGGGTAGCGGATCGACGCGGCTTCCTTGATCGCGACCTGGTTCATGACGCCCCAGCCCCACATCAGCGTCCAGTCGGGGCGCTCGCGGCGAATCTGCAGCCAGGTGGCCTTTTGCTCCTGTCCCGGGTGGTCGACCGGCAGCGCGAGGAACTGGAAGCCGTACTTTTGCGCCGCGCTCTCGAGCGTGCGGATCGGCTCCTTGCCGTAAGCCGAATTGTGGTAGACCAGCGCGATCTTCTTGCCCTTGAGCTTGTCCATGCCGCCTTCCTGGTCGGCGATGTACTGCACGAATACGGTCGCCTGGCTCCAGTAGGTCGCCGGAAAGTTGAACACCCACGGGAAGGTCCGGCCGTCGGCCGCCGAGGTGCGGCCGTAACCCATCGAAAAGATCGGAATCTTGTCGACGCTGGCCTTCGGGATCAGCTGGTAGGTGATGCCGGTCGACAGCGGCTGGATCACGAGCGCGCCGGAATCGCCGGCATTCTTGACGTTCTCGTAACACTCGACGCCGCGGGTGGTGTTGTACGCGGTCTCGCACGGCAGCAGGTTGATCTTCGCGCCGTTGATGCCGCCGTCGCGCTCGTTGAGCAGGTTCATGTAATCGCCATAGCCATTGGCAAACGGGATGCCGTTCGGCGCATAGGGGCCGGTGCGGTAGTCGAACGACGGCAGGGTCAGTTCGTACGCGCTCGCGACCCCGGCAAGCAGCGGCAGCGCGAACAGCGCGGCGAGGATGCTGGTGGTCAGTTTCTTCATGGGATCTACTTCCTCCGGTTGGTTATTGTGCAACACATTCTAAGCGACACGCCGCGTTTTATTCCACCCGATCAGTGAGGGAATGGCCACAGGCGCAGCTTTTCCTTGGCGATCCGCCACAGGCGTGCGAGCCCGTGCGGTTCGAGAATCAGGAAGGCGATGATCAGTACGCCGACGATGATGATCTCGATGTGCGCGGCGAGCGCGGTATCGGTGCCGAAGTAATCGACCATCGTCGTCTTCAGCAGCACCGGCAGCACGACCAGGAAGGCGGCGCCGAGAAACGAGCCGAGCACCGAGCCGAGGCCGCCGATGATGATCATGAACAGCACCAGGAACGACTGGTTGATCGCGAACGCCTCGGTCGGCTCGGCCGAGCCGAGCCAGACCGCGAAGTAGAGCGCGCCGGCCATGCCGACGTAGAACGACGACACCGCGAAGGCCGACAGCTTGGCCACCAGCGGGCGCACGCCGATCAGCTCGGCGGCGATGTCCATGTCGCGGATCGCCATCCAGT
>JAHEKJ010000113.1:1570-12097 GCA_024638385.1 Gammaproteobacteria bacterium | reverse complement strand
ATTACGGGTTGAAGGCGATCTGGACTTTCATCGACTGTTCGCGATCGCCGGCGATCCGGAAAGCCTCCGGGGCCTCGTCGATCGGAATGGTCGCGCTCAGCAGCGGCGCGACGTCGATCCGGCCGCTCGCGATCAGGTTCGCGGCCCACGCGAATTCGGCGTGAAAGCGGAACGAGCCGAGCCAGGAAATCTCTTTCGCCACGGACAGGTTCATCGGAATCGTGATCTCGCCGCCGAGGCCGAGCTGGGCCATTACGCCGCGCGGACGCAGCAACTCGAGGCAGGTGCGGATACCGGCCTCGACGCCCGACGCCTCGAGCGCGACGTCGAAATAGCCCTTGCCGCCGCGGTAGTCGTCGAGTTCTTTTGCGGACTGGCGGACGTTGATGGTCCGGTCCGCTCCGACCCCGGCGGCGATCGACAGGACCTTGTCGGCGACGTCGAGCGCGACGATTTCGGCAGCGCCGGCGTGGCGTGCGACCATCAGCGCGAGGCAGCCGATCGGCCCGCAGCCGGACACCAGCACGCGCTTGCCGGTCAGGCCGTCGCCGGTCTCGGCGATTCGGTTGGCGGCGTGCAGGCCGACCGCGAGCGGCTCGGAGAACGCGGCATGGTGCAAATCGATGCCGGCCGGCAGCACGACGCACTGGCGCGCCTCGCAGATCAGGAATTCGCAAAACGCGCCCTGCACGTGCGGAAAGCGCATCGCCGAACCGTAGAAGCGCATGTCGCTGCAGTGGTTGGGCAAGCCTTCGCGGCAAAAATCGCACTGCCCGCAGGGCAGGCTCGGGTTGATCGCGACCGCGTCGCCGACCGCGATGCCGTCGACCTCGCCGCCGACCGCGATGACCTCGCCGGCAACCTCGTGGCCGGGAATCATCGGTTCGCGTATGCGGATATCGCCGAATCCGCCGTGATTGAAATAATGCAGATCGGAGCCGCAGACACCGCCGGCCTTGACCCTGACCGCGACCTGTGCCGGTTGCGGGTCGGTGATTTGCTGCTCCTCGATCCTCAGATCGCGGGCGGCGTGGATGACGAGCGCGCGCATGGGGAATACCTCCGGCAAATTGCCGTAAAAGGGCGGCGCGATTCGGCGAGTCGAGATCGATCTGCTAGTATGGGCCGCCCCGGACGACAACAATAAACCCGCCATGACCATAGATCAATTTTCTCTCGCCGGCAAAAACGCGCTGGTAACCGGTTCCAGTCGCGGCATCGGCCTCGCGCTGGCGCGAGCGCTCGGCTCGGCCGGCGCGAGCGTGATCCTGAACGGGCGCGATGGCGAGCGCCTGCAGCAAGCCGCGGCGCAACTCGAGGGCGAGGATATTGCCGTCACGGTCGCGTCGTTCGACGTCACCGACCGCGAACAGACCGCCCGACAGATCGCTGCGATCGAAGCCGACGTCGGCGCGGTCGACATCCTCGTCAACAATGCCGGCATGCAGCATCGCGGCGAATTGCAGGATTTCGAATTCGCCGACTGGGACCGGATCATGGACCTGAACCTGAATTCGATCTTCAACGTCACGCGGCCGGTCGCGCGCGGCATGATCGCGCGCGGCGGCGGCAAGATCATCAATATCTGTTCGATTCAGTCGCGCCTGGCGCGCCCCAATATCGCACCCTACACCGCGTCGAAGCACGCCGTCCAGGGGCTTACCCGCGGCATGTGCGCGGACTGGGCGCGGCACAACATCCAGGCCAACGGCATCGCGCCGGGCTACTTCGACACCGAGCTGACCGCGGCGCTGGTGGCCGACCCCGAGTTCAGCGCCTGGGTCAGCAAGCGCACGCCGGCGGGCCGCTGGGGCCGCGTCGACGAGCTCGGCGGCGCGGCGATCTTCCTCGCTTCGGCGGCCTCCGATTTCGTCAACGGCCAGGTGCTGTTCATCGACGGCGGCATGTCGAGCGCGGTCTGAACCGTGCCGGCGAAGCTTTCACCAGACAACCACGGGAAATGACATGACCGAACACTTGCTACTGCTGTCCGCCAACATCGAGCCGCATCTCGACAGCCTCGGCGGCCGCTGCCAAGTCCATCGCTACTACAACGCGTCCGATCCCGACGCCCTGCTCGACGAGGTCGGCGACAAGGTCCGCCTGGTCGGCACCAACGGCCACGTCGGCTGCGCGCCCGGGATCATGGACCGATTGCCGAATCTCGGCATCATCGGCTGCTTCGGCGTCGGCTACGACGCGATCGACGTCGATGCCGCGCGCGCCCGCGGCATCCGCGTGACCAACACGCCGGACGTGTTGTCCGACGCGGTCGCCGAGCTGGCGCTGGGCCTGATGCTGGCGCTGTCGCGCCGCATTCCGCAATCCGACCGCTTCGTCCGCGACGGCGCCTGGCTCGAAGGCGAGTATCCGCTGACCGACGAGCTGTCCGGCCGCGTCGCCGGCATCCTCGGCCTCGGCCGCATCGGCAAGGAAGTCGCCCGGCGGTTGCAGGCGATGAAGATGCGCGTGGTCTACCACGGCCGCCGGCGCCAGCCGAACGAGCCGTTCGAGTATTACGACGATCTCGAAAAAATGGCGGCGGCGGTCGACTGGCTGGTCGTCTGCCTGCCCGGCGGCGCCGGCACCGACGGCATCGTGTCGGCCACGGTGCTCGACGCGCTCGGCCCGGACGGGGCGCTGGTCAACGTCGCGCGGGGCTCGGTGGTCGACGAACCGGCGCTGGTGAAGGCGCTCGAGCGCGGCCGGCTCGGCGGCGCGGCGCTCGACGTGTTCGCCGCGGAACCGCGCGTGCCCGACGCGCTGCTGGCGATGGGCAACGTCGTGCTGTCGCCGCACGCGGCGTCGGCGACCCGCAAGACGCGCCACGACATGGGCGAACTGGTAATCGCCAACCTGCTCGCTTACCTCGACGGCAAGCCGTTGCTCACGCAGGTCGCGTAGCGGTTTTCAGCGTCGCCTGATCGCCTCGAGCCAGCCCAGGCTCGAGTCGGTGTCCCCGCCGGGCTTGTACTCGGCGCCGACCGGTTGCCGCCAGCCGAGGCGCTCGATTTCGGCGAACACGTGGCGGTAGTCGAGTTCGCCGTGATCCGGCGCGCCGCGGTCGGGCACGGCCGCGACCTGGATGTGGCCGACCAGCGGCAGCAGCGACCGCAGGCGCCGGCACAGGTCGCCCTCCATGATCTGGACATGGTAGCAATCGAACATCAGCTTCAGGTTGGGCATCCCCAGTTCGTGAATGATGCCGGCGGCCTGGGCCGAGGTCGACAGGAAGTATCCCGGCGCGTCGTAGTGGTTCAGCGGTTCGATCAGGATCGTGATGCCGTCCGCCGCGGCCGCGTCGCAGGCGTAGGCGAGGTTCGCGCAAAACGCGCTGCGCGCCCGCGGACCGCCGGAGAACCCCGCCATCACGTGAACCGCGCCGGTGCCGGTCGCGCGGGCGTATTCCAGCGCCTCGTCGATCGCGTCGCGCGCCTCGGACTCGCGCCCGGGAATCGCCGCCATGCCGTTGTCCCCGGCGTCCGGGGTTCCGCGGCGGGTGTTGAGCCCGAGCATCGGCAAGCCGGTTTCTCCGAGCGCGGCGCCGACCTGCGCGGCCGGCTCGGCATAAGGCCAGTGACACTCGACCGCGTCGAATCCGGCGGCGTGCGCGGCGCGAATCGCGTCGGGCAACGGCCGGTCGGCCCACAGGAAGCCGAGGTTGGCGGAAAATTTCACGCGTTCCACTCGATATCGAAGCGGCTCACGAGGTCGCGAATCTGCGCCTCCGTCAGCCGGCGTGGATTTCGCCCGAGCGTCAGCAGCGCCAGCCGTGCCGAGGCCTCCAGTTCCTCGATCGCATTGCAGGCGTACTCCAGGTCCCGCGCGGCGACCACCGGGCCGTGATTGGCCAGCATCACCGCCGAGCGCTTGCCCGCGAGTTCGCGGATGGCGTCGCCGATGGCCGGGTCGCCGGGCCGGATATACGGCAGCAGCCTGACCCGGCCGAGCTGCATCAGCGCGTAGGGCGTCAGCGGCGGCAGGAAATCATCGGCATCGGTTTCCGGCAGCAGCGACAGGGCCACGGCATGGCACGAATGCAGGTGCACCACCGCACCGGCCTGGTTACGGGTCTCGTAGAACGCCGTATGCAGCGGCATTTCCTTGGTCGGCGGATCGCCGTCGAGCAACTTGCCGCCGCCGTCGAAGCGGCTCAGCCGGGCCGGATCGAGCCGCCCGAAACTCGTCCCGGTCGGCGACACCAGCAGGCCGCCGTCGGCGGTGCGGGCGGAAATATTGCCGCTCGCGCCCGCGGTCAGGCCGCGGTCGAACAGCGACGCGGCGAGCCGGCACATCTGTTCGCGCAGCCGGGTTTCCGCGCTCATCGGTCGAGCGTCTCCAGCGCATCGGTGAAGAACGACTCGGCGCCGAAGTTACCGGACTTCAACGCGATCGCGATCTCCTGACCCGCACTTTCGGCATGGCACCAGGGCACGCCGGGCGCGATTTCGACGCCGACATCGAGCCGGGTGACGCCGAGCGCCCGGGTCACGGCACCGGAGGTCTCGCCGCCGGCAACGACGAATCGCCGGATTCCCCGATCGCGTGCCGCGACGGCGCAGTCGGCCAGCGCCGCTTCGACGATCTCGCCGGCCCCGGCCACGCCCAGTTCCTGCTGCGCGGCGCTGACGGATTGCGGGTCCGCGGTGGCGTAGATCAACGGCGCCGATTCGGCGTCTTGCCGCTGCAGCCATTCGAGCGCGCCGGCGACGCCATCCCGCGCCAGGTCCAGCGGATCGAGCCTGAATGCCGGGGCACCGCGATCGCGGTAGGCGGCGACCTGCAGGTTGGTCATGGCCGAACAGCTGCCCGACAGCACGACCGTACCCGCGGCCGGCTGGCGCCGCCGCGGGCCGGCCGCATCGGCGGCCAGCAAGCCCTGCTCGAGCCAGATTTCCGGTAACGGCATCGCGACCGCGCTGCCGCCGGTCATCAGGGGCATGTCCCGGCAAGCCTCGGCAATGACGTGTAAATCCTCGTCCGCGACGGCGTCGACCACGACGTGCGCGATACCGTCGCCGGCGAGTTCGGCCAGGCGGGCGCGCAGCGAATCGGGGCCGCGCGCGACCGCGAGCCGGTTGGCGAGGCCGACCGGGCGGGTCACCTGCGGTTGCAGCAGTCGCAGCAGGTTCGAATCCCGCATCGGCGTCAGCGGATGGTCCTTCATCGGGCTTTCCGCCAGCGGCAGCTCGCCGACGAACAGGTTACCCATGAAAATGGCGCGGCCGTTTTCCGGGAAAGCCGGGCAATAGATGGTTTGCTCGACGCCGAGGTCGGCCATCAACGCCTCGGCAACCGGGCCGATGTTACCGGCAGGCGTCGAATCGAAGGTCGAGCAATACTTCCAGAAAAATCTTTCGGCGCCGGCGCGGCGCAGCCATGCGAGCGCCGCGCGGCTGTCGCCGACGGCTTCGTCGACCGGCGCGGTGCGGCACTTCAGAGCGATGATTTCGAGCGGCGCCGTTTGCGCCGGCGGCTCCGGCGGCACCCCGATCCGCAGCGAAACCGCGACACCGGATCGCGCCAGCAGTCCGGCCAGATCGGTCGCGCCGGTGAAATCGTCGGCGATGGCGCCGAACAGCGTTTTCATGACTGCCCGGTTTCCCCGGGCAATCGCAGCGACGCGTTGCGCGCGTATACCTTGGCCACGGCGGCATCGTCTTCGCGCCCGAGGCCCATGCCGGAGGCGGCGAGAAACTGTTGCAGCGCCGCGGCGGTGATCGGGGCGGAGAATTTCGCGGCGCGCGCGATGTCGAGCACGATGCCGAGATCTTTGGGCCAGATGTCGACGGCCGAATGCGGGGTGTAATCGCCGGCGACGATATGCGGCGCGCGGTTTTCCAGCATCCAGCTGCTGCCGGCGCATTGCGAGATCACCTCGACGAACTGCTGCGGTTCGATGCCCTGGGTCATGCCGAAGGTCAGCGCCTCGGCCATGGTCGCGATGTGCACGCCGGCGAGCAACTGGTTCACGGCCTTCATCGCCGACCCGGCGCCGGCCGCGTCGCCGAGCCTGAATACTTTCTCGGCGGTGGCATCGAGTACCGGGCCCGCCGCGGCGAAAGCCTCCGGCGTCCCGGAAGCCATGATCGACAGCCTGCCCGCGGCGGCCTTGAGCGAGCCCCCGGAAATCGGCGCGTCGAGATAATGCACCTCGTGCCCGGCGCAGCGCGCCGCCATCGCCCGCGCGAAATCCGGAGAGACGGTGGCGCAGGCGACCACCACGGCGCCGGGCTTCAGTTTCGCAACGATCCCGTCTTCGCCGAAAAGCACGCTTTCGCTTTGCGCGGCGTTCAGCACCGCGACGACGACCGCGTCGAGCTCGCCCGCCATCGCGTCGAGTCCACCCGGCGCGCCGCCTTCCGCCTGGAAACGGGCCATTGCCTCGCGGTTGAGGTCCACGCCATGTACGCGGTTTCCGGCGCGCAGCAACGATGCCGCCATGCCGTAACCCATGGATCCCAGTCCGATGACGGCGGAATTGATTGCGTCTTTCATATTCTTTAAATCCTCGTTTCAGGCGAGGCGAGTCCCGCCGGGCTTCGAATGCCAGGGCCGGGCTGGCCCGATTCAGCGTAAAGGATTCGCCGGCGAGCCGCAATCCGGCGTACAATCCGACCCCCGGGGCACGCGTTGAAGCGGACCTGCCGGCGCTCGATTTGCGCAAGGGAAGCCTCGCCATCCGGGCCAGAATGGTGCACTCGATCCCGCCGATCTACTTGCCACGGGAATGAATATTCAATATGGTTCGATAGGCAAACGGATTGAATAACGAATGTTCGGCTCGTGGACTATCGAGTTTCGGACATCTACAACACAACCTGCTCTGAAGGAGGAGTAACACAATGACAATGCGAAAAATCGCGCTCGCCACTATCGTTTCGGTAATGCTCGTAGCGACAGGAACCGCGAATGCGGCCAATACCACGCTGCGCATCCAGACGCACTACGCGCCGGAAACCCCGTCCGGCAAACTGGCGCAGGAATTCTTCGACGACGTGCAAACCATGTCGAACGGCGAAATCAAGATCGAGCCGTTCTTCTCGTCGTCGGTGGTCAAATCGGTCGAAACCTTCGACGCAGCCGCCACCGGGATTCTCGACTGCGACATGACCGGCGGCGCCTACCAGACCGGCAAGAACCCGGCGTTCCAGTTCGTCGGCGACATCATGGGCGGTTACGACACCCCTTACCAGCAGCTTTCGTGGCTGTACTACGGCGGCGGTCTCGATGCGGCGCAGCAGCTGTACAACAAGTACGGCATGCAGCTGATCGGCTGGTGGGTTTACGGCCAGGAATCGCTGTCGTCGTCGAAGCCGATCCGCAGCACGGCCGACCTCAAGGACTGGAAATTCCGCTCGCCGCCCGGACTCGAGACCAAGATCTTCGAAAAGCTCGGCGCCAAGCCGATCGTCATGGATTTCACCGAGATCTTCACCGCGCTCGAGTCCGGCATCATCGACGGCGCCGACGCATCGGGCCTCGCCAACAACGTCGGCCTCGGCCTCTACGACATCGTCAAGCATGCCAACTATCCGGGTTTCCATTCGATGCCGTCGGATCACCTGGCCTGCAACAAGGAGGTCTACGATTCGATGCCCAAGCACCACCAGCGCATCCTGAATACCGCGATGCAGGCGCTGGCGCTCAAGACCGCGCTGACCTTCGAGAAGAAGAATGCCGAAGCCGCCGCGATGCTGAAGTCGAAGGGCGTCACGCTGCACCAGTGGTCGCCCGAGGAACTGCAAAAGTTCCGCAACGCGGCTCAGGCCAGCTGGCCCGAGTTCGCGACCACGCCCGAAGCCAAGGCGCTGGTCAAGAGCCACATCGGCTACCTGAAGCAGCTCGGCCTGGCTAACTAAATCACCTGGACATTGCCGGGGCCCGCGGGCCCCGGCTTCAGGTTTGGCATTCCCGCGGGGACGGGAAGTCAGGGGAGGAGGTAGATGATCGAGCACAAGCCGACCGGTCCGGTCGACCGCCTGGCCTACACCCTGAGCCGCGCGGCCATGTGGGGTCCGGCGTTCATCGTCGTCATCATCTTCTACGAAGTGGTGATGCGTTATATCTTTTTCCAGCCGACGTTGTGGGTCAACGAGTTGTCGCTATGGGCCGGCGGCTTCATCTTCGTGACCTCCGGGCTGTACGCGATGCAGCAGCGCAGCCATATCCGGATCTTCGTGCTCTACGACATGGCGCCGGCCTGGGCCCGGCGCCTGTTCGATATCCTGTCGGTGCTGTGCGTGGCGATCTTCGCATTCGCGGTGATCTGGGGCGGCTTCGGCGAGGCCGCGGCCAAGTTCATGCGCTGGGAAGCCTTCGGCACCGCGTGGGATCCGCCGATTCCGGCGACCAACAAGCCGCTGGTGCTGCTCACCGTGTTCGTACTGACGCTGCAGGCTTTGTCCAACCTGATCCGCGACTGGCCCGCCAGGGCCTGGGTCCGGCAGCTTTTCGATATCCTGGCCGCGATCCTCGTCGTCGGCCTGTGCCTGTGGGCCCTGCCGGTGCTGTGGCCATCGGCCGAATCGGAAATGGCGGTGCCGACATTCTGGCGCATCTTGATCGCGCTGCTGCTGCTGGTGTCGATCGCGCTGTCGGTGCTCGGCATCGTGCGCGATTTCAAGGTCACGCCCGCACCGCACATCGAGACCCACGATCCGCTCGAGGAACACGATCTCCCCGACGAGGTGCTGACCGGCCGGCCGCCGCCGGTCGACGTGGCGTCGGGCAGGATCGACGACGACGACGAGCCGCGACAGCGACCATAATGACAACAACGAAGCGCTAGCTTCGACCGGGGGAGCGAAGCATGGATATCGCCACAATTTCAATCATCCTGTTGCTCGGGATGCTTTTCCTGCTTGCGATCGGCATGCCGCTGGGCTTCGCCTCCGGATTTCTCGCGGCGCTGGTCATGGTGCTGAAATTCGAGCCGACGATCATCACCGACCCGTTCGTCCACGGCTTCGACTTCGAATCCTGGAAATGGGGCGAAGGCGCCCTCACCCGGCGTCCCGGCGCCGGCCCGATGAACGTGCTCGCGCAGCGCCTCTACGGCATCACGACCAACTACGTGCTGGTGTCGGTGCCGCTGTTCATCTTCATGGCGACGCTGCTGGAGCGCTCGGGGATCGCGCGCGACATGTACAGCTCGCTCAACCTGTGGCTCAGCCGCACCCGCGGCGGCATCGCGGTCGTGACCGCGCTGATGGCGATCGTCATGGCGGCGATGTCCGGCATCATCGGCGGCGAAGTCGTTTTGCTGGGCCTGATCGCATTACCGCAAATGCTGCGCCTCGGCTACGACCAGAACCTGGCGGTGGGCACGATCTGCGCCTCCGGCTCCCTCGGCACGATGATTCCGCCGTCGATCGTGCTGATCTTCTACGGCCTGATCACCGAAACCTCGATCCACGCGCTGTTCCAGGCCGCGTTCCTGCCCGGTTTCATCCTCGCGACACTGTACATCATCTACATCCTGATCCGGACCAACCTGAACCCGTCGCTGGCGCCGCTGCCGGAACCGACCGGCGACGACCCGACGTTCCAGGAAAAATCGAGGTCCGGCGGCGCGCTGCTGGCGCTGCTCGGGTTCGGCGCCGGCATCGTGATCCTGCTGCGCTACACCTTTATCCACACGCTCGGCACGATCGAGGAAGGCACCTGGTTCCAGGGCATCGAATGGCTTTATAGCCTGGTCACGCTGATCGCCGTCACCGGCCTGCTGATCTTCAAGGTTTACGGCTGGGCGTTTACCCGCGAGGCCTGGGAAATGGGCAAGGGCATGGTGCAGCCGCTGTTTATCGTCCTCATCGTCCTCGGCTCGATCTACGGCGGCATCACCGGCATTACCGAGGCCGCGGCGATGGGCTCGGTCGCGGTGCTGGTGCTGATCATCCTGCGCAAGGAGTACTCGTTCCAGCTACTCAAGGAAGCCTCGATGCGCACCTTCAAGTCGACCGGCACGATCATCTGGGTGACCTTCGGCGCGACCGCGCTGGCCGGCGCCTACACGATCTCCGGAGGGCCGACCTACGTCGCCAACCTGATCGTCGGCTACGACCTGCCGACGCTCGGCGTGCTGCTGGTGATGATGCTGATCTTCCTGTTTCTCGGCGCGTTCATGGACTGGACCGGGATCGTGCTGCTGGTCATGCCGGTATTCCTGCCGATCGTGCTGAAACTGCCGGTCGAGGATCTTGGCGTGTTTTCGCCGCTGGTCGACGCGCGCTACTTCGTCAGCGTCTGGTTCGGCATCCTGTTCTGCGTCAACATGCAGGTCTCGTTCCTGTCGCCGCCGTTCGGGCCGGCCGCGTTCTACCTCAAGTCGGTGGCGCCGCCGCACATCTCGCTGCCGGACATCTTCCGCGGTTTCCTGCCGTTCATCGGCATCCAGATCGTCGTGTTGATGCTGATCCTGTTCTTCCCCGAGCTGACGATGCTGTTCGCCAAGTGACCCGTCGGTACGACGGGTCATTGCGAGGAGCGCCAGCGACGAAGCAATCTCCCGAGGATTGCGTAGTC
>JAHEKJ010000113.1:0-1470 GCA_024638385.1 Gammaproteobacteria bacterium | reverse complement strand
TGCGAGGAGCGCCAGCGACGAAGCAATCTCCCGAGGATTGCGTAGTCCCCGGAGATTGCTTCGCTATCGCTCGCAATGACAGCAAGCCTCGCGTCACTGCGAGGAGCACCAGCGACGAAGCAATCTCCCGAAGAATACGTAGTCTCCGGAGATTGCTTCGCTATCGCTCGCAATGACAGCAAGCCTCGCGTCACTGCGAGGAGTGACCAGCCGGGCGGCACCCGCATGGTTGCCGGGGTCAACTATCCCGGCGCAGGGATTCGAACGCGGGTTCGGAGCTGCTGTTCTGCAACTCGTAGATAGAGCCGAAATCGGCCGGCGCCGGTTGCGGTATCCGCACCGGCACCGGCGCGAGGCGCGGCTCGAGCGTCGGCTCGCCGCACAGCAGGCGGCTGTCGTATTCGTCGATCGACGGCAGCTTCGACAGCGCACCCATGATCGGGAAGGCGTCGGCCGCGGTGATTTCGTAGAGCAGCAGGCGGCGGTCGCGGCTGGAGCGATTCAGGTCCGAGCCGTGCACCAGGCGCACGTGGTGCAGCGAAATCGAACCGGCCGGCGCGGTCAGC
The DNA here is from genome assembly GCA_024638385.1 of Gammaproteobacteria bacterium. GTDB lineage: Bacteria > Pseudomonadota > Gammaproteobacteria. The sequence continues at coordinate 904 of JAHEKJ010000113.1, read as the reverse complement.
GCGACCGCCCTGCCGGCGTCGACCGCGCTGGCCGCGATCGCGCCGCTGAAACCGCCCTTGCCGTGATGATCGAGGATCGGCCCGCGGTGGCTGCCGGGGATCACCATCAGCGCGCCGTTGTCCGCCGTCATGTCGTCGAGCATCACGCCGACGGCGAGGATGTCGTCGTTGGTGTGCGGGTAGAACGCCCAGTCCTGGTGCCACTCGACCGCGGCGCCGTAACCGGCCGACTTCAGGTTCAGCTTCGACGTGTGCAGCCGCAGGTTCGGCCCGAGCAGGTCGCGCACCGGCGCGAGCACGCAATCGTCGTACATCAGCGCGCGCACGCTGTCGAGCTGGCGGTGCGGCAGCTTGATCCGGCGGATGCGGGGATTCTCGCGCGTGTGCGTGGCTTCGAGATCGATGCGCTCGTCGGAGCGATCCATCGTCGCGGCGATTTCCCTGAACCGCTCGATCTCGGCGCGAATCGCATCGATGCGCGCCATCGGTATCCGGTTTTCGAGCACCAGGTAACCGTGCTCGAGGTAGAATGTTCGTTGCTCCGCGGTCAGCACCGCGCTCACATCACCGCGCCGATCTGCCACGGGACGAATTCCAGATCGCCGAGGCCCTGCGCCTCGCTCTTCGAGCGCTTGCCCGACGCGACCTCGATCAGCAGCTCGAATATTTCCGCGCCGACCGATTCGACCGTGCCGTCGCTGTCGAGGATGCGGCCGGCGTTGACGTCCATGTCTTCGCTCATGTGCTCGAACATTTTCGAATTGGTCGCGATCTTGATCGACGGCGCCGGCTTCGAGCCGAACACGCTGCCGCGGCCGGTGGTGAACGCGACCAGGTTACAGCCGGACGCGATCTGCCCGGTGATCGACGCCGGGTCGTAGCCGGGGCTGTCCATCATGACGAA
>JAHEKJ010000221.1 GCA_024638385.1 Gammaproteobacteria bacterium | reverse complement strand
CGGCCTCGGCGGCGAGCTCGTTGATCGCGCCGATCGCGGCCTGCATCTGCTCGTGACCGTAAACGACGGCGCCGAGCATGGTCGATTCGGACAGGCAATTGGCTTCCGATTCGACCATCAGGACCGCGTTCGCGGTGCCGGCGACGACCAGGTTGAGCGCGGTCTCTTCGAGCTGGCTATGGGTCGGATTGAGCACGTAGTCGCCGTCGATGTAAGCGACCCGCGCGGCGCCGATCGGGCCGTTGAAAGGAATGCCGGAGATCGCCAGCGCGGCCGAGGTGCCGAGCATCGCGGCGATGTCGGGGTCGACCTCCGGGTTCATCGAGATCACGTTGGCGACGACCTGCACCTCGTTCATGAAACCCTTCGGGAACAGCGGCCGGATCGGGCGATCGATCAGCCGGCAGGTCAGGGTTTCTTTCTCGCTGGGGCGGCCTTCACGCTTGAAGAACCCGCCCGGGATGCGTCCCGCGGCGTAGGTCTTTTCCTGGTAATCGACCGTCAGCGGGAAAAATCCCCGGTTCGGGTCGGCATGCCTGGCGCCGACGACGGTCACGATGACGACCGTATCGGACATGTTGATAAGTACTGCGCCGCTGGCCTGGCGCGCGATTTCTCCGGTTTCCAGCGTGACCTGATGGGCCCCGTACTGGAACGTCTTCTTGATTGAATTCACTATTTTCTCACTGGCTTAACGACGCAATCCCAACTTCTCGATCAATTCCCGATAACGTTGCTGATTCTTGGATTTCAGATAATCCAGTAAATTGCGACGCTGGTTGACCATCTTCAACAATCCGCGGCGGGAGTGGTGGTCGTGTATATGCGTTTTGAAATGTTCGGTCAGGTGGCCGATCTGGTGTGACAACAGCGCCACCTGGACCTCGGGGGACCCGGTATCTCCGTCCTTGCGCTGGTAATCAGCGATGATTGCAGCCTTTTGTTCAGCTGACATTGCCATTAATAAAACCTCATGGGCCCGAAAAAGGCAGGTATTCTACCTATCCGGGCTGGCCGTAACAAGGGCTTTCGCCCGCCACCGGCGCATTTCGCAAAGCGCGTAGAATCACCGGCCCGATCCCGTCTGCAACAGTCGTTTCGGTCGCAGTATGCCGTCCGCGGCAACCTCGCCGAGACCGATGAATTCGCCATCGGCAACGTATAGTCGACACAGTCCCGCGGCGGCGGCGGTGGCGGCCGGCAGGGGCTGGCCATGGCGGATCGCCGTCGCCCCGGCCGGCTCGAGTCGGACCTCGGGAAAGCCTTCGAGCGCCGCCGCGACCGGCAGCAAACAACGGTCGAGCTCATCCGGTGCCGACTGCGCGGACGCTTGCAGCGCGGCGAAATCGACCGCATCGCGCTCGTCGAACGGCGTTACCGCGAGCCGTCGCAGCGCGGTCAGGTGGGCGCCGCAACCGAGCACGGCGCCGATGTCCTCGGCCAGCGTGCGAATATAGGTGCCCTTCGAACAGTGAACGACGAACCGCAGCTCGTCGCCCGCGAATTCCTCGAGCTCGAGCGCATGGATTTCGACCCTGCGCGCCGCGCGCTCGACCGTCTTGCCTTCGCGCGCGAGTTCATACAGGCGCCGGCCCTCGTGCTTGAGCGCCGAATACATCGGCGGCACCTGCTCGATCGAACCGCGGAAGTCCGCCAGCGCCCGCTCGACATCGCCGCGAGATACCGCCACCGGGCTGCGCTCGAGCACCTCGCCCTCGGCGTCGCCGGTCGTCGTCACGACGCCGAGCCGGCAGGTCGCGCGATAGCGTTTGTCGGCGCCCAGCAGGTAGTCGGCAAATCGCGTGGCCTGGCCGAGGCAGATCGGCAGCACCCCGGTGGCGAGCGGATCGAGGCTGCCGCAATGGCCGGCCTTGCGCGCGCGAAACAGGTTGCGGATCTGCTGCAGCGCCTTGTTCGAACTGATGCCTTTATCCTTGTCCAGGATCAGGATGCCATCGACGTCGCGGCCATCGCGGCGGCGGGCCATCAGGAATCGTGCTTGGCGCGGTCGGCGGCGACGGCCGATTCGATCAGGTCGGACAGTTGCCGCCCGCGAATGTCGGTATCGTCATAGACGAAGCTCAGCCTGGGCGTGATCCTGACCTTGAGGGCCTTGCCGAGTTCGCGCTGCAGGTAGCCGCCGGCGCGATCGAGCGCTTCGAGGGTTGCCGCGGCATTCTCGGGGTCGAGCACGCTGAAGAACACGCGGGCATGCGCGAGATCGCGGCTGACCTCGACGTCGAGGATGCTCGGCGCGGCGATCGCCGGATCCTTGAGGCCGCGTTGCAGCAGCTGCGCGAGCTCGCGCTGGATTTGCGAGGCGAGGCGTTCGCTGCGCGGATAATCGCGGGGCATGACGCGGGCTCCGTCAGTCTAGCGAGCGCGCGATTTCAATCCGCTCGAAGACCTCGATCTGATCGCCGGCCCTGACGTCATTGTAATTCTTGACCGCGATGCCGCACTCGGTGCCCATGCGCACCTCCTCGACCGGATCCTTGAAGCGACGCAGCGACTCGAGCTCGCCCTCGTAGATGACGACATTGTCGCGCAGCACGCGGATCGGCTGGCCCTTGCGCACGACGCCCTCGATGACAATCGAGCCGGCGACGTCGCCGAACTTCGGCGAGCGAAAGACTTCCTTGACCTGCGCCAGGCCGATGATCTTCTCCTGCGACTCCGGCGAAAGCATGCCCGACATGACGGCCTTGACGTCGTCGATGATGTCGTAGATGACGCTGTAGTAGCGGATCTCGATGCCGTAATCGCCGGCGATGCGCTTGGCCGCGGCGTCGGCGCGCACGTTGAAGCCGATAACGATCGCGTTCGAGGCGGCGGCAAGATTGATGTCGGACTCGTTGATACCGCCGACGCCGGTGGCGACCAGCTTGGCGCGCACCTCGTCGGTCGACAGCTTTTCGAGCGACTCGCGAATCGCCTCGGCACTGCCCTGGACGTCGGCCTTGATCAGAACATTGATCTCGGCGACCTCGCCCTCGGCCATCGCGTCGAGCATGCCCTGCAGCTTGGCTTT
>JAHEKJ010000220.1 GCA_024638385.1 Gammaproteobacteria bacterium | reverse complement strand
CGGCCGAGCTCGTCGGTGCCGAACCAGTGCTCGCCGCCGGGCGGGTGCAGGCGGTTGCCGAGGTTCGGCTGGAGCCCGTCGGAGCCGGTAATCCACGGCGCCAGCAGCGCGACGCCGATCAGGCCGAGAATGATCAGCAAGCCGATCATCGCGATCGGGTTGGAACGAAACGCGAGCCAGCCGATGTAGAAACGCTGGCAGCGTGCCTGCCATTTCGAGCGCGGCACCGCGGCCAGCAGCCAGCCGCGCAGCGCGACGACGTTTTGCATCAACGCACCCTCGGGTCGACCAGCTTGTAGAGCAGGTCCGACAGCATGTTGATGCCGACGAAACAGGCGCCGACGACGATGGTGCCGCCGAGCACCGCGTTCATGTCGTTGTTGAACAGCGAGTTGGTAATGTACTGGCCGATGCCGGGCCACGAGAACACGGTCTCGGTCAGCACCGAACCCTCGAGCAGCGACGCGTAGGTCAGGCCGACGATCGTGATCAGCTGCACCAGCACGTTGCGGAACGCGTGGCCCCAGATGACCTTGTACTCGGGCATGCCCTTGACCCGCGCGGTCAGCACGTATTCCTGCGACAGCTGGTCGAGCATGAAGCTGCGGGTCATGCGCGCGATATAGGCCAGCGCGAAGGTGCCGAGGATCGACGCCGGCAGTATCAGGTGCGACAGCGCGTTGTGAAAAATATCCCAGTCACCGGAGAGCGCGGCGTCGAGCATCAGGATGCCGCTGCGCGGTTCGACGATGCCGTCGAAGTACACGTCGAGCCGGCCGGGCCCGGCGACCCAGCCGAGCTTGGCGTAGAACACCAGCAGCGCGACCAGGCCGAGCCAGAAGATCGGCGCCGAGTAGCCGAGCAGCGCGACCACGCGCACGACGTGATCGATCCAGCGACCCTGGTGGACCGCGGCGAACACGCCCAGCGGCACGCCGACGAACACACCGAGCAGGGTCGCGACCGTGGCGAGTTCGAGCGTCGCCGGGAAGAAGCGCGCGATGTCCTCGGCGACCGGTTGCGCGGTCATGATCGACGTGCCGAGATCGCCCTCGGCGAGCTGGCCGAGATAGAGGAGATACTGCACGATGATCGGCTTGTCGAGGCCGAGCTGTAAGTAGACTTGCTGGTAGACCTCGTCGGAAGCGCGGTCGCCGACGATGGCGAGCACCGGGTCGACCGGCATGACGCGGCCGATCACGAAGGTGATCGCGGTCAGGCCGAGGAACGTCAGTGCGAGGCTTAAGAGTACTCCCGCAACCTTGACCAGAAAAGCCGGCGGGGCCCAGCCGGGCCCCGCCGCGTTACGGCCGTTGGCGCTGGCCTCGGGCATTCAGCCGCGCGTCAGCGCTTGATGACGTTGCGGTAGAACACCAGGTCGAAGTTCGAGCCGGAGACGAAGCCGCGCAGGTTCTTGCGCCGCGCGACCTGCTCGTTCTGCTGGAACATGATCACGTAGGGCCCCTTGGTCTGCAGCATTTCCTGCAGCTCGAGGTACTGCTGCTTGCGCTTCTTGAGGTCGGTTTCGTTGCGCGCCCTGACCGCGAGCACGTTGCTGTCCGGGTCGGCCCACGCGTTGCGCCAAGCGAGCACGCCGGTCAGCTTGGCCTCGAACCGGTTGTCCGGGTTGTGCGCGAAGGCGTCGGCGTTCGAGTGCGGATCGACGTAGTCCGGCGACCAGCGGGCGAGGATGATGTCATGCTCGCGCGCGCGGTACTTCGGCCACAGCGTCTTGCCCTCGAGGGTCACGATCTTGGCCTTGATGCCGGCCTTGGCGAGGTCGGCCTGCACCGATTGCGCGATTTCCGGGAACGGCGAGTTGGTCAGCGTGTGGATCGTCAGCTCGAAGCCGTTCGGATGTCCGGCCTGCTTCAGCAGCGATTTCGCCCTGGCGACATCCTGCTGGTAGGGACGCTTCTCGAGCGCGGCCCACAGCCCGCCCGGCCAGAACGCCTGGTGGACGACGAACTGCCCGGCGAGGAACGAATTCGCCATCGCGTCGTAGTCGACCGCGTGGCGCAGCGCCTGCACGACCTCGGGCTTGCCGAGGATCGGGTGGCCGGCGTTCGCGGCCATGTAGACGATCGTGCCCTTCGGGTAGTTGTCGATCGCGATGTCGGCGTTGCCCTGGATGCCCTTGACCTGGTCGGGCGTGAGATTGCGCGCCATGTCGATGTCGCCCTTCTCCAGCAGCAGGCGCTGCGACGACGGCTCGGAGACGTGGCGAAGGATTACGCGGTCCATGCCCGGCTCGCCGTGACGGTAGTCGGGATTGGCCTCGAGCGTCACGATTTCGTTGGCTTTCCAGGTCTTGAGGCTGAACGCGCCGGAGCCCGCGCTGTTCGACTTGAGCCAGTCGTAACCGAGGTCGCCGTTCTTCTCGTGGCTCAGCACGAGCTTCTTGTCGACCACCGACGCGACGCCGGCGGACAGCGCGTTCAACACCAGTCCGGGCGAGAAGTCCTCGGTGATCGTGACCGAGAAGCGGCGGTCGTCGAGCGCCTTGATCAGGCCGTCGACGTTATCCGCGTTCCAGCCGAACTGGGTGATGATGAACGCCGGGGTCTTGTTGAGCTTGACCACGCGGCGCAGCGACCAGGCGGCGTCCTCGGCGGTCACCGAATTGCCCGAGTGGAACTTGAGCCCCGGGCGCATCGTGAACGTGATCGTCTTGCCGCCGTTGCTGATTTCCCAGCTCTCGACAACCCCGCCGACCAGATCCTGCAGGTTCTCCGGCTCGAACATCATGACGCGGTCGTAGATGTTGGCGATGATTTCGCCGGTCGTCAGTTCGAAGACCTCGGCCGGGTCCATCGTGATGATGTCGGCGATATCCTTGGCCATGACGAAGGTGTTCTTCGGCGTCGCCGCCTGCGCCGGGGCGAACCCGAATGCCAGCAATGCGGCGAAGCCGAGGAGAAAGCTTTTGGTTTTATTCATGACTACCTCTCGATGTGGTTATGTCTTTCGATCGTTATTATTCGATTCGTCCGCAATCGCGGAAAACCCTCGCGATATTACCATAAAGTGGCACCGGCAAG
>JAHEKJ010000219.1 GCA_024638385.1 Gammaproteobacteria bacterium | reverse complement strand
ACCTGCTCGGCCGGCGTGCTGACGACCTGCTCGACCTCGAACGCGGTCGCGCCCGGAAACGGGACGAATACGTTGGCGAAGGTCACGTCGATCTGCGGTTCTTCCTCGCGCGGCGTGATCAGCACTGCGAACAATCCGAGCAGCAGACCGACGAGCGCCAGCAGCGGCGTGATCTCGGTCTGCAGGAAGCTTCGCGCCACCCGCCCCGACGGGCCGAGACCGTCGCTCATTGCGCGCCGGCCAGCTGTCGCTTGAGCGCGATGCCGGCGGCGACCGGGTCGAGCGCGATGGTCTCACCGGCGTCGAGCCCGGCGAGAATTTCGACCTGCTCGCCGAAACGGTTGCCCGGACGCACCTGGCGCAGCGTCACGCGCTCGTCGGCGTCGATGACGTAGACCGCGTTGACCTCGGTGCGCGACACCAGCGCGGCCTGCGGAATCAGCAGGCGCTCGGTCTCGCCGAGCGCGATCGCGACCTTGACCAGCATGCCCGGGAACAGCGGCAGCGGCTGCCGTGGCAGCTCGAGGCGCACGCGGAAGGAATGGTTCTGCGGGTTCGCGAACGGGAGGATCGTGATCCGGTCGGCCGTGATCGACTCGCCGCTCTCGAGCACGATGACGCGCGCGACGCGGCGCGCGCGCAGTTCGGCGATCAGCGACTGCGGCACGTCGGCGCTGACGCGCAACTCGCCCTCGGCATAGCCGCTCATGATCGGCTGGCCCGGGCTGACCGATTCGCCGGGCTCGACGTGGCGGGCGACGACGACGCCGCTGTACGGCGCCTTGACGATCGTGTGGCCGAGCAATTCCTCGGCGCGCGCGAGGCCGGCGTCGGCCGCGGCCTGACGCGCCTCGGCCGCCTTGAGCGCGGCCTCGGCGCGGTCGAACTGCGCCTGCGAGATCAGTTTTTGCTTGAGTAAATCCTGGCTCCGCCTGAACTCGAGACGGGCGTCGCCAAAGCCGGCGCGGGCCTCGGCGAGCGCCGCGCGAGCCTGCGCCACGCCGGCGCGGTACTCGCGATCGCGGATCTTCAGTACGACCTCGCCCTGCTCGACGTAGTCGTCGACGTCGAAGTTGACTTCCTCGATCTTGCCCGCGACCTCGGCCGACAGGGTCGCCTGGCGGCGCGCCTCGACGACGCCGTCGAGTTCGCGCTCGAGCGGCATCGGCGTCGGCTCGACGGTCACGCGCGCGAGCGTTTCGGCAATCGCGTCGGCGCCGAACATCCAGCCGGCGAGTAGCATCGGGGCGATGAATCTGAATCGCATGACAGGTTCCGGGTTATTCGGTATTTTCGGATCCGCTTTATATTAGATTTTTCTAATATAGTTTCAATACCACCTTGGTGATATGATGACGGCCGCTGCCCGCGACCGTTTGACCCCGGACAAATCATGCCCACTCGATGCTTGCTCCTGCTGTTCTGCCTGCTCGCGGCGCTCGGCGCCGGCGCCGCTCCCGCGGCCGCGGAAAACCGTCTCGCCGGGCACCCGTCGCCGTACCTCGCGCTGCACGGCAACGACCCGGTCGACTGGCGCGACTGGCAAGCCGAGGTTTTCGCAGCCGCGCGCAAGGACAACCGGCTGGTGCTGGTCTCGATCGGCTACTATTCGTGTCACTGGTGCCACGTGATGCAGCGCGAGAGTTACCAGGATGCCGCGGTCGCCGCGCGCCTCAACCAGAGCTTCGTCGCGGTCAAGGTCGACCGCGAACTCGATCCCGATCTCGATCAGCGCCTGATCGCCTTCGTCGAACGCGTGCGCGGTTCGGCCGGCTGGCCGCTCAACGTGTTCCTGACTCCCGACGGTTACCCGGTCACCGGTTTCACCTACCTGCCGCGCGACCGCTTCCTCTACGTGCTCGAGCAGCTCGATGCCGAGTGGCGCGAGCGCCACGCCGAGCTCGGCCGCGCCGCGCGGATCTTCTTCGAACGCGAGATGATGGGCGATCCGGGCACGGCGCAAGAGGCCCCCGTTCTGCCGGTGGCGCGCCTGGTCGACGCCTTGGTCGCGCAATCGATGCTCGCCGCCGACGAGTTGCAGGGCGGCTTCGGCAACACCAGCAAGTTTCCGAACGCGCCGCAGCTCGCCGCGTTGCTCGAGGTCGTCGCGAACGATCCCGGGCTCGACCCGGACGTCGCCGACTTCGTCCGGTTGACTCTCGACGTGATGGCTTCACGCCATCTCGTCGACCACGTCGATGGCGGCTTCTTCCGCTACACCACCGATCCCGACTGGCAGACGCCGCATTTCGAGAAGATGCTCTACGACAACGCGCAACTCGCGTCGCTGTACCTGCGCGCGCACCGGCTGTGGCCCGATCGCGGCTATGCCGACGTCGCGCTGCGCACGCTCGATTTCGTCGAGGCCCGCTTGCGCCATCCCGACGGCGGCTACATGTCGAGCCTGTCCGCGGTCGATACCGACAATGTCGAGGGCGGCGCCTACTGGTGGACGCGCGCGCAGCTCGAATCGGCCATCGGCGACGGCGACGCGCGCTACCTTAAGGACCTGTGGCAAATCGATCCCGCGCAAGGCCAGTTTCTGCCGCGGCCGCTGCTCGGCCCCGGCGCGAGCGGTGACGGCGAGCGCAACCGCCGCATCCGCGAGCGGCTGCGCGCGCAGCCGCGCGCTACCATGCCGGCGGACGACAAGCGCCTCGCCGGCTGGAACGCGCTGCTGCTCGAGGCGCTGGTGCTCGCGGCGCCACTCGACCAACGCCAGGCGCAACGCGCGCAGGCGCTCTACCGGCTCCTGCGCGAGCATTTCGTGCGCGGCGGCGAGGTCGTGCGTTTCGTTCATGCCGGCGGTACGATCGCCGGCCAGTTCGAGGATTACGCGCTGCTCGCCCACGCCTTCGACGCCTACGGTCGCGCGTTCGCGGACAAGCCAGCGCGCTCGCTGGCGGCGGATCTGGCGGCCCGCGCGCACGCCCTGTTCTTTCACGACGGCCGCTGGCGGCACAAGCGCGACACGCTGATCCCGGTCGCCCCGGGCGACTGGATATCGACCGACCGGGTGTTGCCGTCGCCGATGTCGCGCT